>JBEKCU010000389.1:0-3927 GCA_050014735.1 Candidatus Acidiferrales bacterium | reverse complement strand
CCCGGCTTTGCGCTTTGGATGGCGAAAGAGTGGGCCACGCGCGGCAAGCGGAGCCTCTGTGTCAGTACAAGAAACTACCCCAGGTTAGCCAACAACGGGCGAACCTGGGGCACCATATTAGCCCCATTCGAAGAAACTGGCCCACTCAAGCAAAAAGCTTGAGTGGGGTCACCCAGCCGGGTACGGGCGACGGATCGCCCTCCGGCTTTCGGTTTCAGCGGCCGGCCTATTCGGGGACTGCCTTTAGCGATTCAGCCTTGGGACTGACGGAGGCGAGATGATTCTTCAGCTTCTGCAGCGAGGCCTCGTCCTCCACGTTCATAGCCGTCCGCGAGCGATCGATCTGCCGCATCAGCGCCGTGAGCACCTTTCCCGGTCCCGCCTCGACAAAGAGCTCGACGCCGGCTTCGATCAGGTTACGGATCGAGCGCTCCCATTGCACCGCGCCGGTAACCTGCCGTACCAGGGCATCGCGGCTGGCTTCCGCCGTGATCACAGGCTTGGCGTCCACGTTGCACATCACCGGAATTTTGGGCGGGTGAAAATTCAAGGCAAGCAAGTCCTCGGACAGGAGATCTTGCGCAGGCTGCAGCAAGGCACAATGGAAGGGCGCGCTGACCGGCAGCATCACGGCGCGTTTGGCGCCCTGTTGTTTGCACAGCTCGGCGGCGCGCTCGACCGCCGCCTTGGCGCCCGAAATCACGATCTGATCGGGGGAGTTGACATTGGCGGGCTGACAGACCAGGCCGTCGGAAGCTTGCTTGCAGGCGGCCTCGATGGACTCGAGCGAGAGCGCCAGAATCGCCGCCATGGCGCCCTCGCCAACCGGGACCGCTTGCTGCATGTACTTGCCGCGGTTGCGCACGGTGCGCACCGCATCGACGAATTCGATGGTTCCAGCCGCGACGTGCGCCGAGTACTCGCCCAGACTGTGTCCGGCAACGAAGCCGGGGAGAATGCCAGACGACTCGAGAACGCGGAAAACCGCGACCGACGCGGTCAGGATGGCCGGCTGCGTAATCTCGGTGAGGCGGAGCTGGTCGTCGGGCCCTTCGAAGCGCAATTCGGAAAGCTTATAGCCGAGAGCTTCATCGGCTTCTTCGAAGACCTGGCGTGCGACCGGATAGGCGGCCGCCAGTTCCTTTCCCATCCCGGCGGCCTGCGAACCCTGGCCGGGAAAGAGAAATGCGATGGAGGGGAGTTGCTGTGTCATCGGATTATCGCCTTGTCACTCATGCGCGAGTTGGTTTCGAATCTCAGACCGGCATGCAGACTTGGGAAGAGTATCATTCGGCCGGCGGTACTCCGCTGATCACCATATACCGTTGCAGGGTTAGGGGGCAAGGAAGCCCGGTCCAATCATGGGCACCCAGCTTAGGCCAATTCCCGAGTAGGTATATCCCAACATGCCAGACTGTCATGGCGAGCGAAGTCCAGCCACCTTGTGTTTTTGCTGCCGAAAACAAAGGGTGGCTCCACTTTCCTGCCCCAACACGCGCAACTACGGCGCGTGCCGGGGACCCCGTTGCACCCGGATAGCCCTTTGCTTGCGAGCGCCGGGTACGCAGCTTGGCTGCTCAATCACCCCAGCGAGCCGAGCCTCGCCGGGGACCCCGACTCCGGCCACGGGCGCTCGGCGCTCCGGTCGCCATGACATTCCCCTCAGAAATTTCGGCTACATCAATCCGGGAATTGCACTAGCGCCGAACATCGATCCCCAGGAGCGGAGCCGTCGCCGGTAGACCGGTGGCGAGTTGGATTCGGTGGCTAAGACGGGCCGAAACGCACGGCGCAAAGGCAGGGCGCCCGGAGCGCAGTGACTCAGAAAGGATGTGCCACCCATCTTTGCAGCAGCGGGAGTTTACTCGGCGGAGGGCGAACAAACCGCCTCTATGGCCATCGGTTGCGGGTTGGGAAAATAACGACGTTGAAAATAGAAAGCAACATTGACGAGTGCGACCATCACGGGCACTTCCACCAACGGTCCGATGACCGCCGCGAATGCAGCTCCGGAGTTGATGCCAAATACCGATACTGCAACTGCGATCGCCAGCTCGAAGTTGTTCGAGGCAGCGGTAAACGCCAGCGTCGTGGTCTTGGAATAGTCCGCGCCCAACTTCTTGCCCATGTAAAAAGACACCAAAAACATCAGCACGAAGTAAATCAACAGCGGCACGGCAATGCGAATGACATCCAAAGGCAAGTGAACGATGTATCCACCCTTAAGGGAGAACATCACCACTATCGTGAACAGCAGTGCAATTAACGTCAGTGGGCTTACGCGGGGAACGAAGTTCCGGTTGTACCATTCGTGGCCTTTGGATCGAACCAATACCGCACGGGTCGCAAATCCGGCGAGACACGGAATTCCCAGATAAACAAAGACACTCTTTGCTATCTCCGCGATGGAGACGTGGACGACGGCGCTCCGGAGCCCGAGCATGGTAGGAAGGACCGTGATGAAGAGCCAGGCGTAGAGGGAGTAGAAGAAGACCTGGAAAAGAGAATTGAAGGCCACCAGGCCGGCCGCATATTCGGTATCGCCTCGGGCCAGTTCGTTCCACACGATGACCATGGCGATGCAGCGTGCCAGGCCGATCATGATCAGTCCCGCCATGTATTCCGGATATCCGCGCAGGAATACAACCGCCAGGACAAACATCAGGATTGGCCCGACAAACCAGTTCTGCAGCAGTGAAAGGCCGAGCACCCGCCGGTTGCGAAAGACCTCATGCAGCTGCTCATATCGCACCTTTGCGAAAGGCGGGTACATCATCAAAATCAACCCCGCCGCGATCGGAATGGAAGTTGTACCAATGTTGAAGCGATTGAGAAATGGCACGACTCCGGGCACAAGCCAACCCAATACAACGCCTGCGACCATGGCAGCGAAGATCCATGCTGTCAGATAGCGATCCAGAAAACTGAGACGATTAGTTGTCTTCATTGGCGATCCTCATGGTGCGGCAAGCCGGCTGAAGCGCAGATTCTCTGTCGAAACCCGGTACTATTTCTCGCTGGCAGGCGCCGTCGTCCGGCCGATGTTGTCGAGCTCCCGCTTGAGGGCAAGGGAGTCGAGACTCTTCAGTGGAAGGCTGAGAAACAGGCTAATTCTGCGCTCCAACATGAAATACGCCACGCGAAAGGCCCGTTCGACTTCCTCTCCGCTTCCGTGAACTGCAGCCGGGTCTGGAACACCCCAATGGGCTGTAATCGGATGTCCCGGCCACACTGGGCAGACCTCTTTGGCGGCGTTGTCACAAACCGTTAAGACAAAGTCGAACTTGGGAGAGCCGGGCAAGGAGAATTCATCCCAGGCCTTGCTGCGCAAACCATGGGTTGGTATGCGCGCTATTTCGAGCTGTCTCAAGGCTTCCGGTCGAACCGTTCCCGACGGGTGACTTCCGGCGCTGTAGCCCGCGAAATTAGGGCTGCCTTTGAAGTTTAGAATGGCCTCGGCCATGATGGAGCGCGCGGAATTGCCGGTGCATAGGAATAGAACGTTGTAATGTCCGTCCATACTTGTTTCTCCGCTAGGGCAGATTCAGAGTCAGTGTATCCGGCACGATCATCGCCGGGCCGAAAGCCCGGCTACTTTACCGGACACACCTTTTGCGAATCAGGTCTAGTGGCAGCAGGCCGGGCCGCAACATGGTTTTGCCGCGGTAGCCATGGGCTTGACGGCCCGAACGAAGGCGCTCATGAACTTGCCATCGACCTGCGGTGCAATCGCGTCCACGTCGATGCCTTCCGCGGCAAGAAACTCACGCGCATCTTCGGCGCGATAGATCCGTGTAGGCTCGATGTCAATTTGCTCGAAACCGGCGGCGGTAAGTTTACTGCGATATTCGTTATCCGCGAGCGCCCCCGCCACACAGCCGACCCACAGCAGCACGCTTTGACGGATTGCCGGCGTGATTTCGCCCC
>JBEKCU010000388.1:0-4694 GCA_050014735.1 Candidatus Acidiferrales bacterium | reverse complement strand
ATGGAATGAATACTTTCCTGGAATAGCTGACGGAACGACCCTTGAACCGATCACGAATTCCCGAGGCCGCTTCGAGTAACGCCGCCAATGGCGCTTCTTGGATCAAGGAAAGAGCGTCTTCGCGGGAGAGGGGACGACCGTCAAGCCCTTGTTCAAGAATGGCGTCCACACGGTAGGGAATTGTCGACATAGGGACGCCTGGCAGGAATCTCCCTGCAGATTCAATCTTTTTTGAGGATATACGCGCTGGCCTTTAGTGTCAACTTAGCGTGCACGATACTGGGACTTCTCTGGCGTCAATTATAATAAGAGGACGCCCACCGTTCGAGCGCTGCACCCCTCTGGTGCCCCATGCTATTCTCATTCGGCCCATGCCTCACGAAATCGTCGGCGACTCTCTCCGTGTCCACTTGAGAAGCGTCTACGCGCGCTTTGAGAGGCCGATCTCCTCGGCTTCGCTCCTGGGTGGATTTGCGTTCGATGCAGTAACGCTCAAACGTGTGGATACGTTCTGGGAAAATTTCTGGATCGTCGCGCACCTCGCCATGGTGGCCATCTGCATCGTTCTCTTGAACCGCGCGGAAAATCGCGGCGCTGATTCCCGGAATCCATCCAAAGCTCACTTCTGGCTCATCAACATGCTTCAGTTCTTTTTCGGTGGACTGCTCAGCACCCTCCTGGTTTTCTATTTCCGCAGCGGCAGCCTCCGGGTAAGCTGGCCGTTCTTCCTGATCCTTGGCGCGGCCTTCGTGGCCAGCGAAAGACTCAAGCAGCACTACGAGCGCCTTTACTTCCAGATCAGTCTCTTCTTTCTGTCTCTCTTCTGCTTCACGATTTTCATCATGCCGGTCGTGCTGCACGCGATCGGGCGGCTTATCTTCCTGCTCAGCGGGGCTGTCAGCCTCGCGTTGCTCTATCTTTTTCTCCACCTTTTGCAGTCGGTCACCGGCGAAGGGATCGCAACTCGAAGCCGGACGCTCAAAACATGCATCGCCGCCATCTTCATCGTCATCAATGCGCTTTACTTTCTGAACCTCATCCCTCCCATTCCGCTATCGCTACAGGACGCCGGCATATACCACGCCATCGCACGAAACCCCGACGGCAATTACGTCGTACAATCCGAAGATCCTGGGCTGTTCCATTTCTTCCGGCTTACGGAAACATTCAACGCCACACCTGGCAGGTCCGCCTTTGCCTATAGCGCGGTGTTTTCGCCCACCGCGCTCAACACACGAATCGTCCATGAATGGCAGTTCTACGAACCAAAGCGCGGCTGGACCACCATGAGCCGCGTTGAGCTACCCGTCCATGGCGGACGTGGTGGCGGCTACCGCACGTACTCGGTGAAAAATGGGATCAGGGCCGGCGCTTGGCGGGTCAACGTCGAAACGGCCTCGGGCGGACTCCTCGGCCGCGTTCGCTTCAACGTGGTCCTCCAGGCATACGAACCGGCTCTAGTTACCCAGATTAAGAATTGATCGCCGCGAGTCGCCACCCTTGTATAATCCGTTGACCATCGTCACCCTGTTTTTCGGATACAGGAACAAGTCTAAGAACTTGTCTTATTTGAAGCCGAGCTATCGATCGAACGCATCGCTTGTACGAGGTGATTTCATGCGCGCCAAAATGGCACTTCTAATTTTAGCATTCGCAGTTTCAGCAGCACTGGCGGCTGCCCAAACGAAGACGCCCAGGACCACCTTGGACATCTATGTGGTGGACGTCGAGGGTGGCAACGGCGTCCTCTTTGTCACGCCGTGGGGCGAGTCCGTTTTGATCGACACCGGAAATGCCGCGCCGGGCGCCGTTCGAGACGCCGGGCGCATCATGGCTGCCGCGAAAGATGCCGGAGTCACGCGGATCGATCATCTCATCATTACCCACTGGCATGGAGATCATGTTGGCGGATTGACGGAACTCGCAAAGCTCATTCCCATTAAGGAGTTCATCGACCACGGTCCGAACACGCAACCCTCTCCCCAAATCGACGAGTTCCTTCAAAAGACCTACCCAATTCTATACGCCGACGCCGCGCACAGGGTTGTGAAGCCGGGCGATAAAATCCCACTGAAAGGCGTGAATTGGCTCGTGGTTGCCTCCGCCGGAGAAGTCATCAAGACGCCGCTCCCCGGCCAAGGCAAACCCAATCTGTATTGCGACCTCTACAAGCCCGACGATAACAACGCCGAGGATCCGCAATCCGTCGCGTCCTACATTACGTTCGGCAAATTTCGAGCCGCCCATCTGGGCGATCTAACGAAGAACAAGGAATTCGAGTTGATGTGCCCGAATAATCCAATCGGTGCCGTGGACGTCCTTCTGGGCCTGCATCATGGGGTTTCGAGTTCGAATTCGCCAGTTATCGTGGACGCGCTTCGCCCGCGCGTGGCCATCATGAACAACGGTACTCGAAAAGGTGGCGACCCCGCGACGATGCAAACGATTTATTCATCGCCGGGCCTCGAGGATCTCTGGCAGATGCATTTTTCGCTTCTCAGCGGTCAGGAATACACCGTGCCTGGGACGTTTATTGCGAATACGACGGATGACCCTCAGGCCAGCATGCCCGTCTTGCCGATGCCATCTCCCACGCCAGGTCCCGGTGTGCCACCTGCACCCCAGCACAACGGAACCGCCTATTGGATCAAGGTTTCCGCTCAACAGGACGGCACCTTCACGGTCACGAATGCACGAAACGGCTTCAGCAAAACTTACCATGGTGGAAAATAGCTGAGATTCAGCGCAGGCGATTAGCGATCACCCATGGTTGAACAGTCCAGGTAGTCCGCCGATCCGGTAGTGTCCTAAATGTAGAGAAACGCATTCGAAGAAATGTGGGGTTGCGACTTCGGAGTCTAACCTTGGGAACGCCAATCTCCCGATTGGCGATTTGTGATTCTGTACCGTCGCCAATCGGGAGATTGGCGTTCCCGGGGTTGCCAGCCGACACCCGAACTCTAATTTACGTTAGGACACTATCCGCCGATCCGGGTCCGTTGAGTCCTGCGGTTTGGAGATGCTAGACTCATCGGATGGATTCAACGTTGGACGCTCACAGCATGCTCGCTGTTGCGCTCGAACAAGCACGCATTGGACTCGCCGAGGGGGGAATACCGGTCGGCGGAGCCATCTTTCGCGCTGATGGCACTCTCCTGGGCGCGGGCCGCAACCGCCTGGTGCAAAATGGGGACCCTTCCATGCACGGCGAGACCGACGCTTTTCGTGCCGCCGGCCGCCAGCCCAGCTACCGCGATTTAATCCTGGTGACCACGCTCACGCCTTGCTGGTACTGCACCGGATTAATCTATCAGTTCCGGTTTAAACAAGTCATCGTCGGCGATAGTGTGAACGCCCAGGGCGGCGCCGACTGGCTGCGACAGCAGGGACGCGACATACTCGATCTTGCCTCGCCGGAATGCATCGAGATGATGGGCAAGTTCAAGCGCATGAATCCACAACTCTGGAACGAGTGCGTCGGCGAAGGCTAAAAATGCAGGCATCAGCTCAAATGGTGTCTTCATTACCCCTTGCTTCTCCAACTCTCTCCACGATCTCGACCACCGATGGCTAACGCACTGACTGCTCTTCGCCTGCTCCTCGTGGCCCCATTTGCGTTCTTTATGGCCCGGGGCGACGTGCGCTCGGCAGCTGTGGCATTGGCCATATGGGGCGTCGCGTTACTTACCGATTTTTTGGATGGGCCCATCGCAAGGCGCAGAGGTACGGTGACCGCGTTGAGCGGGACGTTCGATCACACCACCGATTTTATTTTCGTCACCAGCGGAATATTTGCCGGGGCGTATCGCGGAGCGTTTCCATGGATTCTGCCGGTCTTGATCGTCGCAGCCTTCGCCCAATACTTCATCGATTCGTATTGGATTCACCGGCACGCCAAACTTCGCGGGAGCAAGCTCGGCCGGTATAAAACGGCATTCTTTACTTCGTCCCGCCCTGCGCGGACGCGCTGATTCGGCTGGGCCTAACCGTGCTGCGGCCAATACTCGTGATTTTCGTCTGGGGGTTGGTTATAAGCACGCTGGTGTCGATGGTCCAGCGGGCTTTGTTGAAAAAAGAAGCAGTTCGGTAGCGCCGGCGTCTCGCCGGCGTTTTTTTGGTTTTGCCTTTGTCAAAGTCGAAAAAGCCGCCGGCGAGACGCCGGCGCTACCAACACCCGTCTCCAGCTGTTTTTGCAAACTAACCGAACATCTCTCGGCTGGCCCGGCGGAGAAATAGCAGGCCGACTCCCGCGTTAAAGAAGATAAAGAAATTGTGCATGACGAAGCCGAAAGCAGTCATCTGTCCTGGCTTGTCAGGAAAGAGCAGGACCCAGAACAGGATCGCGACTGAATGCATCGGTCCAGGCATGGCTGCGCCAAGGAAAATGACCGGCAGGTAGCTCAGCATTTCAGCGAAGCCGACTGTACCCCCAAAGAGCCGCAAAGCAAACGTATATACGATTACACCGGCGATAACCAGCGGCGCGCGCATCAGAATCACAGCCCCGTAGTGCCAAAGCTTGGCGAGCCGGAACGCGCGAAAGATTGGCCGTTCGCGCAAAGCGGTCCCCGTGCCGATTCTCCCACTGAAAAAAAGATGGAAGAGAGCGAAGAAAATCGCGGCGCCTAAGGCAATCCACGGGATCGCGTGAAACACGGGTTGTATATTGCTCCAGCGCCCGATCACGCCGATGG
>JBEKCU010000387.1:0-4011 GCA_050014735.1 Candidatus Acidiferrales bacterium | reverse complement strand
AAAAGTATAGGGGAATCCCTCTCTGGCGTCAACATACATGCACATGGTTGGCGCGAACTTGCTTGCGGAAAAAGCTAGAGGGTGCAGGTCTTGTTGCGATGAGCAACAAAAATCTCCAATGAAGGAGCCTGCACCCTCAAATCAGAATGCTTCGATCCACGCCTTTACTTGCTGGAAGTCAGCGTGCCGTTCTTTCCAGTCAGGTAAAAATAGCCAACTTTGTTATTCGGATTCGTGCCGTACCACATCCGTCCTTGAGCATCGAGGAAAAATTCCCGCGCGCAAAGTTCCGAATGTGGAAATGGATATTCGGTGACCGCTCCGGTGTTGGGATCGACCCGCCCTATGGTGTCCTGGTGGTGGGAGTCGTACCAGATGTATCCATTGGCATCGATGCCCATTCCGTACGGGCTGGGATCCGGTCCCGGCAAAGCGTATTCCTTGAAAGCCTGCGTCCTCGTGTCGAACCGCACCATCTTGCCCGTGTTAAATTCACCGATCCAAACGATTCCATTGGACCCAATTTCCAGACGGCGAGGGAACGACTTCTCCGAAGGCATCTTCCACTCGGTAACTGTCAGCGTCGTGCCATCCACCTTAGACACCGAATTTCTGCCCGGCGAGGTAAACCAGACATCGCCATTCTTATCCGGCTTTACGTCGTAGGTGTTAGGGAAGTCATCGAAGCGGGTGTACTTCTGGGTTTCGGGATCGAACATCGTAAGCGGGCCGCCGCTCGCCCACGCTCTACCCTTCGCATCGATGCGGACGGTGTGCTTGGATCCGACAGTGAGTTGACCATCTTTCCCAGGAAGATACTGATCCTGATACTCAGTAATTTTCTGCGATACGGGATCCCATCGTCCGAGCCTATTCGTCGTTTGCTCCGTGAGCCAAACGGAACCGTCCGCTGCGGGGACGGAGGAATGAATATCGGCAGTGCTGGTGCTGGGGGCCGAGAAGTCCAGCATCATCCCAGTTTTCGGGTCGAGACGTGAAATCTTATTGGCCGGGCCAAAATTCGGAATCCACACATAACCATTCTTGTCCGGAGTCGCGCTGAAGGGCATGCGGCTCGGACCTGGCATGTCATATTCCACGTACACAATGTTCATGGCGTCTTTACTGAAGGATCTGACCGTTTCCTTGTAATTTGGCATATCCTCGGGAGATTTCGGCAGCACGGAGTCAGGGCCGAAGAGTTTGGTCAGATACGCAGCGATATCGCCTGCCTGATCATCGGTAATGCGAACTTTCATGGATGTCCGCATGTATTCGATGCGATCCTTCCAGCCATCTTCATCTCGCCTGACCGACGCCATGCGGCTTTGAAATTCATGGCAAGTCGAGCAGCTTGCCTGAATCAGATCTTTCCCTTTATCAGGAGGGAAGAATTGCATCCCCTGGTAGTAGGAAATTTCATTCCAGCGCACGGGGGCCTTTTGCAGCGCGAAATCGAACGACGTGTTCTGATCTTCCGTGAGCGTTACGCCCGTGTGAGGCGTGGTGCTGTAGCCAACGGCTCTGATCTGTACGCGATAATCGCCCGCCGGGAGCTGTTCAATGCGGTAGTGGCCTTGTCCGTCTGTCAGCACATTCACCGTGATCTTTGACTTGGTGTTCTGGGCCTGGACGAATGCACCTTGGAAGGGAGCGCCATCCGAGCCCTTTACGGTTCCAGTAATTGTTGCGCTCTGGGCGATCGAGCCGAATAGCACGGCCGCGCATATTAGCGCGAGCAGCTTTAGGTGTGACCTCATGGTCTCTCCTCGTTGGCAACGTAGCTAGGTAGAAAATCAGAAATCTCCGGCAAAGAGTAGCATAGGAATGGGGGCATTTCAATTGCTTCCGCTGGCCGGACGCGGGCCCGTTTCCTACACGATGTTTTATCAGAACCAGGGCGGCCCGTATGTAACGCGGGACTCGGGTCCTGCGCTCCTTTCTGGTTTGTCGGCTCGATTTTGATCGATCAGACCGGGAACAAGAGAGACGCCGAATGCGATCGTTCCGGGCGCTGGGTCAGGCTCGCCCAAATGGAGGGATCCTGAGAGAGTGGCATCCTTGCTTGGACGTAGACAGCCATATGAAATGGCGATTTCCAGATCCTCGTGATGATTTTTGCCGCTCGAGATTCTTACGGATTCGCGTGTTTCCGCTCTCCAAACAGATAACAAATGTAGAACGCGAGGCACAGAGGCAGGATCCAGGCCACACGGCTTTGGTACCTGTCGTAGACGCCTGCCAGCGAGGCGCAAATCGCGGCATTGATCACGAGAAACGCGATCGCCGAATAAAAAATCCGGTTCAATTTCTCCACCCGTTTAGTGCACGCAAGAAACAGGCACAGCACCATGCTTAGCCAAAACACCGCCGTGTCAATTGTCGACGCAGCGTTAACCAGCGGGATGAGTTGGCCCCGAATCAGCCTCGAGTTCGAAAATGCGTGAAAGTCGCGCGGGAAGATCAGCTGGATCACAGCGGGATTCCAGTTCGGCGCGTTTAAGGCGAAGTCTCGAACTTCTTGTCCTGTGCGAAACGTCGCAAGCTGACGGAATGTTTGCTTGATGCTATCTCTAACGAATCTCATCGGGTAGGCGGCAATCGTTCCGCGCACCAGTTCTCCCATCTCATTCGGGTGACCGTCCATTTTATGCAGCAGCGGGTTCCAGAACAGGAACTGCTCCGTCGTCTTGGGCAGATTGGCGAGATCGCGGCACGCCATAAATAATTTCTTCGAACAGTTTGCCTGGAGGAAATCCGCTGCCAGGCCGTCGTCAAACAGCCTCCCTAATAAGAATTCATTTCCCGACACCGAAATCTTGAAGCCGAGACCCATGCTGCGGTTCAGCGTCGCGGTCCAAATGCCGGAGGCGATGAGCGGCACGATCAGCCAGGCGAGCACCGATGTTGCCCGAGGTGCTCCCGGCAGCCGCCAACCTGCAAGCCTTGGAATCGCCAGTGCCGCGACAAAGAGCGCCGCAATCGGTAGAAACGACTGGTGGGCGCTGACGGATATTGTCAAGATCACTGCCAAACCGATCCGCTCCATCAGCCGAAACTGGTTGTTGAATGCCAACAAGAACATCGAGAGAAACACCACGCCCGCGAAAATATCGGGCATCAGCAGCGACGCTTCCCACGGCAGACTCGTTAGCAATGCCAATACGCATGCGATCGCGAGCAGGCAATAGTCGCGGAACTTAGATTCACCGCCGATCAGGTACTTGCACGTTTCGTACAACACCGCAACGACAACGATTGCCTGAACTGCGACAGTAAACCAGGTGCTGGCGCCCAGGCTCGTCAGCTCGATAAAGATGCTATAACCGGGCGAGCGGAATGGTGGAAGCGCAACATGAAACGCGCCGGTATAGAGATAGGCGCCCGTATCCGGGTAGACAGTTGGATAGCCATTGTACAAAGCAACCCAAAGAAGAAAGCACGCTGCCGACGCACCAAACAGCACCGGGCGCACTGCACCGATTCTCTGTTTCCGGGCCCTCAGCGATTCACCGCTGTCACCGCTCCGTTGTGTGGGGTTGCAATCTGCGATGGTTTGATCTACCTGACGCCAGCCACGCCCCGCGATGGGATCGCGGCCAGGTCGGTTGGCATTTGGAATTTCAGTTTCGAATACTTCGCCGGCCAGCAATACACGTTCAGCCAGCCAGTAAGCAATATACAATCTCCGGCAGCGTCCGAGCAATGGGCCTATTGAAGACCAAACTGATGGCCGTGTGATCGGTAGGGAGCAGGGGAACTTATATATCCCGCGAGATTATCGGAAAACGGCCCACAAGTTATCTCGCTTTCATCAGTCATTTGAAAATCAGGCATGCGGAAGAAGGGACTCGAACCCCTACGGCCTTTCGGCCACCAGCTCCTAAGGCTGGCGCGTCTGCCAATTCCGCCACTTCCGCGTTGCCCGAAAAGTATATCATCGGGATCGAGTAGAACAGGCTTCAGCTTGTTTGTTTTTGACTTTGCTAACAGGGATCACGAATTCAAAAG
>JBEKCU010000386.1:0-4012 GCA_050014735.1 Candidatus Acidiferrales bacterium | reverse complement strand
ATTTGTAGGAGTTAGCTAGACGATAGAATCCAAAACTTCCAAAACCGAGCACGAATGAAGTCATCCGCATCGGTTGAAAACCACGTTGGCGCAGTAAATTCCTAAGCTGCTTGGCATACAACCAGTTCTCAACTGGCTGATTACTCCAGGTTCGTCCTCCAGGAAATGCTTCCATGGTGCGCCGGTTCGGTGTGGTCAGAATCAAATATCCATGTGGCCGCAACAATCCGCGCGCAATATCCAAATAGCGAGCCTGGCCATCCCAGTCGATATGTTCGATCGTTTCCTGACTCACGACGAGATCGAAGTTCTCAGAAGGATAGCGCCACTCCAAAATATCCGCTGCAATGAATTCGCAGTGCGGGTAGTGTTGATGGGCAGATTCTGGCGGAGCCAGGTCCACGCCCGTTGCCTCTCCGAAAGCTCCGAGAATACCGGTAGCCCAGCCGGCACCGCATCCAAGGTCGCAAATCCTCGGATGCTCTTGTAGTTCGGCTTCCTCCATCAGGCTGAGGATCTTTGCGATTCGAGCCAACGCGAATGAGTTAGCATACTCGAACTGGTTCCAGCGCTCGGTATAATAGGCCTTCTCAGACTGAATCATGGTTATCTCCCTTTACGCACAAGCCTACCTATGCCTGCTGGAGAATGATCCCCGGCTAAACGGTCAATCCTGCTTGCCGACGACGCATAGTTCCCGGCCACCGTGGCTGGGCTCGACAGCTTCGCAAAAAGGTGTGGCCTTTGGCGTCACCGTCAAAAGTTCTCAAGGGTCGTCCAACGCACCTACGCAACTTGGTCGACGCGCCGAAATAGACGCGGCAGCGAAGATGCGACCATTTGAGACAAATCTAAGAGAACCGGCAAACGCTGAAGAAACGTGGTCACGCCGTAAACGATGGCGCCAATCGCCGTAAATAGAAAAAGTTCAACGACGGCCGGCATTTGCACATAACCGTTAGCCGCCCTCCGAGAAGCTACCACCACAACTGCCATCAGAACCGTGCTCGTCGCAATGCCCTTAATCGCATGCCATAGGTCAGGTAGTCGCAAATCAATCAAGCGGAATGGAATATAGAGAGACGGCAGGAGCAGCAGCCCAACGCAAATCGCGTACGAGAGCGCTACCCCCCGGATCCCCCAAGGTAACCCGATAAAGAAGCTGATCACGTAGAGAACGCTTGCGATACCGCCCACCTTAAACATCAGGGCGGTCCGGCCCTTCGCCGTATAGATTAGTCCCGAAGTTGTGACAATCGACTGAACCAATCCCACGGGAGCGAGAATGGTCAGAACCGGGATAACGTTCACCCATCGGGGCCCATACACTGTCCTGATGAGCGGTCCGGCCAGGATTGCCGCTCCGGTCATTAGGGGAAACGTGATCAGCGCGATTGACGAGCAAGTTCGCAAGTAAATCCGGCGAAACCTTTCATTGTCGTGTTGAATCTCGGAAAACGCAGGAAACATCACCTGAGTCAGCACCTGCGCGATTCCCTGAACCGGGAACAACATGATGTTGTACGCCAGTTGGTAAAAGCCAAGCGATGCGCTGCCGAGATAGCGCCCCACAATCGCGTTGTCGGAATTGCGCGCGAAGTAATTGAAAAGGTTGAAGGCGGAAAGGTTCAGCCCGAAGTTCATCACGGACCGGACTTCCATCCAGGAGAAAAGCAAGCTCGGCTGCCATTCGGACATGGCACATACCAAGATGGAACTGATTGTGGTGCTGGTTAGAGTGCCTGCAACCAGACTCCAAACGCCCGCGTGCAGGCAGGCCAAGGTCACAACAACGCCGAGACCGATAACCGAACTCGAAATGTCGATCAAGGAAAGCTTTTTAAATGTCATCGAGCGGTTCAGGAGCGCGGAGTGGATATTGCTAACACTGCCGATTAGAAATGAGGCGGACAAGACTCTGACGACGGGGACGACAGCCGGTTCGCGAAAAATTCTAGCCGCAACTGGAGCGCTCAGAAAGCATAGGGCCGTGCCTGCAAACCCGATCCCCACATTGACCCAGAAAAGGCTGGACAATAAGTGCTGGTTAAGGTCTCTCCGCTGAATGACCGCCGACGCGGTGCCAAGGTCGCGAAAAAGCGAAATCAACCCGATCGCGAGGGTTGCCATGCCAACGATTCCGAATGCGTAGGGAGGAACTCGACGAGCGACGACGGTCGATGCGGCAAGAGCGGAAAGTTGGATTGTAACTTTTGCAATCGCGGACCAGCTAGCTCCAAATAAAACTCGCTGACCGAGGATGTTCGCTGGTGGAGTTGCGGTGGTCATTTATATGCCTGCAAAATATGTATGAACGTCACGTTGCGGGCTGACGCTCCGGAGCTTCGGCCCTAACGAGACATTTCTTCAGGTGTGAGACATCTCAAGTTTTTGTCGTGTTTACGTCCGCCAGTTGTACTTGCCAGAAATTGCGATTCGTCTCCGCCACGAGCTCGATTCAATCGCAACCGGTAATCGCGGTATTGGCCCGGGTTTCCGCTATTTCCATCGCAAGCGGCCAGAGCGATATTCACCATCTCGCGCGCGGTGACGAAGTGCACCAGGTATTTATCCCGCCGCTGTGGCGGGTCGATCAACTCGCGAAGGAATTGGCGAATCGGCGATCCCAGCATTGCCTCCCCGTCCCGAGGGTCCATGCCATGGCAGTGCAGCTTAATGAATACCCACTCTGGCCGTCCGTGGACAGTTATCGCGGCTTGCTGCCAGAGTCGAAGACGTTTCATTGAGGGAGGGTTAGCGGTTGTCAGCCCGCCATTCTCAATGCCTGGGAACGGGTAGCCGTGTTTTCGCCGGCCGAAATTAAGCATGAGCGGGCCCTGGATCATCAGAGGGAAAATTTCGGGCGACCTGCCGCATTTCAAATCTCGGCCTCGGCGGTGGGGCGCAGACTCATCCAGGGGCGCGCCGCATTCATACAAGGCATTGATCTTGCTCACCTGCGCCGGGGAAGGCGCGGAGGGAAGAGTGAAATCGGCATAGCAGCCAGTCTCGGCAAGAATTTGCATCTCGTTGTCTACTCCACAGGAGCTTCCTTGGGCTGAATTCGCTAGAGCCCAGTTGCCGTGGACGAATGCATATCGGGGCGGGCCGTCGCCATCCAACTGGGAGAGGCATCCGCGTGCTGCCAGAGCGTCTCTGAATTCCAGGATCGCTCTCCGAGTGTTATCCGCAGTGTCGGGTGCGTGTACGCCATGATGTAAGTGAATCTCGATCTCGCCCCAGCCCGCGCGGCAGTGTTCTTCGAGGCGATCGATCAAGGCAGCGTCGTATTGTTCGGCCGGATAAAAGTAAGTGTGACGGAACGGGCGGCCGTCGTCGTCGGGCCAAGACTGCACGGTTTCCGGGTACTGGCGGCACCAGTTTTCCAGTCGGCGCTCCTGCTCAGCGCGATGGGCATAGGTTGCAACGGCCTCGGGTCGAAATGAAGGCTCAAAGTGATCGGCCACTCCAATGATCAAGTGGATCGGATGCATATCCGGTTGGGTTCGAACACAGCGTTGCCAGACATACGCAGGCAACCACGAAAGAGTGGATCGAAGTTTCTCCCAAGACGCCAGGTTTGTCATTTGCTGCCTCTTACGACGCACACTTGCTCAGGCTTAGTGAATGTTAAAACCAGCCTCACGCAGACCTTGCCAACCCGAATGCCGCATCGAGAGTCATTTTGCGCGTCGAACATTCGGACGGGGTGTATTCTGGGGGACATCGGTTCAGTAAGCTGGGCTAAGTAATTGTTTATAGAATTCGATCACCCGGTTCAGGTTTGTAACGTCCGCACCTGGTGACGTTTGTCGCACTGCCGGCTTGTCGAGAATCCATCGTATGGCCTGGCAGAGCGCACGTCGATCGGCGACTGGGATCAAGATCGCGCCTTCGGGGCGCATGCCATTGTCCGTTGCGATCACCGGTAGTCCGAAGTGCAGAGCTTCCCGGACCGCGATCGAATCGCCATCGTACAAAGTTGTCCGCAAGAGGATATCGGACAGAGACA
>JBEKCU010000385.1:0-7641 GCA_050014735.1 Candidatus Acidiferrales bacterium | reverse complement strand
CACGGTTTGGATTGACCGAGGAGGAGCGGAAAGAGTTACTGCCGAGCGGGCTTGCCCGACTTTTTGACAATCGAATCGGGTGGGCACGCACGTATCTAAAGAAGGCCGGACTGATCGACTATCCAAGGCGCGGATATTTCCAAATTACCGAGCGCGGGCGGAAAATCCTCGGGGAAGCCCCGCCAAAGATTACCGTCGCTTTCCTGAAGCGATTTCCTGAGTTCGTCGAATTTAACGCAGCAAAGAAGCCAAGCGGAGGCGGTAGTATCGAGTCGGGGGACAACCCTGACACGTCAAATGAGACACCCGAAGAGACGTTGGCTGCCGGGTACTTGAAAATTCGGAAGCAGATTGAATCAGAGCTTCTAACGCGTGTCAAAGCATGCGCACCCGAGTTCTTCGAACGTTTGGTCGTGACATTGCTAACGACCATGGGTTACGGTGGTTCACTCGCTGACGCCGGGCGCGCTATCGGCAAGAGCGGCGACGGTGGCGTCGATGGGGTAATCAAAGAAGATAAGCTTGGTCTTGATTTGCTCTATATCCAAGCTAAGCGTTGGGACGACACCACAGTTGGGAGTCCCGAAATTCAGAAGTTCGTGGGAGCATTGTACGGAAAAAAAGCAAAGAAGGGAATATTCATAACTACATCGACCTTCTCGAAAGCTGCCGCTGAGTACGCGATGGGATTGGATAGCAAAATCATTTTGATAGATGGCGCTCAACTCGCTGAATTCATGTTTGACTATGAAGTTGGCGTTTCAACAGTCAACAGTTACGCCGTCAAACGCATTGATTCGGACTTTTTCAGCGAAGAGGATGAGCCCCTAGGTCTCCTGGAGAAGGACGCGAAATAGCGAAATGTCGTCCGACATTCGTTAGTCGGTCTCCGAAGTCCTCATGCCGCGCGGTGATTTTCCATTCGATTGCTCAGGAATATCGCAGCTTTAGAACCAGAATGATCAGCGACAGTACGAGCGTCACCGCGTTCGCGTAAAGGATCGGACGATTATGCAAGAGCAATCCGTACGCAGCCCAGAGCGCGACGCCGAGGGTGAACACGCTTTGCGTGATCAGGGAGATGCCTTCCGTTCGTTTCTCGATAATAATTTTTAGCGCCTGCGGCACCCAGCAGAGCGTCGTGCAAATCGCGGCGAGACTTCCAATTCCCTCAAAACTTGCGGCCATTCCGTTTCCTGGTTGAATTCCGTATGTGCTAGCGTCTCGATCGAAGTGCGGGCTCCAAGGCGCGCATACATACTATCGCAAACGTCGAAGCAGCACGGTGTCGGCCAAACTGGGGAGCTGTCATGTACTGGAAGACATAGCGGGATTTTGCCCTCGGAGGTCGGAGTTTCAGCTCGGACGTTCAAGTGCTCTGATGCTAAAGCCCACGTTAAAAAGCAGTCCGAATGTCCGAGCTAAAGCTGGGCCCTCCTAAACGTCCAAACTTTAAGATTGGGACATCGCCCAACGTGGCCGGAGTGTCGAGCTGCAACGCGGTCGATTCCCGGCACAGAAACCGGGCTTTCCAAGCCGCCATGAGCCAAACCGGTGCGATGAGAGTCAAATTGGAACAAAACACGGCTGCACCCCGCTCATCAGTTCTTTGTGATTTCGTAGACAACTGAAACAAAAGACCATAAGTCCGACCGGCAATCCCCGTTTGGAGATTGCAATGCAAGAGTTCTCGTGGGGAGAACCGGACGTGGCGTGTCGGCTGGTGTAGTGCCAGATCGGACCGCGCGCACTTCCTGCTGAATCACTTCACGTCTTGTTGCGGTGCTGAAGAATGCTTGGCGCGCCAATGAGAAGACCATCGAGACTCATCGGTTGGATGTTTGCCATTCTCTTCCTCGTCCGTCTCGTGGCTGCACCCGAGGGACACGCGCAGGAAGCTCTCCCCGAATATCAGGTCAAGGCCGCCTACCTGTTTAATTTTCTCAAGTTCGTCGAGTGGCCGGACGATGCATTTTCCGATTCGCTTGCCCCCTTTGTGATCGGGATTGCCGGGGACGATCCGTTCGGTGAATCTCTTCCGCAAGTCATTATCGGCAAGACGGTGCAGGGACGCGATCTGGTGATTCGAAAATACCACGCGGGAGAAAACATGCGGGGATGCCACATCCTGTTCATCGATGCTTCGGAAAAGAAGCGGCTTCCCCAATTAGTTGCCGGTTTGAAGGGATCAAGCGTCCTGATCGTTTCCGACATGGCTAGGTTCCTCAATGACGGGGGGATGATTCAATTTCTAAGCGAAAACAACCGGGTCCGTTTCGCCATTAACGTGGATGCGACCGGACGGGCCAATTTAAAGGTCAGCTCGAAATTACTAAGTCTGGCCCGAGTAGAAGGGAGCAACGTCAAGGAAACAGCCAAATGACATGCGGTTGTCGACCGGTTCGCGGAACATTGTCGGTCCGCCGATCGACGCCGGAATGAATGCGAGGTTTCCGGCGGCAATGAAGTGTGGAACTGACAGTCACTCGAAAGGTGTTGTCGCAGGTGATTCCTCAAGACAGCGCGAGAGCCGGCGCCTTCCGACGCTGGACCACACAGAATCTCGCGCGATTGGTTTGCCTTGGCATGTTGATGACGGGATTGCGAACTTCTGCCAATAGTCTGGTTTATGCACAGCAGGCGCCCACGGAATTTCAGGTCAAGGCGGCTTATCTGTTTAATTTTTTGAAGTTTGTCGAATGGCCTGAGGACGTGCCCGCGGATCTCCAATCGCACTGGGTGATTGGAATTGTCGGCAATCAACAGCTAGATGACGAATTAACTCAGCTCGTATCGGGAAAGATTGTGCAAGGACACGTAATACAAATAAAAGCGCTTAAGCCCGCGGAAGATTTGCGCGCTTGCCACATCCTTTTCATCGGTACATCGGAAAAGAAACAGCTCCCGCCGATTCTGGCGAACCTGCGCGGATCGAGCGTGCTGACTGTGGCGGACATGGACAATTTCGTCGAGTCCGGAGGAATGATTCAGCTGGTGATGGAGGACAACCGCGTGCGTCTGGCGATCGATGTTGGCGCAACGGTCAGGGCTCACCTCAAAGTGAGCTCGAAGTTGTTGGCGCTCGCCCGAGTGGTTACAGGCGCGGAACGAGGAGCAAATAACTAATATGCGCTGGCCGCGCATACAATGGACACGCAGACTTTCGCTGCGGCGGAAGATTTCGTTCCTGATCATGATCAATACGTTCGCCGCCCTCTGCGCAGCGGGGATCGCCTTCGCGGAGTATGGCGTGTACCGCTTCAAGCAATTGCGCGTCGAGGATTTGAATGCGCTGGCGAATATTCTTGGGACCAACAGCACGGCGCCGCTCGAATTCAAGGATCCAAATTCCGCCCGGGACATCCTCCAGGCTTTGGCAGCAAAGCCCCATATTCTGGCGGCCGTCATTTATGACCATGATGGCAAGCCCTTCGCCATTTATCACAGGCAATCCGTTCACGACCCTTTTGTTCCTCTGGCTGTCGAAAACGAAGAAAGCCGCTTCACGCACGATCGAGTATTGATCTTTCAGCCCATTCGCTTCGACAAAGAAACTGTAGGAACGGTTTTCCTCGAGGGAGACACGGTCGAGTACAGGCAGCTGCTGGAAGGTTATGGGCAATTGCAGCGCCCGATCTCGGACCCGATCCTGGAACTCGCTTGGACCACGAAGATGGTGACCGGAACACGCGACTATTCCATTCGGGCCGGCAAGAAATCGGAGGATGAAGTCGGCGTCCTGATTGACGGCTTCAACGAAATGCTCGGGCAAATTCAAGCCCGTGACACGGATTTACAGCATTCCCGGGAAGATCTCGAACGGCGAGTCGATGAACGCACCATCGAGCTGGAACAGGAAATCGGCGACCGGCAGCGGGCTCAGGAAGCTTTGCATGAAAGCGAGGAAAGAATCCGGCTGCTGCTCGATTCCACCGCGGAAGCGATTTACGGGATGGATCGGGATGGGAACTGCACATTCTGCAATCCCGCAACATTGCGAATGCTCGGCCAGCAAAAATCAACGGATCTTTTGGGTAAGAATATGCACCAAATGGCGCACCACACTCACACCGATGGAACACCGTACGCGAAAGAAGATTGCGCTATAAGTCATTCGCTCCAACGGGGCGAGGGATTCCATTCGGACCAGGAGGTGTACTGGCGCGCCGACGGTTCGAATTTCCCAGTGGAATACTGGGCATTCCCGATTCGAAAAGAAGGTGAAAGCGTTGGCGCCGTGGTCACGTTTCTGGACATTACCGAGCGCAAGCGCGCCGAGGTTGCCATGGTGGTCGCCAAAGAGGCCGCCGAAGCCGCGAGCCGCGCCAAGAGCGAATTTCTGGCCAATATGAGCCATGAAATCCGCACGCCGATGAACGGCATCATAGGGATGACAGACCTCGCTCTCGATACCACGCTTACCTCCGAGCAGCGAGATTATCTCGGTCTGGTGAAGCTCTCGGCGGACAGCCTTCTGCACGTGATCAATGACATTCTTGACTTTTCGAAGATCGAGGCGGGAAAACTCGAACTGGAGGAGACTGAGTTTGCCATTCGCGATCTGCTACGGGACACGCTCAAGACGCTCGCCGTCAGGGCTGACAAGAAGCATCTGGAACTTTCGGTGCGGGTCGCTCCCGAAGTCCCCTACACCGTCGTTGGAGATCCAACGCGCCTCCGGCAGTTAATCGTCAACCTGGTCGGCAACGCGATTAAGTTTACCGAGCAGGGGAACATCATTGTGGATGCGGAACTCGAACGAGACTCCGGTGGCGAGGTCCCCATCAGTTTCCTTGTTTCGGATACCGGAATCGGAATTCCGCTGGAAAAGCAGCATCTCATTTTCGATTCCTTTGCGCAGGTGGACGGTTCGACGACACGCCGGTTTGGCGGGACAGGCCTGGGCCTCACAATTTCAAAGCGCCTTGTGGAACTCATGGGCGGGCGTCTTTGGTTGGAAAGCGAAGTCGGAAAGGGCAGCACGTTTCATTTCACGACCAAGTTCAGGCGTGGTACGGCATCCGCATTGCAAAATGAACGCTCCGCCGGCAAGAAGTTGTCCGGGATCGATGTTTTAGTTGTTGACGATAACTCCCCCAACAGAAACATTCTTGCGGAGATGCTGACGAACTGGCGCATGAAGCCCACCTTGGCTGAGAGCGGCGCCGAAGCCTTGAATTCGATGGAAGCCGCGCAACGGCTGGGCAAGACGTTTTCTCTTGTGCTGCTCGATGCCCAAATGCCAGGGATCGATGGATTCCAGGTCGCACAAAGAATCCGCGAGAATCCAAAATTTGCTGCTGCCGTCATCCTGATGCTCTCAGCGGACCGTCATCTTGCGGATGCGGGTCGCTGCCGCGAACTAGGCGTCGGATCGTTCCTCACGAAACCGATTGGCCAATCTGAATTGCTCGATTCCATTTTGTCGGCATTGGGCGCCGGAGTTGTGCAAGAACGTTTGATCGAGGTTCGCGAGCCCGTTCAAGTAAAACCGAAGGGCCGGTCCCTGAATATTCTCCTTTCCGAAGACAATCCCGTGAACCAGAAGCTCGCCATGCGCCTGCTTGAAAAGGCAGGCCATCGCGTCGTCTGGGCCAAGACCGGCAAGGAGGCTCTTGACGGCTGGGAAAATGCGGAAGCGCCTGGATTCGACATTATTTTAATGGATATCCAGATGCCGGAGATGGATGGGATCGAGGCTACAACCGCTATTCGCAAACGTGAAGCCCCACTGGGAACGCATATCCCCATTATCGCCATGACGGCAAATGCAATGCGCGGAGACAAAGAGCGGTACCTTGAGGCGGGAATGGACGGCTATGTTTCCAAGCCGATCCAGCCTAGTCGATTACACGCCGAAATAGAACGTTGCATTACGAAAACCCCGGAGGAACCCACAATGCCAAAGGACACGAATGAACCGATCGAGCAGTTGGATCGAGTCTGCATGATGGAAAAGGTCGAGGGGGACCAGTACCTCCTAAATGAATTAATCCAACTGTTTGTCGACGACGCGCCGGTTCTGCTGGCGGCGATGCGTGACGCGCTTGAGCAGGGAAACATGCCGGTGCTCGAACGTAGCGCGCATTCCATGAAGGGCGCTGCGGGAAATCTCTGCGCTCAAGCGACGTCGGCCGCGGCCGCGAAACTTGAAAAAGACGCGAAGAGCGGTGATGCAGTTGCCTCGAAACACAGCCTGGTCAATCTGGAACGAGCGGTCGAACTCTTGCTTCTTTTGCTCGCACAGGGAGTCTCGAAATGAAAATCTTGATTGCGGATGACGAAGCGCTTTCCCGAAAAATGTTGCAAAGGCTACTCGAGAAATGGGGCTATGAAGTCGTTGTAGCGGAAGACGGAAACGCCGCATGCGAACATCTTACGTCCCCGGATGCGCCGCGCATGGCCCTTCTTGACTGGATGATGCCTGGACAGAACGGCGTGGATGTGTGCCGCGAAATGCGAAAGGTGCGGCCCGAGCCGTATACCTACATTCTTCTTCTTACCGCAAAGGATGCCAAGGAAAGCATCGTCGAGGGCCTGGAGTCCGGAGCGGACGATTACTTGACCAAACCGTTTCATCCCCAGGAATTGCGCGCAAGAATTCAAGTCGGATCGCGCCTGCTCGATCTGGAAGACAGCCTCGTGCAGGCTCGCGAAGCGATGCGATATAAGGCCACGCATGACGCTCTAACCGGGGTCTGGAACCGGGGCACGATCCTGGAAACTTTGGAGCGGGAAGTTGTGAGGTCCTCTCGTGAAGGCCTTTCGCTGGGCGTGTTGATTGCGGATCTGGACCATTTCAAATCCGTGAACGATACCTACGGGCATCTCACGGGCGACGCCGTGCTCTGCGAAGTCACAAAGAGAATGTTGGCCGACGTCCGGTCTTATGACGCTGTGGGCAGGTACGGTGGAGAGGAGTTCTTAATTCTGCTGCCTAATTGTGACCACGCGGAAACAGAGGAAAAGGCCGAACGCCTGCGCGACGCTATCATTCGGACGCCAATTGAGACGGAATCGGGCCAACTGAAAATAACCGTAAGTGTCGGAGGCGTCGCGACCTGCTCTTGGCCGGACAACACGGCCAGCCAATTCTTGCAAATGGCCGATTCCGCGCTCTACTGCGCCAAGGAAGGCGGACGAAATCGCACGGTCATGGCTGGCGTTGCAGAGGATGAAGAAGTCCATGGCTCGTCCCTGGAAACCTCGTCCGTGGACCGGCAAAAGAAGTGAAAAAAAAGCGAATGAAAATGGGACAGATGACTAGAAATCGTGGAACTGAGAGTATTTTGCGTATCGCGAAATCGGCACGGAATTGATTTTAATTTCTGACCTCCAGCCTCAAACCTCTAGCTCCCTGACCGCGCGGCAAAGCCCCGGAGTTCCTCACTTCCAGCAATCTCCACTCGTTGCACGCCGCCCCATCGTATGTGATCTTGTTCGAAGCGATTCTGAATGCGGCGGCGCAGTTCGCGTGCCGCATCGTCCTGCCGCCCGGGCACCGTTCGAAGTTGCAAACGGAGCGTTGCACCCGCTGGGCCGAACGTTTCGATTCCAAGGACGCGCGGCCCATCCACCATGACAGGTGACCAAGCGGCATCGGTTCGAAGATCGGCGGACACATGCTCCAGCGCCACCAGG
>JBEKCU010000384.1:0-4028 GCA_050014735.1 Candidatus Acidiferrales bacterium | reverse complement strand
GGGGCCTGACTCAAAATCCTTGGGTGGTGCTGCAGACGGTCTCGCGGGACCGACTCGAACGCGTGCTGGCCGATCCAGCTTTTCGTAAGAACGTGGACGACCATCTGCGCGCCAAGCGTCAACAGGCAGACACGCCCGCATGGTTTCAGCAAAAACATCCGCAATCCCCTTTAACTTGCGTCGCATATTTCTGCATGGAATTTATGTTGAGTGAAGCGCTCCCTATCTACTCGGGCGGACTTGGCAATGTGGCAGGCGATCAACTTAAAGCAGCTAGCGATCTTGGCGTTCCGGTGATCGGAGTGGGACTTCTCTACCAACAAGGATATTTTCGCCAGGAGATCGACAAGAACGGAGCGCAGCAGGCACTTTACCCATACAACGATCCCGGACAGCTGCCGATTACGCCGGTGCGCCAACCCAACGGCGAATGGTTGCGCCTGGAGATCGCACTGCCTGGTTACTCCGTCTGGCTGCGCGCATGGCAGGTCCAGGCTGGGCGAGTCAAGCTGTACTTGCTGGATAGCAATGATGTGGCGAACTTTCCCGCGCGTCGAGGGATCACCAGCGAGTTGTACGGGGGTGGTCCGGAGTTGCGCCTCGAGCAAGAAATGCTTCTAGGAATCGGTGGCTGGCGGTTGCTGCGTGCGCTGGGAATAAGACCTGAAGTCTGCCACCTGAACGAAGGACACGCTGCCTTTGCTACGTTGGAGCGCGCCCGGGACTTCATGAAAGAAACTGGAAAGTCTTTTGAAGTTGCGCTAGCGGTAACTCGAGCGGGGAATCTCTTCACCACGCACACGCCAGTGGCTGCGGGCTTCGATCTGTTCGATCCGGCGCTCATCGAGCAATATCTCGGAAGGTATGCAGAGGAGAAACTCAATATAAAACTCAATGATTTGCTTGCCTTGGGCCGTCAGAATCCGAATGACACGTCGGAAAAGTTCAATATGGCGTACCTGGCAATCCGAGGTAGCGGCGCGGTGAACGGCGTTAGCCGCTTGCACGGGAAAGTCAGCCGGCAGCTCTTTGCTCGTCTTTTTCCGCACTGGCCGGAGGAAGAAGTACCCGTCGGACACGTGACGAACGGAGTACATATGCCAACCTGGGACTCGGCGGCAGCTGACGATCTCTGGACAGGCGCCTGCGGAAAAGGACGTTGGCTCGGGACAACGGAAAACCTGGAGCAAGAAATTCGCCGGGTCTCCGACAGCGCGTTATGGCAATTCCGCACCGCTGCAAGCAAATCGCTGGTTGATTATGCTCGCGAGCGATTATCCGGACTACTGGCCTCCTCTGGCGCGTCGCCTAAGGCGATTGACGAGGCGAAGCATCTGTTCGATCCCAATACTTTGACGCTGGGTTTTGCGCGGCGGTTCGCGACATACAAGAGACCGGACTTGCTACTGCATGACCGGGAGCGGCTGCTTCGCATCTTGCGTAATTCCGGGCGTCCGGTACAACTGATTATCGCCGGAAAGGCGCACCCGGCGGACCATGCGGGACAGGCTTTGATCCAGCAATGGATTCAGTTCATCCGGCAGCCTGAGGCGCGCCCCCATGTGATGTTCCTCAGCGATTACGACATGAATTTGACCGGACATCTGGTGCAAGGCGTCGATGTCTGGATCAATACCCCACGACGGCCCTGGGAAGCCTGCGGTACGAGCGGGATGAAAGCCCTCGTCAACGGTGGCATCAATTTGTCGGAGTTAGATGGCTGGTGGGCCGAAGCGTATACGCCGGAGGTTGGTTGGGCGTTGGGTGACGGCCGGGAACATGGGGACGATCCGGCCTGGGACGCGGCCGAAGCCGAAGCCCTGTACAACCTGCTTGAGCAGGATGTAATCCCGGAGTTTTATGCCCGAGGAAAAGACGGCATTCCCACCAATTGGGTCAAGCGTATGCGCGAAAGTATGGCGCAACTGACACCGCGGTTCTCTGCCCACCGGGCGGTGCGCGAGTATACCGAGGAACGCTACCTCCCCGCTGCGAGCGCCTACCGTGAGCGCGTGGCAAACCAAGGCGCATTCGGCAGTCAAGTGGTCGATTGGCAGCATAATTTGTCACAGAAATGGGACGCGCTGCGTTTCGGCGAAGTGAAAGTTGAAACTCGTGGCCAGCAGCACCTATTTGAGATTCAGGTTTATCTAAACGGCCTTGACACTCATGCAGTGCGAGTTGAGCTATACGCGGACGGAATCTCAGGGGGCGATCCAGTACGGGAAGAAATGAAATGCGCGGGATCGCTTCCTGATCATGCCGGCGGGTGCGTTTTTCACGGCGCGGTCAACACTTCGCGCCCGGCGAATAATTATACGGCTCGAATAATCCCAGTGCACTCAGGGGTGGCGGTTCCCCTCGAATCCGATCGAGTGCTATGGCAACGATAACGAGTACTCCGCAACGGGAGTTGCACGATTACATCTCGGACTTCGCCGCGCATGCGGACGTTCGCGCGGGACCAGCTTTGAGTGCGATTCTTCTGGCCGGACAAACGACCGGTCGTACCCTGCAGGCGCTGCCAGGGGCCAAATGAAAACAGCGATCCCGGTCACGACCCTGTTTTTGGATGTCGGCGGAGTCTTGCTCACGAATGGGTGGGATCATCATGCCCGCAGACGCGCGGCCAGAAACTTCAATTTGAAGTGGGCGGAGATGCAAGATCGGCATAGCCTGAACTTTGCTGCCCACGAAGAAGGCAGGGTCACATTCCAGGAATATTTAAATCGAGTGGTCTTCTACAAAAAACGATCGTTCACACGTGATGAGTTTCGGCTCTTCATGTTCTCGCAATCGAAACCTTATCCCAAGATGATCGAGCTGGTCCGTAATCTAAAGGGGCATTACGGGCTGAGAATCGCCGTGGTCAGCAATGAATCGCGCGAGGTGAATGCGCATCGGATTCGCGAGTTCAAGCTGGACGGGTTTGTGGATACTTTTATTTCCTCCTGCTTCGTGCACGCCCGCAAGCCTGACGTGGAAATGTTTCAATTGGCGCTGGACATCGCCCAGGCGCCGGCCTGCAATGTCCTGTACATCGAAAACACGCCAATGTTCGTTCAGATCGCGGAAGGATTGGGGATTCGAAGCATTCTTCACACGGATTACAAGTCCACGCGCGCGAAAATCGCTTCGTTCGGATTGCTGAAAGATGGAAAAGAGAGCAATGAAACCCGGTAATCCACGCATCCTGACAATCAACGGCGGCTCCTCGAGCATCAAGTTCGCTTTGTTCGAAGCGGGCGACTCGCTCCAAAAGAATATAGCGGGCGGGATAGAACGAATTGGATTGCCGGACGCCAGCTTACGTGTGGAGAGTTCGCGCCAGGCGGACAATTTTTCGCGCCCTGTGAAAGCGCCGGATCACGCAGCCGCGGTGACAATTCTGATGGATTGGATCGAGGAACAGAGCGGCGGTGCTGCATTACACGCGGTGGGTCACCGTATCGTGAACGGCGGTCCAAAGTATTACAAGCCGCAACGAATCACCGCTGAAATGATTGAGGAACTGCGCGGGCTAAGTCCGTTCGATCCCGATCACATGCCCGAAGAGCTTCTGCTGACCGAGGCGTTTCAACGCCGATTTCCCGATCTGCCCCAAGTGGCGTGTTTCGACACCGCCTTTCATCACGACCTGCCGCGCGTGGCGCAGATGTTACCGATCCCTCGCCGCTACGAGGCGCTGGGTGTGCGGCGGTATGGGTTTCACGGATTGTCGTATGAATTTCTCATGGAAGAACTGACTCGCCTCGGTGATCCGGCGGCAAAAACCGGCCGCGTGATCCTCGCCCACCTCGGCAACGGCGCGAGTCTGGCAGCGGTGTGTGACGGCAAATCATCGGACACCAGCATGAGTTTCACTCCAACTGCTGGGATTCCGATGAGCACCCGTTCAGGAGATCTCGACCCGGGACTGGTTTGGTATCTGGCGCGCACCGAAAAAATGTGCGCCAAACAATTCAACGAGATGGTCAATTCCAAGTCCGGGCTGCTCGGCGTATCGGAGACCAGTTCCGACATGCGCG
>JBEKCU010000383.1:0-4050 GCA_050014735.1 Candidatus Acidiferrales bacterium | reverse complement strand
CGCGTACCGCAAAGCGTCGTTCTTGGAGACGGTGAGCGAGACGATGTCCCGGGTCTGGGAAAGTAAGCCCGGTTCAAGGAGACCGGCCAGGACCAAATCCAGTTTTTGCGAGGTGATGTTCTGTCCGCGCGCGACATCGTCTAGCAGGCCTTTACGAATAGAGAGCGAGTCACAGTTTGCTAGATGAACCAACAGCGCGGCCGCTGCCAGAGGGTCGACAAGCACGGAATCAACGATCGCTTCCTCGGGGATGGATGCATTCATACGCCGTTTTCTCCGGGCCGGAAGAATCCCGTGAGCGCCGATCGGTCGGCATCCCATCCCGGCGGTACGCCGCCGCCTAGAGCGGCGCGGCTGAGAAGATTGTTGCCGCCGATGCAGGCCACTTCGGGAGCCATAATGCAGGCCGGGCATGCGCCGCCGCGCTGATCGCAGAGACTACCTCCATCACACTTGAGGGCGCGGTCGGAGAGCAGCTGCTCCAAGACCGTCAGGCCATGGTTACGCCACATCGCGGATAGATTTCCGAGATCAGGCGTCATGCCTCTGCGGTAAACGAGAAAGGCGAGGTCGGCGGGAAAGAGATATTCGCCGATAGATCCGTGCTCCAGGCCGGAATATTCAACGACCGCGTGGGCAA
Source organism: Candidatus Acidiferrales bacterium (assembly GCA_050014735.1). Classification (GTDB taxonomy): domain Bacteria; phylum Acidobacteriota; class Terriglobia; order Acidiferrales; family UBA7541; genus Palsa-360. The sequence goes on along the minus strand of JBEKCU010000383.1, from coordinate 3,410 downwards.
AATGATGCGCCATCGTATGGAGGAGGAGATAGACATAGTTGGGCAAGGAGCGTGGAGTAGGGGGCGTAGCGCGTTCGCGATAATCTTGCAGAAAACGGCCGAAATCCGCGTACTGTTCGATCAAAAGCCCACCGAGCCGCATCCCGTCGCGCGGCGGAAGTTCATCGCCCAGGCCATTTTGCCGGAGCCATTCTATGACTCGTTTTTCATTGAGGCGGATATAAAAGCCTTCGTTTTTCTGTTCAAGGAGATAGATCGGCCGCCTGTTCCGCTCCACGTAATCGAAAGCGCAAAGCCTGACGGGCATTTCTCGATCCTTGATCGTGGTGGAAGGCGTGGAACTGACGCGGGTGTAGCCGAAGCTGAATTCGCAGATGTCTAGCCCGCGCAGCAGCACGAGTTCATCGATTCCGAGCTGTAGGAGATGATGCTCAACACTTGCGGTGTATGATTTGCGTTCTTTGGCATCTGCGGCATCGATGTCGCAAACTTCAGGATTGAGAACCGATATTGCGGGGAGACTCGGGTCCGTACCCTGCCTTTCTATGACTTCTGAGCGGAAAGAGGAATGTTCCACGGCGAGCCGTATCGGGTTGTAGCGTCTTGCCCACTCCTGGTTAGCTTCGACTTGAGCGGAAAGAGCCTGCGATTGCAGGTGCTGTTTTGCAATAAGTCCGCCGGTTTCGTAACCGGCACGCTTATCGCTCAGCTGTCGTTCCATGGTTTCCTTCATGGCCGGAACCGACATCACTTTTAGGATCTCCAGAAGATCGCTGTAGTTCTTGGCCTCGTCGTTACGCCCGTTTTCCTTAAGCTGCCGTATGACCTCGTCGTGGGTGAGCGGGGTGCCGGGGAAATTGTAGAGTTTCATAAGTCGGGAGACGAGATCGACGCGCCGTGCCGCCGTGAGCAGGGTTGTGACTTCGGCGTCCCGGAATAGGATGAAGCTGTCAGTCTGAGCGTAGAAAACCGAGGACGCTCTGTACGAGACCGGCAGCATGTTCCATTCCTTGGGGAGGTTGCCGTGTCCGCCGTCCATCCTGGGCTTGAGGAGTTCCAGCGTTTCTTTATCTGACTGAACAACCTCCTTTGTCGTGAGGCATTGGACGCATTGAAAGCGCCAATCGCTGAAGAAGGGAGAAGCCTTGGTTACCAGCTGGTATTCCTCATGGCCGCAGTTTCGGCATCGTTTGACCTGATTGACCCGACCGTTAGGCGCCATAACCCAATTGTGAGGACTGAGGCCGCAATAGTTCCCGGACCAATGCGCATAGACGACATCGACCTGCCGCCAATTGTGACGGTGCGAATCCGTTCTAGCGCAGTCTGTCCGGTCTTTTGTTTGCTGCCATCGGCGGTGAAGGTCCTCCACATCCCCAAATTCAGTGAGTCGTTCGCAGTCGGAGCAAACGAATACGAGGGGGTCGGGAAGAAACCCAATCCGGCTTGGCTGCGTGAGGACAAACTTTCCCTGGTCAACGAAAGGTTCGTTCTGATGATTGAGGAATGCACTGTCTATGCATTGTTCGGGTAAAACAGAAGGTTCCGTACGGCAGTTTGTAGCGCGCTGGAACCAGCTTTCGACATATTCCGCGAGATGTTCGAACAATTGTTTCTGGACCGCCGGAGAGGAGGGCGTAACCGGAGCGGACAACGCAACGGAGACGCAACACCCGAGCCCGCCTTCATAGGTGAAGAGCGCGCCGGGGGCATATGCTGTGGCAATTTGAGTTCTGGATCGATGCATGCGGTGCTAAGCCTCCCCGTCGTCGCTGTCAAGTTCGCCAACCCGGCTCCGCTGCCGCCTTACAATGCGGAGAGCCTCGGCGATCAATGTCTTCTCGTCTCCACCCCTGATTCGGTGCCTGCCGAACGGTCTTGCGGGAACGAATCGGCCCGCTTCGTCGATGTCGCGCAGGGACATCATCGGCTTTTGGCCGACGGGAGAGTTGTCCCAGTAGTCGCCCAACCTTGTCGTGGAATTTTCAGTACGGAATTCGTCCGTCAGCTGCTTGGCAAGATTGCGGATACGTCCATCGTAGTAGTCCGGGTTAGGCGCGGCGCCCACGCGGCTCACGCCGCGGCCGGGGACGCCGAGCGCAAGAACACAGAATTCCATGAAGTCCTTTGCTGCGCCGGGAAGGTCGCTTCCGGTGAAGAGTCGGTTTACATCATTCACCGTTTCGAATCTTTGCGCGCGGATCTTGTCAGTGTCCGCCTGTTCGATGAATAGTTTCTGTTCGGCCCAGCCGCTGAGCCATGCCTGAAAGAGGCTCGTCAGTACGCGATCATGTGCCGTGGCGGCCCACCTTGTTATCGCCGGCGGGGCGATCATGCGTTCCAGGAAACGATGGAAAACATCGTGGGTTTCGACAATATACCTGTCGCGGCGGGCTTGCGGTGTGGGTACGAGGAGACTGAATCCGACATGGGCACGGCCTATGCGGGAAGACGCTTGAATGAATTCTGCTATGTCGTTCGGCATTCCCGCAAAAAACATGGCGTTAAATTTGTCTACGTCTACGCCGTGGGAGATGGCAGATGTTGCGACGATATTCCGCAGGGATTGGTCGAGATCAGGAAAGTCATCGCCGCCCTTGATGCCGCCATCTGCCTGGCGCATGATCTCCTGAATTTCCGCAACGTCGATTCCACCGGAAATCAGGCGCGTATGGAATTGGGCCAGAGTTCGGCCGTGACGTTTGTGGACTTTCGCCACTTCCTCTCTGAACGCATCGATGACCTGATCGCCGCCCTTCTTGTTCGTTACATATGTGAGCGAGATCCGCATCAGGTCCAACAGGGTGAGCAAAACTGCCGGATCTTCCTTCGCGCACGCCGTGATAGCGTTCGCGTGAAATTGTGTCAGCGGCGTGCCAGGCGTCAGGGCGTCCAGCAGTCGATGCGCGACCTGCTCCGTAAGGGTTCCTGTCAGCAAGTCTTGCCACAGCTCCGTGATCGCGAGGTGATAGGCAGCGAGCACGGCGACCGTCGTGACGGTATGGTTGCGGCCGTTCGTCATGATCGACGTGTACAGTCTCATCCACGGCGATTCGATCTCTGGAGAGCGCGGGCTGTTGCCCGCTATTCCGCGGCGGGCGGGATTGGACGGTGTGGCCGGCACGGCATAGAAAGATTTATAGATTGATGTACCGGGATATGGGAAATGCATATGCCGGCGTTGATAGAGCGCTCCGAATTGCTGCTGGGGAACGCTCACCGTTGCCGTTGCGGCGATCACCTTGGGGAGGCGGGCTGCCTTGGCTCCAAAGGGACTGCGCGCTACCCGGTCGCCCAGCAGAACAGATCCTCGTACGAACAACTGTTCCAGCATGGTTTCGAACAGGCCGGCGAAGGTACCAAGGCTCTCCTCAAGCAAATGCGCTTCGTCTTGGATGATGAGAGAAGGA
>JBEKCU010000382.1:0-4054 GCA_050014735.1 Candidatus Acidiferrales bacterium | reverse complement strand
GCGCGACTCCGGAAGAAATCGAAGCGGCCACCGCTCCCAACATGGAGGTCAAGGTCGAAGGTCAGCCGGAAGCCAAGAAACTTGAGAAGGACGCTGTTGTGCGTTTCACAGGAACCTTGGTTGGGTACACTCAGAGTCCCTTCCTGCTGTCTTGGAACAAGGCCAAGATCAACATGGAAGACCTGCCGGAGGACAAAGCTCCGGCCAAGAAGGGACCTGCTAAGAAGGCTCCCGCCAAGAAAGCAGCATCGAGCAACTGAGCTTCAATCCCTCTGAAAGTCATAAATGGCCCCGGGGAGTTCCTCGGGGCCGTTTGTTTTGGCAGTGACAGTTTGCTGAAAAGCTCAAGAATTGTCATTCCGAACCCGCTCCCACGGGTGGGGAGTCTCAATTTTTTTGGATATAAACCGAAGAGAGATTCCTCGCTTCGCTCGGAACGACAGGCAGGAGGGTCTTACCGCAACCCGAAGGAGGGAACAGGACGACGGAGGATTCTGGACCCGATTCGAATGTTGAATAAACGCCCGTCTGACGCGATACTGAGGCCGTGCCGGAAACGTCAATTCATGCTGCTCTCCGCGTTCGCGATCTGCACAAATCCTACAACGACGTCGTAGCCGTCGATGGCCTGGACCTCGAAGTGCACGCGGGAGAATGCTTCGGCCTGCTTGGACCTAACGGGGCCGGAAAGACGACGACGGTCGAAATCTGCGAAGGCTTGACCGCTCCCGATTCCGGACAAGTAGAAGTGCTTGGAATGCGTTGGGATTCGAACGCCGAGAAGCTCCGCCAGCGTCTTGGAATACAACTGCAGGATACTCAGCTGTCTGAAAAACTCACCGTGCTTGAAACGGTACGCCTATTCCGCAGCTTTTTTCATCAAGGTCCAATACCGTCCGAAGTTATTGCCCTGGTGCAACTGGACGAAAAGCAAAAAGCGCGCGTCGGCGATCTTTCCGGCGGCCAGAAGCAGCGACTCGCGTTAGCCTGTGCGCTCGTCGGCGACCCCGAATTTCTCTTTCTCGACGAGCCTACGACCGGCCTCGATCCTCAGGCACGGCGTCAGCTTTGGGATTTGATCCAGGAATTCAAGCGTTCCGGGAAAACAATTTTGCTGACCACGCATTACATGGACGAAGCGGAACGCCTGTGCGAACGCATTGCAATCATGGACCACGGAAAGGTGATTGCTCTTGGCACGCCGCGCGAGTTGATCGCTTCGATCGGCGCGGAACACATGGTCGAGTTTTCTTCCGGAATGCCTTCGAATGGTCTGGATCTAACGAGCCTTGGCCATGTTGAGGGCGTGCGCGCCGTTCGAACGCTGAACGGCGCCGTACAACTGCAAGTCTCCGAATTGCACACGGCGGTGCCGGCGGTCCTCGAGGAGTTGAGGCGGCAAGGCGTAACCCTCACGGAACTGCGAACGCACTCCGCCACTCTCGAAGACGTCTTCGTCATACTGACAGGGAGACATTTGCGCGATGAGTGAAAGTACCACTGTTACCGCCGCCCAAGCGCGCGAAACCGTGAAGAAACCACCGGGAAAGGGATCGGTGGCGGATCACCCCTTATTGCAATTGACGCTGGTGCGGTTCCTCGAATTTCTGCGTGAGCCTGAGGCCTTGTTTTGGGTGTTTGCCTTCCCCATCCTGTTGGCTATAGGACTGGGGATCGCGTTCCGGAATCGCCCAGCGGACGTGTTGAAGATTGCGGCCGCGTCGCCGGAATTGACAAGGTCTCTGCGTCAGGATCCGCTCCTGGACGTGCAGGATCTCGATTCGAGTGCTGCAAGAGAGGCGCTTCGAACCGGCAAGGTGGTTCTGCTCGCCGTTCCTGGGACGAGCGGAGGAGTGGAATACGAGTATGACGACACGAATCCCGATGGCCGCGCCGCGCGCCTGCTTGCGGATCGCGCCGTCCAGCGAGCGGCTGGCCGTATCGATCCCGTTGCAGCGTCCGACCGGCTCATGCACGAGACTGGTTCGCGATACATCGACTTTCTGATTCCCGGACTTGTGGGGATGAATTTGATGGGCAGTGGAATCTGGTCCATGGGATTCGCGATCGTCGACGCGAGGCGAAAGAATCTCTTGAAGCGACTCGTAGCCAGCCCGATGCCACGCGCTTATTATCTGCTTTCGTTTCTGTTTTCGCGGATCTCAATGCTGGTTGTAGATGTCGGAGTTGTTCTGGGATTTGGCGCGCTGTTTTTCAAGGTGCCGATTCGAGGCTCGTTTTTTGATTTAGCGGTTTTGAGTCTTCTTGGAGCGTTGTCGTTCAGCGCGATCGGATTGCTCATCGCGTCGCGCGTGAGAACGATTGAAGCAGCTTCCGGGCTTATGAACGTGGTCATGATGCCGATGTGGATTGCATCCGGCGTGTTTTTCTCGTCGCAAAAATTTCCGAATGCAGTGCAACCGCTCATCAAAGTGCTACCGCTGACGGCGGTCATCGATGCACTGCGCGCCAACATGCTACAGGGCGCGAATTTGTGCCAGCTTGAGCCCAAGATCGCGACCATGTCATTTTATTTGGTCGTATGTTTCGCACTGGCGCTGAAACTGTTTCGATGGCGTTAGGCATTGAGTCAGCCCCTTCGCTGCGAAAAGAGTCAACAAAGAGATCATGGAGGGCCGAGAGATACACGGAGAAATACTACCCCCGCAATTCGAATTTAAATCGAAGAGGGATATCTTGCGGCGCTCGCAGCGACACGATACGTTTTCTTTCAGACTTATTTACAAAGGAATCGTCTACGCTCGGCGATGGTGCCTGTGATCGAGCTTATAGAGGTCGATCTTGCGGCTGAGAGTGTTCCGGTGAATCCCGAGCAACCGCGCGGCGCGCGACTGGTTTCCACGGGACCTGTCCAGAACGCGCTTGATGAATTTTTTTTCGAATTCGTTCACTGCTTCGTCGAACTGAATGCCTCGCTCCACCATTTGCCCGACCAGCGTTTCCAATTGATCTTTCACCGTCGCACGCTCCGCACGAGAATGTTCGCGGCTGGGCATTCCAGCCCGCGCGATCTATTTGAGTTCGTGGCCTGTTAGTTGCCGGTAGGCTTCCCGGTATTTGTCCCGTGTTGCCGCGACCACGTCTGGGGGGAGTTCCGGGCCCGGCGGTTGTTTATTCCATCCGATCCGTTCGAGGTGGTCGCGAACGTATTGCTTGTCGTACGAAGGCTGCGCGCGTCCGGGCTGGTAGCCGTCCGCTGGCCAAAAACGAGAGGAATCCGGTGTTAATGCTTCATCGATCCAGATGAGTTGGTCTTTGCTGTCAGCACTGTCGTGACGCCGATCGTCACCTCCATCCTTAGATCCGATTGTCCCAAATTCGAATTTTGTATCCGCCAAAATAATTCCGCGCGGCTCGGCATACGCTACCGCCCGGCGGTAAATTTCCAAACTCACCGCGCGGACCCGCTCGGCGAGTTCGCCGCCAACGCGGCTAGCCGCTTCATCGAACGAGATGTTTTCGTCGTGGCCGGCGGTAGCCTTGGTGGATGGGGTGAAAATCGGTTCGGGCAGCCTTTCGGATTCGCGAAGCCCGGCGGGCAGCGTAATGCCACAAACTTTTCCGGTCGCGCGATAGTCCTTCCATCCCGATCCCGACAGATACCCGCGCACCACACATTCGATCGACAAGGGCTTTGTCTTCTGGCACAACATGGCGCGGCCCTCAAGCTGATCTCGGTAGGGCGAGAGTTCCGCCGGAAAATCCGTCGCAGTGATTACGTGATTTGGAATGACGTCCCGCAACAGATCGAACCAGAACAGCGAGAGTTGCGTCAGCACGCGGCCCTTATCCGGGATCGGAGTGGGCAGCACGACATCGAAAGCGGAGAGCCGGTCGGTGGCCACGAGCAAAAGGCGGCCGCCGACTTCATAAAGATCGCGCACTTTTCCGCGATTCAGGAAGTGAATTCCCGGGAGATTTGTCTCCCAGACGATTGCGTTTAATTTTGGAGATCCCACCGGCGACTCATCCCTTCAGAGAGGCGGGTATTCTAGCGCAAGGGTCGGCGATGTCAACGGAGAAGAAAAACGAA
>JBEKCU010000381.1:0-4080 GCA_050014735.1 Candidatus Acidiferrales bacterium | reverse complement strand
TACATTCGAACCCCATCGAAGGCGAGTCACGGCCTAATCGTCCAGTAATTCGCCGTATCGCAACATAGCGATGCTACATGAAAACTGAAATCTTCATTCGTCGTTCCCGCATCGAGGCTCCTGCAGCGGCAGTGTATTCGTGGCACGAGCGCCCAGACGCACTAGAAAAGCTCACGCCTCCGGGAGAGCACGCGAAAATCATTGAACGAATTGGAGGAATTGAGCAGGGCGCTCGCGTCACCATTCAATTTGGACGATGGCCATTTAGCCGCCGATGGATTGCCAAACATCAAGAGTACGAACCGGGCCATTACTTTTCGGATCTTCAGGTCTCTGGCCCGTTTGCCTATTGGAAACATACGCACACGTTCGAGCCGGATGGCCCAGCGGCATGCTTCCTGGAAGATCGAGTGGAGTACGCGCTGCCATTTGGATTTCTTGGCCGATGGTTTGCGGGCGGGTTCGTAAGGCGTAAACTCGAAAAATTGTTTGACTATCGCCACCGTAGGACTGCGAGGGAGTTGAGTAGCCAGAATAGTAGCTGGGACTTATCCGAGGAATGATCCGCGATCCGCACTCGACAGGATGTCAGGGGCTAAAGCCCTCGTTTTTCAGGCCTTTGAATGTCGCGAATGAAGCCGCGACCCATAAAGACCATTTGCGAGATGGCGGCTAATCGCTTTCCTGAGTAACGATGTGCACATCCACCGCGGGGGCATCGCGCAGAAAGCGATGGATCGCGGTCATGTAGAGATACTTTCTCCACCCTTCCACGGCGGAGCGCCCGAAGATCACTTGCGTCACATGCTTTTCGCGCACAAACTCCGCGGTTGCCGCCGATACGTCCTTACCTTTGAGTTTCGAAACTTTTGCGCCCAGGCTCTCGGCGAATTGAATATTGGCGTTCAAGGAATTTCTGTCCTGCTCATCGGTGTCCTGGCCGATATCGACATACACGGCGAAAAGTTCGGCGTCCATACGTCGCGCCATTCTAGCGGCACGCGCAATCAGATATTGAGCTCTGGGATTCGAGCTGAAACACACCGCGATCCGTTCGCGAACCGGCCATGGATCGTGAATGTCTTTCTGGTCCATGTAGGTTTCCAGGCTGCGGTCGACCTGTTCCGCGACCTGGCGCAGCGCGAGTTCGCGAAGCGCAATCAGATTGCCCCGGCGAAAAAAGTTCTTGAGTGCCTGATCCACCTTGCCGGTGTGGTAGACTTCACCGCGTTTCATGCGGTTCTGAAGCGCTTCCGGCGTCAGGTCGACCATCACGATTTCAGTGGCATGTTCGAGCACCCAATCGGGAACCGTCTCGCGTATCTTAATTCCGGTAATCGCGGCCACGGTAGGGGCAATACTTTCCAGGTGTTGCACGTTAACGGTGGAAAGAACTTCCATTTTTGCTTCGACTAAATCCAGCACATCCTCATATCGCTTGCGGTGCTTGCTTCCTGGAATATTGGTGTGGGCAAGCTCATCGACCAGAATAACCTGCGGATTTCTGACCTTGATCGCGTCGGGATCCATCTCTTCGAACACGGTGCCTTTATATTCGATTTTCTTGCGCGGGACCTGCTCGAGTTGGGCGGCGAGGTCGGCGATGCCTTTCCTTCCGTGTGTTTCGACGACGCCGACGACCACGTCTTCGCCACGGCTGCGCCGGCGGATGGCTTCGCTCAGCATGCTGTATGTTTTACCGACCCCGGGGGCGTAGCCAAGGAATAATTTCAGAATTCCCTTCGTTCGCGGTTGGGGGGAAACTTCTTCGAGCCACTGTTCGGGTGTTTTCGTCATTGCAGATATTCTCGTCTATTATGCCCGATAAATGCTACGCTACAAGGCTTCAGTGCCGAAGAATTTACCAACGACCCTCGCCCGATACGCCGCCGCGTTAGCCGCGGTAATCGTCATTACTGAATTTTATCGAGTCACCCACCGCTTTAACTCGACGACCGTGGCGTTCACCTATCTGCTTGCCATTCTTGGAGTTTCCACGGTTTGGGGTCTTGCTATCTCGGTGTTTATGTCGGTCGTCGCGACACTGGCCTACAATTATTTTTTCCTGCCCCCGATTGGCACGTTTACGATCGCCGACCCGCAGAACTGGGTTGCGTTGTTTACGTTCCTCGTGACTTCGGTGCTCGCCAGCGATCTCTCAACCCGGGCGCGCAACCAGGCTGCCGAAGCGAACCGCCGGCGCCGCGAAGTGGAGAGACTCTATAAGTTCAGCCAGCGTTTGCTGAGCGCGGGAAACCCGATCGAATTATTGAACGCGATTCCGCGGCAGATGGTGGAAATTTTCGAAGTGGGCGCCGCCGCGCTATTCCTCTCCGATAAACAGAAAATGTACCGGTCTGGAATGATTTTGCCGCAACTCGATGTGGACGTCCTGAAGGCGGTCGTTGCGCGCGAGGACCTGGAGATCGACGAAGAACACAGTCTCTGTTTCGCCCCCCTCCGGTTGGGAACGCGCATCCTTGGCAGCGTGGGCATTTCGGGTCCGGTGCTGTCCCGGCAGTCGTTGGAGGCGCTGGGCTCGCTAATCGCGGTCGCTATCGAGCGGGCGCATGCGATCGAAATGGTGGGTAAGACCGAGGCAGCGCGTGAGGGTGAACGATTGAAGTCGGCGCTCCTAGACGCGATTACGCACGATTTTCGAACTCCCCTCACTTCCGTTAAGGCTTCGGTAACCAGTCTGCTGTCACCGGCAAAGCTCGACGATGTCCAACGCATCGAGTTGCTGAACATTATCAACGAGGAGTGCGACAGGTTGAACCGACTGGTCGGGGAGGCTGCCGAGATGGCGCGCCTCGAGGCGGGCGACGTAAAGCTGGACTTAAAAACGCTTCGTGTGGCCGATCTAGTTTCCGCTTCGCTGGATGTTTGCAAGGGTGTTCTGGGAACCCGGCCGATTCAGATCGACATAAAAAATCCGGAACTGCGTGTCCGTGCGGATTTGTCACGCGCAAGGGAAGTGCTGGTCCACCTAATTGAAAATGCAAATTTATATTCCTCTCCGGATACACCGATCACCATCAGCGCGGAAGAGAAAGACGATTTCGTGTACTTCAGTGTAGCGGACCGCGGACCGGGAATCGGGGAGGCGGAACTCGGCCTCATTTTCGACAAATTCTATCGTGGATCCGATCAACGCTACAGAGTGCAGGGGACAGGCATGGGATTGCCGATCGCCAAAGCGATTGTCGAGGCACACGGAGGCACGATTGGAGTGATCAGCCAATTGGGACATGGATCTGTATTTTCATTTTGCTTGCCGATTTTCAGGGGGATGACGGAACACCGATGAACACTTCGACCATTCTTGTTGTGGATGACGAACCACAGATTCGCCGCGTAATGCGAACAACTCTCTCCAGTAACGGATACACGGTCATCGAGGCCAAGAGCGGGGAAGAAGCCTTGGAGATCATGCGGAAGGAACGGCCCGAACTCGTCCTTTTGGACGTGAATATGCCGGGGATCGGAGGCCTCGAGGCTTGCCGGGAAATCCGCGATCAATCCGACGTCGCCATTATCATGCTCACCGTCCGCAATACCGAGCACGACAAGGTGCTCGCTCTCGACGCGGGAGCGGACGACTACGTTGTAAAGCCTTTCAGCATGGAGGAGTTACTCGCCCGCATTCGTGCAGCACTGCGGCGGACCTCTTCCGCGGAACCCGTGCCGACCTATGTTTCGAGCGACCTTGAAATCGATTTCGAGAGGAGGAAAGTGCTCGTTCAAGGCAAGCCTGTGCGTCTGACGCCCAAGGAGTTTGAACTTCTACGCCACCTGGTTGCAAGCGAGGGCAAGCCGCTGGAACACAGGCGCCTCTTGCAGGCTGTCTGGGGCCCTGACTACGGTAACGAGACGGAATACCTGCGGGTCTTCATTAATCAGCTAAGAAAGAAGATCGAACCCGATCCGGCTCATCCCAAGTACATCCATACCGACCCCTGGGTAGGTTATCGCTTTGAGCCGATCGGTGCGTTGCCACCGAAACTGAAGAAGAAGTAACGCAATGTGGAACTATTTAGGTAGAACAGGCTTCAGCCTGTTTGGTTTTGACTTCGTTCA
>JBEKCU010000380.1:0-4092 GCA_050014735.1 Candidatus Acidiferrales bacterium | reverse complement strand
ACCCTCACTGAAGCTGGATTTGAGGTAACAGGGATAGATAGTTCTGTGGAGATGCTGGAGATTGCACGCACAGTCGTCCCGGCTGCACGCTTCGTCAATGCGTCCGCATACGACATTCAATTTGGTGCTTGCGAGGCCATCGTTGCGTTGGGGGAGACTCTGACTTACCACGGAGCAGGCGCGGACGCCGACAATCTGCTAGTGAAGTTTTTTCGAGGTGCCTCCAGCGCTCTACCAAAGGGTGGAATGCTGATCTTTGATTTAATCGAACTCGGCGAACCTTCTCTAGCTGGTCGATTTTGGGCGTCGAGTGATGACTGGGCAATACTCGTTAATACGACCGAGGATCAGTCCGCTCGACGTTTGGTGAGACAAATAGAAACGTTCCGACGTGTCGGTGAGTTTTACAGGCGCGGTCACGAGATTCACGGAGTGCGGCTCTTCGATACGCGAATCGTTTGCGACCAACTTGCCGCGTGCGGATTTGCGACTGAAACGGCTCTGTTTTACGGCGCAAAGTGCTTACCCCCTCGCCGCCAGGCCTTCTTCGCCACTCGAATTGACTGAGAAGCTTGCTTGTCGATCCTTGGCCTAAGCAAACAAGCCACATGGCGGTAACGCGACTTCGCAGGACTTGGAGCATTGTTTTGGGTATCCTTACTCGAATGGAGTAGCATCTTGAACAACACAGACGCGACTCTCGATAAACTACATCGAATCCAACAATTGTGGAAAGAAATAGGACGAACGAAGTCAGATACCCCCGAGTACGAAACGCTTCTGAAAAAGATTCGCGTCCTGTCGGATGAATATCAGGCACTTGTTGAGGCGGCTATAAAGCCGAAGAAACCAAAATGAGGCACTACCGAAATCTGGCCTAGCTGTGCAGGAAAGCACCAAGGAGAGCGGTGTTTACATGCAGCCAGTCGTTGTATTTTATGAAGCCCAATTTCTTAAATTTATTCATGAAAAAATTGACGCGAGAACGCGTGGTACCTACCATTTCCGCTAGCATCTCTTGAGGTATCTTGGGAAGCACTCGTTCAGGGCTATCCCCCTTGCCAAAGCGGGCAAGCAGCAGTAGAGCGCGAGCCAGCCGTTTCTCGCTGGAGTTGAAAAGCTGGTCGATCAAGTCCTCCTCGATTCGAACGTTTCGCCCCAGCATATAGGTGATGAAGTGATCGGAAAACGTACTTTTCGCGTGGAGCACTTGGAACATTTCGCTATTGTCGATTGCCAGCAAAGTCACAGGTGTATGGGCAGTGGCGGTTGCCATCCGCAATGGCTGCCCTGCCAAGCCGCCCTCACCGATAAACTCACCGGGTCCTAGAATCCCCAACACAGCCTCTCTGCCGGATTTGGAGACAACGGATATTTTTACCTGACCTTTTAGGATGTACATTATATTTTTGGAGAGATCGCCTTGGGAAAATATTGTCTCTTTTCTCCCGAATTCCATCATGGTTCTCGCCACACCAGCCGAACGCAGAAATGCTTCGGTGTCGAAAGTGATGGACGTTCTCTTTTCGTTTGCTCGTTTGCTTGATTTCGTGACGCTCACCTCACGCCATTGCGCTTAGGATGATCAGACAATCCTAAGTTCGTTCTCGAACCCCATTCTGTTCTCACTTACAAGATGAGCCACATTGCTGGAGGCGGCTGTGAATTTGGTCACCAACAAATGTGCGCGATGTCACAATCTCCAAAACTGTTCCAGTCCTGTTTTCACCGCTAGTTTATAGGGTTCCGCCCGTGAAACGGCGTTACCGTCATGTGGAAACCAGTTCCATGACTTGCATATGAACGATGGCTGGAACGCGTACTAAAACTCCCAACCATTGTTTTTCAAGATTCGTCGCAACTCGCGCCGCCGAGAGACATCCATAGACAAAGGGTGACCTGTGGCAACTCGTTACGACCGAATCACGACGACCATCGAGCGTGAGTGGCTGGCGCAGATCATCGCGGGCACAAAGAAGATCGAATACCGCAAGATCAAGCCCTACTGGACGACGCGATTCTCTAAGGTTTCGATGCCATTCGAATTGCGCCTGCTCAACGGCATGAATCCTCCAGTGCCAGAGGTCGCGGTGCTGATCCAGAAGATCGTCAGGGACCGCCGTGCGGGCGAATATCGATTGCACATCAAGAAGGTGCTGGGATTCAAGCATTGGGACAAACGGCGGCAGAAACCCAAAAAGTGATTCTGCATGCAGGCTCAAAACTTCCCCGACAGCAGCGCGAGGAAGCCCAGATGGCGGCTAAGAACTTGGTACCGACCGCATGAATCGTGCTAAGCGGATTTAGTTCGTGCTGTATAGCCGAAGCAGTTCGCCTGTCACGGAGCAATAGGCGTACCACTCGCCGTCGCGCCTTACCGGCTTAGCCGGTTGATCGTGGCAGGTGCATACGGCACCGACAACCACCGCGTACGGGGTCATGGGCTTGCCGCCACGGGAACGGTTAACAAAGTGGGTCCTACCTACAGCGAGGGGAAATTTCGGTAGGTTCCTCATACCGATTAGATGCGGGGCGAGAGCAGAAAGTTTGAGGGTCAGGCATAGCGAGTCTCAAGCTATCGTCTGCGCAGAAGACCTGCGCAGTCCTGCGCTCGGTCGCCTTGAGAAGTGCCACGCCAGTCCTCAGTGTGCAACTCGCCGGGATGCTGCTTGGAACTTGGCGAAATAATTTCGCGAGGTTCCGCCTCCTCGCCCAATAGCTGCTGCACGCGGCGAACGGTGACGCGGAGGTTCGCCTCGACCCACTCCGTCCACGTCGGATTCCCCGGAATTGGCGCGTGGCGTCCCGGCTGAGCGAAGCGGTGACGTGCCTCCCGCAAGAACGGGGCGATCTCCTTCAGCCTGCGTCAAAGTTCTTTCACAACAGTTCGCCGAGTCGCTGCATCTCACGCGGAAGTCACGCCGTGATGAAGCGGGCGCTGTCGGCGTTCCACTTTTCGAGGTGGCGAAAACAAATCCAATGGCTATCGCCGCCGTTCGCGCCGATGTGGATCGTCCCTTCTTCGGGATATTGGAAGTAGCAGCAGTCGAAATCCTTCATGATCTGCGGCAGAAAGCCACATTCCAGTAACGCGACACAGGACTTGACCGAGAAAACGAATATAGCCAATTATGAATCATGCATATCGATGCGATCCTGTTCGATGCCGACGGTGTTATTCAGAGACCCTCTGAAACGTGGAGAAAAACGTGGGAAGGCATACTCGGCTCCATTAGGAATCTGGATGAGTTCCTTGCGGATGTTTTCGCCGCAGAGATGCCCTCGCTAGAAGGCCAATCTAATTTCCCAGAAGCGTTATCGAATGTATTGGCTGACTGGGAGTGCCACGGGACCTTGCAAGATGCTCTTGATGCGTGGACGATGATCGAAGTGGACCCACGGATCACGGGCAGTGTTCGAACATTGCGAAGGATCGGTAAAGCGTGTTACTTGGTCACCGATCAGGAACCATATAGGGCGCGTTATATGTCCGAAACACTCGGCTACAGAGACCTTTTCGATAGGGAGTTCTACTCCTGCCAGACCGGTGTGATGAAGCCTGCTGCTGGCTGTTTTCGTAATATTCTGAACGAAATCAAAGTTCAACCGAGCCAAGTATTATTCCTCGACGATCACCAGATGAACGTCGAATCAGCTCAAGAAGTAGGTCTCCATGCCGCCGTATTCACCGTGGAAGCTGGAATTGATGAGCTTCATCGTATATTGGGTGAATTCGGGATTCATGCCACATAACAAATTGCACCAACCGCATTCACCCCGACGATACCGTCTCTCAACTCCTGAAAACAGCGTTCTCGTCAACTGGCTCCCACATGACGGTAACCGGACTTATCAGGCGTGATCGGGATTTTGCCGGTGTTGTCAGTTACAAGAGCATTGTTTATTGCTATTATCTTCCTTCTTACGCTAATGGAACTCCTGGTACCCGTGCTCTTTGTTGTCGCTCTCGTTGCCGGGGTGTCGCTGTTCACTCCGTACGAAGCCTTCGTCGAAGTCTCGGTAGCCCTCGCCATAGTCCTGGCCGTAGTTGTAGGTTTCTTGATTCATCCAAGAAGGGATATTTACTATGTG
>JBEKCU010000379.1:0-4128 GCA_050014735.1 Candidatus Acidiferrales bacterium | reverse complement strand
CGCAGAAGATTTCCCAGGTGGCTGGCGTAGGCCAGGTGAACCTCGGCGGTTCGTCGCAGCCAGCCGTGCGCATTGACCTGAATCCGATGGCCCTTGCTCATTACGGGATTGGCTTGGAGGACGTTCGTAAGACGTTGCAGACTGCCAACGCGAACTCTCCCAAAGGATCGCTTTCCGATCGGGACAGTCGTTGGGTTATTTCGGATTCGGACCAATTATTCGACGCCAGACTTTACAGCCCCCTGATCGTGGCCTACAAGAATGGTGCCCCCGTTCGGTTAAGCGACGTGGGAGAAGCGAGCAACGGCTTTCTGGACGTCAGGGCCTCGGGATTCGTCGGGCCCAAACCCGCCGTTTTCCTGACCGTGATTCGCCAGCCCGGCGCTAATATCATCGATACGGTGGAGCGCATCAAAGCCCTGATGCCGGAACTGCGCGCGTCGATTCCGCCGACGGTATCACTCGATATCGATGCGGACAGAACGGTCACCATTCGCGCTTCCGTGAAGGACATTCAGTTCACGCTCGTGTTAACAGTTATGCTTGTGGTGATGGTGATTTTTCTGTTCCTGCGAAACGCCTGGGCCACAATCATTCCAAGCATCGCCGTGCCCCTCTCCTTAATTGGCACGTTTGGCGTGATGTACTTGCTCGGATACAGCATCGACAATCTTTCACTTCTGGCGCTGGCGATTTCGACAGGCTTCGTTGTGGATGACGCGATCGTCGTCATCGAGAATATCGCGCGATATCTTGAGTGCGGCCTTTCGCCAGTCGAAGCGGCATTAAAAGGCTCGCGAGAAATCGGTTTCACGGTGCTCTCGATGAGCGCATCGCTGGTGGCCGTATTCATTCCCATTCTTATGATGGGAGGACTTATTGGCCGCTTGTTTCGGGAATTTGCCGTGACGTTGAGCACCGCAATTGCAGTTTCCCTGTGCGTTTCCCTCACGACGACCCCAATGATGTGCGCGCGATTTCTGAAGCCTGTAACAGGGCAGCAACACGGCATCCTCTATCGCGCGAGTGAACGAGCCTTCCAGTGGATGCTCGACCTCTATGCATGCGGGCTGCGCTGGGTCTTGCGTCACCAGCCGCTCATGCTCGTTCTGACGGGCGCGACGTTCTGCCTGAGCGTGTATTTATACGTGGTGATCCCAAAAGGCTTCTTTCCCCAACAAGACACCGGACGCTTAACGGGAACCATCATGGGCGCTCAGGATATGTCCTTCCTGTCGATGCAGGAGAAGATGAAACAATATCTGCAGATACTCTCAGCCGATCCAGCCACGCAAAATGCTCTGGCCTTCACCAGCGGCGGGGCGGAGAATACCTCCAACGTTAGGGTTGAGTTGATCCCTCTGGAAGAGCGCAAGGCTAACACGGATCAAATTATTGCGCGGCTCCGGCCGAAACTTGCGGCCGTCCCAGGCGCTACGTTGTTCATGCAGGCCGTCCAGGACGTCAGGATTGGTGCGCGGACAGCCAGCTCCCAGTATCAGTACACTCTCCAGGGCGAAAATGTGGCCGAGCTCGAGGAGTGGGCGCCGCAGGTCATGGCTGTGATGCGGCAAGTGCCGGGGTTGCGGGATATTTCAACCGATCAACAAGATCGCGGATTGGAAGCCACCCTGATTGTGGATCGCGATACGGCATCGAGGTTTGGAATTCGGCAGCAGGTGATCGACGACACCCTGTACGATGCCTTTGGCCAGCGCCAGGTATCGACACTGTATACGCAGCTGAATCAGTATCACGTCGTGATGGAAATCGATCCCCGATTTCAGCAAAGCGCGGACGCAATCCAGCAGATCTATGTGCGTTCGGCGAACGGCGCTCAAGTGCCAATGAGCGCGTTCACGCATTTCGAGCGGAAGACTTCAGCGTTGCAAGTCAATCATCAGGGCCAGTTCCCAGCGGTTACGATCTCGTTTAATTTGGCTCAAGGCTATTCCCTGGGCGACGCCGTAACGCAAATCGAGGCGGGCATGCTAAGAATACGATTGCCCGCCAGCATCCATCCCAATTTTCAAGGTACAGCACAGGCTTTCCAAGCATCTTTGGAGACGGAGCCATGGTTGATCCTGGCAGCCGTTGTGACGGTCTACCTCGTGCTCGGGATGCTGTATGAGAGTTACATCCATCCATTGACGATCCTCTCCACGTTGCCTTCAGCCGGTGTGGGAGCTCTCCTCGCCTTAATAATGTTCCATACCGAATTGAGCGTTATTGCGCTGGTTGGAATTATTTTGCTGATTGGAATTGTGAAGAAAAATGCGATTATGATGATCGATTTTGCGGTGGAAGCGGAACGCAAGGAAGGGAAGAGTCCGCAGGAAGCGATCTATCAGGCTTGCTTATTGCGATTCCGGCCCATCATGATGACATCGATGTGCGCGCTGCTGGGCGGATTGCCGCTGGCGTTGGGGACTGGGACGGGGGCGGAATTGAGAAGACCGCTTGGAATCAGCATCATAGGAGGCTTGATCGTGAGCCAACTGCTGACCCTGTATACGACTCCAGTTGTCTACCTGTACATGGACCGGTTGCAATTGCGATTCGCGCACCGCAAGCACGAGGTCACGACCGAATTACCCTCATCGATTCCTCCTGCCGGACATCTTCCGATCCCCTAGAAGGAATCTGATGTGGTGTCGAAGGTTCGGCCTGGGTCTACTGTTAACGAACCCGCATTTCTGAGTAGCTCCTGGGCTGAAAAGAATCGCCACCACCGCCCGCGCCATTCTCGAGGAGAAAATTATGAAACAGTGCCGCTCGACTATCTTGTCTTTTACGGCGGCGGTTGCGATCATGGCCAGCCTTCCACTGAAAGCCGATGTTCTCGAAAAGACCAAGCAAATCGGGGGAACCACCGTTCATTACAAGGTCGTGCTCCCGAACAACTACGACGCCGGCAAAACCTATCCCGGCGTTCTCGGATTTGGCGGCGGACCCCAGACGATGAACGTGGTGGACAGCGTCATCGCCAGGAATTTCCGCGATGAAGCGGAGAAGCGCGGCTACATCGTCGTGGTCCCCGCGGCGCCGGACGACCAGCTGTTCTTCGAAGGCGGGGAGCGTATCTTCCCCGAGTTTCTAAAACAAATTCTGGCCGACTACAAAATCCGGGACAATAAGTTCCACATCGCGGGGCCGTCGAACGGCGGCATTGCCGCATTTCATGTGGCCTCGCTGAATCCTCAGTACTTCCTGTCGATCACCGCGTTCCCGGGCTATCTGTGGGAGGAGACCCCGGCGCACATCCAGGCCATTTCCAAAATGTGCATCACCATGTTCGTCGGAGAACTGGACCCGATGGGATGGCAAGGGCTGATGCAGAAGCAAGCATCGGAGTTTCGCGCCAAGGGCATGACCGCGCAATATATCGTCGAGAAAGGACAGCCTCACCGTATCGAAACGCTCGCGGGACCGAATTCCGGCCGACTGTTCGATCTGTTCGAGCAGGCCAAGCACGGTTGCGGGAGATGAAACGAGGAACAAGTTGGAGCTAGAGCACGACGCAGTGCTAGTGGTTCTCGAATCAAACGACGTCGTTGCTGACGACCGGTCCTCTTCTGAAAGTGGTGCTCAACTGGTTGCCGTCAAACCGAAAATTGCCGTTTGTTTCCGAGACCGCCATGATCCGGCGAGAATCGGTCGCAAGTGTCACTGAAGCTTGCAACTTCCCAGAACCGGACTTGAACGAAGCCGCTGGCGCGGCGGACGCTTCGCGTGCTATGCTCGTCACGTCATGCCCCAGCATAACGCATCGAATTGCGGTTCTCGCACATGCTCACTTTCTAAGTACCGCAAAAACAATAGCTTACGGATGGGTCAAAAGATTGAATTCCCATAGCCATTAGCCCGCATCCGCCGCAAACGCCAGCGTCTTCCTTCAAGTCGTTGTATCGAAAGCGCGCAAACACACCGTGCTCGTGTGTGCAGCTTGCGCACTCGCGCTTCCGATACAACACTAAGACTTCTGTCTCGCAATAACTTCCAGTTTGCCGATTATTACCGGCCAATTTTCTGAATCACACTCCTAAAAGCCCCAGGCGAGAAGGGTTATTCTCTTTCAGTTGGATTCTTGTTTCAGGAGGAGGAGCTCCGCTTCCGGCTCAGATCTTG
>JBEKCU010000378.1:0-5961 GCA_050014735.1 Candidatus Acidiferrales bacterium | reverse complement strand
TATCGCCTCTGCCTCCTGGCAAAACTTCGAAATCGGCTGGCGATTTGCCAGGACTGGAACCTTGTCACACAAATATGGGAACTGAAGTTGCCGCGTGGAATGCCCATTCCAGTCGTCACGGGAGAGGGTCTTCCCCAGAGTGTCCTCTCTGGGAAAGCCGTTTCGCGGGGCTTTAGTTCCGAAAGTCTCCAGAAACAGTATGACAATCAATACTTCAAAGGAGGAGAACTCCAGATTTGGCTGCCATGGATGCCGGCGCTGCCTGTCACTGACTATATGCAATTACCGAGGGAGTCTTCCTCTCAATCGGGAAGCCGATTTAGCGGCTAGCCCGGCACACTAGATTCGAGAAATTCCCGCCCTGCAACACAAACGGCGCTCCTCCACCATCGAAATCAAGATGGACCACGATAGGCTTTCCAGTTCCGGATAGATTGAGTGGCGTGCGGCCGTCGGCTTGAAGGGCGTGCCATTCCGCGCTTAGGGTAGAGCCGGAGGAAGTAACTTTGGCTCCGGGCAAGGAAAGCAGGCGGATGATTGCCCACGGGCCCTGCGCGGAGAGTAGGTCCGTGTCCTGGCTTCCGCCGGCGCGATAGCTGATCCTCGCCGCTTGAGGACCGGTTCCTGGCCAGATGAAGGACGCGGTTTGCGGCCCGCCGGGGTATGTCAGCGTTTGCCCATTCAATGTGAAAGTGACGCCGCTGATACCGCCTTCAGGCAGAATCGCGCGGACATTAAATTGATATTTGAGCTGAACAGGTCCCGCTCCCGCTGCTGGGTACAGGGATTGCTGGATAAAATGCGCCTGGTTCACGAAGGGGAGGAATGCCGGGCCCCACTCGACCTTCGCGCCAGGTTTGACAGCGAATTGAGAACCTTGCGGAACCAGAACGCCTTGATTGCCTAGGATGAATTTTTGAAGCGTGCCGGTGTCAGGGCGGAAAAATGCATCGAATTCCTGAATCGAAACGTCTGGAACATCGTAATTCGATTTGAATGGGAACTTGGCGTTGATTCCGGCAAACGAATCGCAGAGCCCTTTTGCGCCCGTTCCAACGGGACCCGTAGGCTCCGGGAAAACGAGCGGCGCCTCAAGAAGCTGCTCTACGGTCTGGTTGATGTGGCCTACGGGATCCAAACCAGCCGCGGGCATGATCTGAGCTGTCACAACGAGCTTCCCTTCGTTCATCGTTGAAATGCACATCTGCTTCTGGGCAGCTTTTTGTTCCGGTGGCGCCGAAACCATGGTCTCCAAGCAATTTTCATACTTCGCGAGCGCGGCCACGTACGGAATCAAGATCGGCGAGACACTGCTTGCGCAGGCCGGGGAGATAGCCACTTGCTGGACGGGTTTAAATGCAGCGTCCAAATCGCGCGAGCGCCCCGTCGTGTTTTGTGAGGCATCGCAGAGCAAGGCAAGCAACGGCGATTCAGTTGCCGAGAGTTTCTTCAGCTTGCGGACAGCGTCTTCGGTCCCTGCGTACGAGGCAACCCTTGCATTTCTCAGAAAATCCTGCCAGTCCTTGGTGAAATCCGCTTGATACATGGTGCGCAGTTGTTTTTCCAGGTCGGCTCGGTTTGTTATGGCTTCGCTCGCATTGCCCAGAACCCACTCTTCTCCGCGAAAATATTGGTCAGAGTGGATCATGGCGTTCTGCATGAAATCCCATCCGCCCTTGGTGAACGCGCCGGGAACTTCCGACACCGAACGGATTAAATCCGTGGCATCCGGGTGCTCGCGATAGAAATTGACTGGAGCATTCTGCTTTGCCGCCGCGTTTTGCATGGCGGTGTAGATCCGGGGCACCGCTCCAAAGTGATTCAGGAAATCGCGGGCGTGATCGCGGGCCGCGGCATCGGTGTCAGATGAATAAGGGTTTCGGACCTTGAGTTCACTGGCATAAAACTCGAACTGCGTTCGAGCCAATCCCAAAACGTTGGAATCCAGATTTTGACCCGCCGTTAGGTACCGCTGGAGCACTGGAGAAAGAAAGTCAGGCGTGCTCTTGTCGGAATCCGAGGTGGTAATCAAATACGCTTTCAGCGTGTCGTAGTTCGATATGTAATCGTCGTTGGGTTCGGGCGTGTTCGGCAGTCGTCTCAAGACGTCCACGATGGATGTTTGAATCTGGCCGAAAAGGAGCCGGCGAAATTCCAGGAAGTAAACCCGCCGCGCTTCCGGATAGAAATCGTGGCCGGCGTAGAGCCCCCAGCGCAGGTGCAACGGAGCCCCGTTTCTTTCGTAACCAGTCAATTCGGCAAGGGATTTACGCAGCACTTCCAGCTTTTGCAACGACTCGATCGAAGGCGGTTCCGCAGCGGGGGAATTTGAAGCGTGAACATTCTGCTCGGCCTGAATAAAATCGGATTCGAGCGCGCGGTTTGAAAGGTACGAAACAATGGACCCCAAGATCCAAATGAAGCACACGATTGCCGCCGTGGCGAGCAGAGCGCGCCGCCAGTAATTCATTCGAGTGCTGACGCTGCTCGCCCCCAACGCTCCGCGATCCTGCAATAGAATTTGACTGAAGATGTGACTCAGAAATACCCATTGAGAAACCTTGCGGCCCTCCCCGGACGGCATTTGCGTGCTGGTTTGCCAGCCCCCCGCGGCAGCAGCGGCCAGGAGGTCCTCCTGGCGGAGAATGCTCGTGGCGTTCGAGGCCGGCGCGGCCATGGGCGCCCCGAAACTCGTACGAGTCGCCATGAGGGTAGATGGACTCGAGCTGCTGGCGACCGTGCGCATGCCAATGAAATAAAACCCTCGCAGGAATGGTCCGGCCCGCAACTGGCTCGGGCGGCACAGGTCCACCAGGAACTGAACGGCGGGCTTGGCAAGCTTGCGGAATTGCCGGGGAAATTCGTAGACTCCGGCCTGCCTTTCGGTGTTGCGTTCACGGGAAAGCAGCCCGGGTCGGTGATCGGCCAGAGAATAGAAAAGAGAGTTGAAGGCTGCCGTCAGCCGTTTCGTTTCACGTTCCGCATAAACGCTCGTCGCTGATTCCGATGCAACTGGGAGAGTGACCCCAAGGACCTGAGAACTTTCGTCGTTCGTCATCGTACTTACAAAATCATCGAAGTAAGATAAGCGGTCCGCGCGAGTGAACAGAACATACACGGGAAAACTACTCCCGAGCACCTTCGACATCTCCTCCAACCGGTCCCGAAGAGCGCGCGCCGAAGCGACGATCGAGTCGGCGGATTTTGCATTCGCCAGCTTTTCGCAATCGAAACAGACTAAGGCTGCTCTCTCACCCTGGGACTTCCCGCCAAACATCGCCCTGAGCCCCCTAGGGGTCAGGCGCTGGATTAGACGCGTCCACAAACGGGGCTCGGACAGCAGACCAGGTCCTGCTTCGATCAAAACCGATTTTCGCGCAAACCAGAAATTTGCCACCGCAGTCGGAGCCACGTTTCCTTCCTGGAAGACTTGACCAGCAAGGAGCTCCGGGTCGAGGCCGGAATGCAGGACGGAGGTTGTTTTGCCCGATCCTGCCTCCCCAAGCACGACAACGACGCGAAGACCGGCCAGCTTTGCACCCTGGCCCAAGCGGGCAGACTTGACTTTTGTTTCTGCCTCGCGAATCAGAAGGTTAAGGTCCTCCGGAGCCGGGGCTATTCCTGAGAAAGTGGGAGCCGCAGCAGCCGCGACACCTGCCGCGCTCGGCGCTTGCATGGCCATGGATGGCATGGGGCGTTGTTTCGAACGCGCCCACAATAGAAACCCGCCGATACAAGCAGCCCCAATCACCAGGATTCCGCCGCTTAGGATGGCGCGATCCAGCCCTGTAACGTGAAACCAAGACGGAGAAAACCAAGCCAACAGAACAACAACAACTGCCGCGCCGATTGCCACAAGATGTTCCCAGGAAAATCTCATACCGGCTCCTACACTGGAAGAAGAACCGAAATCGTTCGAAGATCGGCCGTTCCCGAGCCCAACAGCAGCCTAAAACCTACAAATAGAATTGCGCCGACCAGGAAACAAACCACGGCGGCGATGGAAAGCCGACGTATCCATCGATCCGGCCCCGCCATAATTACCGGTGCCTCAGCTCCAGAATGTCGGCAACATCCATGGAGTCGCTGCGGTTTTGCAGGCGGTCTAAATTCTCGAAGAACGACTCTCCAGCAACGTTGCTACCGAACAGCTCCGTTTGCAAGGGCATCCTGGACCAATCGGAAAACGCAGGATTCGTCGAGTTCAATATCGATTCGTCGAGGAATGCGACAACCGCCGTCGTTGTCAATCGCACATCTTCGGGCGAGTAACCCCTTCCGACGCCTTCCTTCTCCGCGAACCGTAGAGCTGCCTGCATTTGTATGCGAAACGCTTGCGAGTCGGGTACGGTCTGGCGGTTGCCCCGAACGCGTATCGTAACCGTCAGAACTTCCTGGTATATTAACGCGAGAGTTTCAGTCCGTCGCGAACCAGGCGGCGGCGGTTTGAGGCTAGAGGCCCCATATAGCGTGGCTCCCATAGAGACTCCTTAGGATTCGAGAACGATCAACAATTCGAGTTCAGGGTTTGGGAATTCTCCGGGCACATAGACGCCAACCTTGCGTGTTTGGACGATATGTTCCCACACAGACCCAACCTTACTTACGCCGAAGTATTGAAAATCCACTTTGGGCGCAATGGCGGAAGGGGGAACCGGCAAGTGCGTTAGACCCAATCCTGGGAGCGCGGTTTTAACAAGTTCGGGCAGAAGTTCCGCAGAGCAAACCTTCACGTGCCGCGGGGCTCTGGAAATCAGATCCATCTCTCCGACGTTCGACTGGATCGCTAGTATCCAGCGGGACCGGCCAAGACACCGCTGGTCCGAAATCACTCCCTCGTGAGTGTATCGTCCCGAGGGATTCAGGGGAATTACGATACGGTTCGGAGGAAAAACGAGCTCCAGGTGCGCCCGAATGTGTTCATCCAGTGCATGAAAGCATTTGTCCAGGTTTAGATGGTCGTATGCAGGCAGAGTTTGTGGATGCGAATCCATGCCAAAGGTGCAAAGCGCACCGCCCAGCCGCGACATTTCCGCGTACACTTGCTCCGGATGGCCTCGCTCGGCTTGGCACAAATGCCGGAGGACTGTCAGGCTCGCTCGTCAAGAATCTCGATCAGCCTTTGCAAGATCATCATCAGGCGTTCGCTCGCGCCGATTTGAATGCAAGGAGGAATAAAGCTGGGATCGTAAATGAAATGACCCGAGCCATCCCTCACAACGCGAGCGATCGGCAGCAAGGACAAGCCTTCCAGATTTTCATTCTCAAAAACATAGCGGATGTTCTTGCGTCCCAAGTGGACCGAGCGCGGGTCGGCTCCAGTGTTTTCATCGCACAGGGGGTACGCTTCGGCAATGTACCGCGTTTGAGAGTCCGCATTCTCGGCTGAGAACGTGCAATTGGGGCCGCCTTGCTTGTGCGGCGGTACCGCGATCGCCACCAGAAGCGACTCGCGCGTGGGTGGAAAATTTTCTTCAATCTTGCGGGGCGGAGGGAGGGAATCGCTGTCCGGCATGTGAAAGACAAGTCCATCCGGGAAGATGCCACGAGCGTGCACTAGAGTCACTGTGCCGTTACGCAGAGCTTCGGCGTCGAGCCTGTAACCGATAAATCCAAACGGTTCAAACCAAAGGTTCGAGGAAGAAAAATGGACCAGATCTTCAAAGGATTGCCGTTGCGCCTGGAAATGCTGTTGTCCAAGGTACATGCCCTCGAACCACACAACCTTGGAGAGCTGTTTCATCAAGGCCGATATTGAATGGGGCGCTGGATTTGAACCCATTGTAGCCCCATACTATGGATTGACGTTGCCGTGGATGTCAAGTGTTAGAGATTACTGGGTAGTGGTGTCATTTAGATTTTTGGTTCCGTAAATCAAACTCAATCGACGGGCAAATCCACTAGGAGGGTAGAACATGAGCGATGCAAATCAATCCATTGAGTCCACATTGTTACTTGACA
>JBEKCU010000377.1:0-4183 GCA_050014735.1 Candidatus Acidiferrales bacterium | reverse complement strand
GCAGCCGGAGCAACGGTGACGTTGAGTTCGAACGGCACCACGGTGGCAACGTTGACCTCTGGGGCTTCCGGCAGCACCTACACCTTCAGCAACGTGGCGAACGGCAGCTACACCGTGACGCCGACTTTGGCCGGTTACACGTTCACTCCAGCGAGCGCCTCGGTGACTGTCAGCGGAGCCAACGCCACTGCCTCGGCATTTGCAGCGACGGCTAAAACATATACGGTCTCCGGTACAATCACCGGAGCAGCCGGAGCAACGGTGACGTTGAGTTCGAACGGCACCACGGTGGCAACGTTGACATCGGGTGCCTCGGGCAGCACATTTACCTTCAGCAATGTTGCCAACGGGAGCTACACGGTCACGGCCGCCTTATCCGGGTACAGCTTCACTCCGGCTAGTGCTACGGTGACCGTAAACGGCGCCAACTCTACCGTCTCGGCCTTCAGCGCCACGGCGAAAACGTATACCGTCTCCGGCACGGTAAAGAATGTCTTCCTCGCCCAGGTGACGTTGAGTTTAAACGGCGCTACGGTAGCTACGGTGAACGTCAGCTTCTTTAACAACGCCTACACATTTGCGAACGTACCGAATGGAACCTATACGGTGACCCCCACCCAAGCGGGCTACACTTTCACTCCCACCAGCGCGACGGTCACGGTAAATGGCGCCAACTCCAGCGTCGCGGCGTTCAACGCTTCCGGCGGGTTTATCTTCCCGTGAGACTCGCCGACAACTGGGCCGTATAATCGGACCGGAATCGAGAACATCGGAGGTGGCACGTATGCGCCACCGATGCTTCCGGGCCGGCCTTTTGAAGAGGACGAGCGCCTCGCTCACTCGTCTCGAACAATGAAGATGGTCAGTTAAAATCACTCGATCAGGTGCTTTCCCGCGCTGACGATCTGCCTCTGTATCTGTCTCACCGTTCGGCGAAACTCAAGACTGTGGCCGCCATTTTCCACATCGTGGACAGCGCTTATCCATCGCCTGCGCAGGTCCATCTTCTCAATTTCGCGTGTGATGAAAATCCGGTTGTCGATCACGATGACTGCTCTTTCCTTGGCTTCGTAATAGGCCCGTTCTTCTTCTGGGCTATGTTCGGCAACGGGGCCGTGAAAATCGGCGATGTTAGTGGCCGCCTGGGTTAACGTGCTCAAGAGCTCGCGATATTCTTCTTTCTTACTGTTTGTATTCTCGCGATTTCTTTGGATTCGGTCAGCGATCAATGCGCCAACCAGAACACCGATCAGAACACTCAGAACCGACCACATGGCACTCGCAGCCTTCACGATCACGTCCTATCGTAGACTCATATCGTCTTTGCGAAACGCGTGCGATATGGGCGGAAGTATACCCATCGGTGCCAATTTCCGCGACACCCAGCCACATCGCACCTGTTCCGGCAGATTCATCGACATCGCGTGGATCTGTTGACAGCCTAATGTACGAATGTCGATTGCCGTAGCCCGCGTCTTCAGACGCGGGGATTTGTCGCACAATTCAACGGAACACGATCGCCTCTGAAGAGGCGAGCTACAGCAATGACGCCACCGCAAAGAAAAAGCGCGATTTCTCACGGAAAGTCAACAGAGCCACATAGCGTCTGAATTTCGCTATGAATCACCTTCGAGCGTTTCAAGAGCTTGCTCTAAGGAATTGACATATCTTTGCTGCAAGTATGAACCGCGGTGGTGTGACGCCAGCTATTGCTCGATAACTGTAGGGATACGAAGCGTCCGCTCCGGTGCTCGAATGCACCGATTTGCTGCCGCCACTGTTTGACAGCCGTGATGCGGTCCTGATTGCCGAGCATTTCCGCGACGCCCGCGATAAGGTTGGCTCGGCCATTCACCTCCGATGTAAACATTTTCAAATCTTCCGCGCGCTTGTCTCCCGGATCGACGAACCAAATTTCGATCCGGTCCTTTTCCGTTCGCACCGTCACCGGAGTGAGCTTCAATTTCCGCAGTACGGCTACAACTATTTCCAGCGATTGCGGCGTTTCGACGATCCACAACCGGTCGCCGCCACCGGCCTCATCGAGAAACAGCAGGATGAATTCCTGGCGCGAATACAGCCCCAACAGGGCGGCCAGATACTCGGACTGCTTCTGCTCCAGGTCGGCTTCCACGATGAATGAGTTTTCCGAGGACTTGTCGTATATCCCCAAACTATTGGCGATATGAACGTCCTTGGTGAGCGAGCAAGCCGCCCGGTCCGCGACAGCGGTGGCGTTGATCTGCTCGAAAGAGGACAAGCGTGCCTTGGCATCCTTGTCGGTGAGCGACTCTCGTGCATTTGGGCTGGCGAAAAGATAAATCTGGTTCGCGGCGGGACTCGCAACCGGACCGGCGAGCGCGGCCAACAACACAACGGCTATAGCAAGCAGTCGAGGGCCTCCGATGTGAAGCAGGATCGTAGCAGGATCTGGCATTTCAGAAAGTCCTTCGATCTCAATTACCTGGGCGACGGATTTTCATCCAGACTCGCCTAAGCAGTCATGGCGGACTGACCGCGGTACCGTTGAAAATCTTCATCATCATGTTCCCGCCCCGCTGAAATTCATAGGGTACTTTTTCGATTGAAACGATCCGGCCTTGCTTGTTGAGGCGATCGACCATCGGGGTGATGAACGAACATGGCTCAGCGTTATACGTCACGAGCGGGAAAATGCGGACTTCGTGAGCTACCCGGCACAATTCATCCAGCGCCTGCTGATGGAACGCAAGAGAAAGAGAGTCTGAATAGAAGAAAAGAAAGTGCGAACACAACGCAATATCGAACGACGAGGGTGCGAAGGGCAATTTGGGCAGCTCCGCTGGATTGTAGCGCCCATCTTTCTTTCCTTTTTCGTAGTCAGCTAGAAAATCGCGCATCGCCTCCAAACGCAGGACCCCGAGATCGTCAGGGGACGAGATGATATCCCATATGAATTTTTCCTGATTGCGACGAGTCTGTCCAATCACCTCTTCGTACGTGGCGTCGATCCGCTGTTTAATTTGGTCGGCGGTAAGCTGGTAAAGAGGATCGCAGGAAATAACCCGATGGCCCTCTCGAGACATTCCAGCATTAAAACTCGCCGGGCCGTCGGCACATCCGAGAATGCCCTTGCACAAATCATCATTCGTCAAATGGAACATGCGCCGGTATTCACTGAACGAGCGTCCCCAGGGCACTGCTTCTTCATATTTGAAGGCCATATATATATTTCCTGCCCTTAAGGAATCTGCCCCGCAAATAAGCGAAGTCGATTCACCTAAACCACGATCGCGGGATCAGGGGCTATCATCCGCAACCAGCGCGACCTGGGAGCGCGATTCGATCGTGCCTTCGTAGTGCATCGACGTTTTCTTAGTGCTGGTGAGGGTTACGTCCATTTCTTCCAGGCCCGTTTGGGTGATGCTGACGACCGTTCCCGTGCGCAGCGAAACGTAGATCAGGCTCTGCCCCGATCCTTCCCATTTTCCGGCGGTGGTCACTCCATTCTTGCGATACTCCTCGGGAGTCGGATCGCGGACCGGCTTGGGGCGAACCAGATTCAGGTGTGTCAGAAGCACGGCACAAGTTTCATCAGTTCCCTTCGGGTCTGTTGGGTCCGCAGCGGCAACGCTTGCAGGGACATCGGGATTCGGGGGATGGCATGGCTCATCGCGGAGATATTCCGTGTCGCTGCGCCAGACCATTCCCGCGAGCGGCAGCGAATTGGCGGGTTGCTCTGTCGACCATTTCTGGCCGATCGCCACGCCACCGGGAGGCGCGCCAGAGCTTGCGTCGAGTTGAGCAATCCACTGGCGCGCTGCCTGCGATGCTTTATCCCCCTCGGCAATTCCCTCGATGCCAGAGACCGACACTACTTTTCCAGCGGAATCGAGCGTGAATTCGACGACTTTGCCTTCGAGCTTCCGATACTGCTCCTGGGTCTCAGCGGCGGTGGGATCGAAAGTATCGGAGCGAATGGTGGCTCCGGATTTTTCGTACGTGGTGCGGAGGCGGATTCCTCCCGGCAGGTTGTCAGCCACCGGCAGAACTTCCATACGAACTGTGGCGTCCCAAGTGACAACCAGGCTCGACGGACCTTCAGCATCATGGGCGATGCCGGAGCGAGACGTTGCGGTCGTCGTCTCGAATTCCATTGCGTATCGAAACACCTGTCCTGGAACGAATCGAGGAGAAAGAGAGT
>JBEKCU010000376.1:0-4218 GCA_050014735.1 Candidatus Acidiferrales bacterium | reverse complement strand
TGGAGGTGTCGATTCCGAATCCGCGTCCTGTATGGTGAAGGTAGACAAATACGCCACGGTCGGCGGCAGCGATGGCTTCGAGTGAATGCTCGATCATCTCGTGGCAATCGCATTCCGTGGATGCAAGGACGTCGCCGGTGAGGCAGTGCGAATGCACACGCACGAGCGGCGGCCCGCCAGCCAGATCGCCGCGAACCAAGGCGATGTGCTGCTCGCGGTCCACATCCGATGTATAGACGATCATCCGGAAATCGCCGTAGCGCGTCGGAAGCGCGGCCTCGGCCACGCGGCGGACATACCGCTCATTCCTCATCCGATAGCGAATCAGTTCCGCAACAGTCAGCAGCTTTAATCCGTGCGTGCGGCAAAATTCCACTAACTGAGGCACGCGGGCCATCGTGCCGTCATCGTTCATGATTTCGCAGATTACGCCAGCCGGTGTTAGCCCCGCGATTCGCGCCAGGTCCACGGAAGCCTCGGTTTGCCCAGCGCGCACAAGCACGCCTCCATTCCGCGCCCGCAATGGAAAAACGTGTCCGGGCCGAGCGAGATCGGTCGGCCTTGTAGCGGGATCGATCGCCGTAAGGATCGTCATCGCGCGATCGGCCGTACTGATTCCCGTGGTCGTGCCGCGTCGCGCGTCAATCGATTCGCAGAACGCCGTGCCGTAATTCGACGTGTTCACCGGCGTCATCAACGGGAGGGCCAGCTCGTCGCAGCGATCTTCAGTCAAGGCCAGGCAAACCAGGCCGCGTCCGTGCTTGGCCATGAAGTTGATGGCCTCTGGCGTAATTTTCTCAGCGGCCATCGTGAGGTCGCCTTCGTTCTCGCGATCCTCATCGTCGACCAGAACGATTTGCCGTCCCTGCCGGATTTCTTCAAGGGCTTCTTCGAATGTGGCAAACGGAATTGTTTCGCCGGACATCGTGTGTTCGGACTCCTGAATCGAAATTTGTGAATTTGGATCGCTTCTAGGACTATACCGAATCGGTCATCGCGCGGCAAGGCGTGCCGAATCACGGTGATGGGTCAATGTGGTTTTTCGCCGAGGAAAAGGTTGCGCGCCCAAAAGGCGGGCGGCCTCTACGAAGCCAAGCCGTATGGTTACAAGGAGGTTTCGCAGGGGCCGATCCGTCCCAGGTTCTTCGGGACGGATCGGCAAGCTCCTTTTCAAACTGGATCTCTACCGTGTTGGGCCCGGGAAGCCTGTGCTACGCCGAGGCGGTCCTTCCGGTCGTCGGGGCCCGATAGCCCGATGAGGCGGCTTTGCGCAGGGCTTCCATGCCCTCGGCCGCATCCATCAGAGGGGTTGTCTTGATGGATTTGCATGCACCGCCTGCCGATGCGGCAATCGCAAGGGCTGCGGCGCTAACGTTGTCTGGAAGTTCGGAAATAATGACAATGTCATAATCGCCGAACGACACCCACGCATTTACGATCCGACCGCCTAGATTATCGAATACGGGCCGAAGAGCTTCGAACCGGTTATGCGGATTCGAAACAAGCGATTGCCATGCCTGATCGGTGTAGGCAACCTGAGTCATGAAAAGTGGCATAAAGACCTCCTCGAACGATCAAACAGCGATCGGAATTCTTGAAAGGGAGTTGGGCAGCAGGAATCCCAAGCAGATTTCGCCGCCAAAGGGCCAGGAGATTCCTTGACGGAAATTCCCGCAGTGGAGGTATACACCCCGCCACTGCGGCCCACAAGCGATTTTTCCAGCCGAGGCCGCCGTAGTCTGTAATGGCTTTCTGAGTGTACGGGCACGGTTCCCCGCGAACGTTCTCCGTGAACGGCGTACCGTGCCCGACGGTCAATCCAACGACGAACGGATATGACAACAGCGGCATCGCTAACTCGAGACGTAAAACCGTTTCGTGTTAAACAGACGATCTAGGCGCTTTTCGCCTGCCACATTTTCATTTCGTCCGCCGAAGGACCATACATGCCGGGGAACTCGACATCGTTCATGCGCAGGTAGACTCCCAGTTGCCCGCGATGATGGTAAAGATGGCTCAGGCACATTGTGCGCAGCACGGCGGTACGAGGCATGGAAAATATTTGCTGCCCCATGTAGGTCAGCGTCCATATTTTCGCTAAGTCGTCATCGGAGGCTTTGGAGAGTAGTTCGCGAGCTTCCGCCACAGTCTTATCGAAGGAGTCGAGAATTTCCTGGCGGGTCGCCGGAGCAGCTTGTTTCTCTTGGCCTGTCAAGTCGAGTCTGTCCAGTTGAAGCGTCGCGACCATGTAGGACGGCAGCTCCGCCACATGTGAGGCAAGCTTTCCGAGCGTCATCGATTTCTCGTGCGGCTTGTAATCGAATTTTCCGTCCGGCACGCATTCCAGCAGCTTGCGGGTGCTCTTCATTTCCTGGTCGAATTCCGGCAAGAGTGTTTGAGCAATTGACATAATTTCCTCCCATGTATTGAAATTTGAAAACAGGCGAGAGGATAGCACATTCATGGGCGAATATAAAGCGAATATAGTTTAAGTGAGAGCTCTACGTCGGCCTACTCCAAGCGCTACAAGAATACCTGAAGCTATTTCGCATTCATGTGCCGGGGAAGAGAACTGGATGATCGGTTTTGTCGACGGTCGCTATGAACGCGGATCTTTAGGACGCGTCGTTTTAACCGCGGAGATGATCCCGCAACCGACTAATACGATGCCCCCAACGGCGATCCAGTGGCCAGGGATGTGCATCAGATAAGCGCCATAAAGCAGGCCTATGATTACGATTGCATATCCAGCCGCGTAGAGTCCAAATGACATGACACCCTCCAGACTCGGAATATGTCTTTACAGGTTGTGAAAAGGCCCTTTTAAATTGTCATTCCGAGCGAAGCGGGGAATTCTCTCTTCGAGTTAAATCCAACGAAAGAGAGATTCCTTACCCGCAGGAGCGGGTGAGGAATGAAAATCTTAGGGTTTTTCCGCAACCTCATTTAGCCCGAACTAAAATAGAACTCGGATCAGAGGTATCTTGCCGCCCCCGACAATTCCTAGCGCTGCGTTTCTGACTTTAGAAATGTTCCCTGATCGAGTTCCCTGAACGCTTCCTTGAGCTGTTCTTGCGTATTCATCACGATCGGGCCGTACCAAGCCACGGGCTCTTCCAGCGGTCTTCCAGACACCAGTAGGAAGCGGATGCCTTCATCGCCAGCCTGTACCATCACTTCGTCACCTCGATCGAAGAGCACGAGCGAACGATTTTCGGCCGATTTGGGAGGAGCAGTATCCGCCCATCCAACCGGCTCGGTCGGCACTGCCAAGGGCTCGGACGCATTGCCGAACTTTCCGCCTCCCGCGAAGACGTATGCAAAGGCGTGGCGCGTCGTCTCGATCGGTAGGGATTTTCTGCGGCCGGGGGCGACGGAGACGTCGATATAGATGGGATCGGTGGCGATGCCATCGACCGGCCCTTTTTTCCCCCAGAATTTTCCGCAGACCAGCCGGACATGGGTGCCGTCATCGTCCTTAATTTCGGGGATTTCCGCCGCTTTCACTTCCTGGTACCGCGGCGGCGTCATTTTGAGCGACGCGGGAAGGTTTGCCCAAAGCTGGAAACCGTGCATCCGCCCAGCGTGATCGCCCTTCGGCATTTCCTGATGAATGATTCCGCTGCCCGCAGTCATCCACTGGACGTCGCCGGACGCAATCGCGCCGCGATTGCCCATGCTATCGCCATGCTCCACGGTTCCAGCTAATACGTAGGTAATCGTCTCGATTCCACGGTGTGGGTGCCATGGAAAACCCGCGAGATAGTCTTCTGGAACATCGTTGCGAAAATCATCCAGCAGCAGAAAAGGGTCGAAGTCGGAGGTGTTCCCGAAGCCGAAGGCACGGCGCAGGTGAACGCCCGCGCCTTCGAGTGTCGGTTTGGACTTGATAAGGCGCTTGACCGGCCGAATAGACATACTCTCCCCCCAGAATAGAAAGTCTACTTCATTGAGCGCGTCGCCGCGGATGCAAGGCGACTCTCCGACTGGAATGTTGGAGAAGGAGATTCGCGAGGCCTTGCTAAGTTACTTCAGAGCACTCTGAAGCCGTTTGGAACTCTTCTTCAACTGCTTCGTCAGCGCGTCTACCTGCTTTGACAGTGCATCGAGTTCGTCCTTGGCCACGCGCACCGCTTCGGCAGCCTTATGAGCCGTTTTGTGAGCCGTGCCATCGATCTTGCCTGCCGCCGAGCCGATTCTTACCGCAGCATCCTTGAG
>JBEKCU010000375.1:0-4221 GCA_050014735.1 Candidatus Acidiferrales bacterium | reverse complement strand
TGTCAAGTAACAATGTGGACTCAATGGATTGATTTGCATCGCTCATGTTCTACCCTCCTAGTGGATTTGCCCGTCGATTGAGTTTGATTTACGGAACCAAAAATCTAAATGACACCACTACCTAGGTTTGCCCTTTCTTTTTTCGAAAGCTGCGCTGTGCTAGACTTCCTTTGCAGTCCCTGCAACTTGGCGCGACTGCCGATGCGTGGAACTTCGGGCTCTGTGCGACGAAGTCCCGCGAACCCCGCCAGGCCCGGAAGGGAGCAACGGTACCGGGATCACTTCGTGCGCCGCGGAGTACCCGAAGTTCCTCTCATCCGCAGTGCGCCATTTTCAATTGTGATCGAATGTAGAAAACCCTGGCGGAATTGAAGGATTCGCCCCGATTGCACCTTCAGACCGACGGCTCTCGTGGATTCGTGGAAAACCCTGCGCCCCTGAAGCAATGATCCACGGCAGGGCGTCGATCGGAGCACAAAATTCTCCGTAGTTCTCCGTGATCCTCCGTGGACTCTGTGTTAAGTTTTTGGGATAGGAATGAGGAAAGCGGGACTCCCAAGCAATGAACTATCAGGTTATCGCGCGAAAATGGCGGCCGCAAACCTTTGCCGACGTCGTCGGTCAGCAGCACGTCACGCGGACGCTCGCCAATGCCGTGCAGTCCGGCCGTGTGGCTCACGCCTATATTTTTTCCGGAGCGCGCGGCGTCGGGAAAACGACCGCCGCGCGCATCCTGGCCAAGGCCCTCAATTGCGCGAAGGGCCCAGCTGCTGAACCCTGCAACGAGTGCGACTCATGCCGCGAAATCGGCCAAGGAAATTCGCTCGATGTAATCGAAATTGACGCGGCGTCCAATCGCGGCATCGACCAGATTCGCGAGCTTCGGGAAATGGTCCGCTATGCCCCAGCTGGAGGCCGCTATAAAGTCGTGATCCTCGACGAAGCGCACATGCTCACCGACGAGGCTTCCAACGCGCTGCTCAAGACTCTTGAGGAACCACCTGACAAAGTAATTTTCGTGATGGCGACGACGGAGCCGGAAAACCTTGCCGACACGATTCGGTCGCGCTCGCAGCATTTTCATTTCCGCGCGCTGTCGTTCACGGAAATCGTGGACGCGCTGAAACAGATTTGCGTGAAAGAGAATCTGACTGCCGAGACCGGCGCGATCGCTGTAATGGCCCGCGCCGCCGAAGGCAGCTTGCGCGACGCGCTGTCGCTCCTCGAACAGGCGCGCGCGTATTGCGGCTCGAATATTGCCGACTCACAGGTGCGCGAATTGCTCGGCGTTGTCCCTGAAGACATTCTTGAGGAACTCACAGGCGCGATCGAGGCAAAATCCGCCGAGCGCATTCTCACGCTGGTGCATCGTTTGCTTGCCGAGGGACAAAATCTTCAACATTTCTGCCGCGAAACCATCGGACATTTTCGCAATCTACTGGTCGCCCGCGTCTGTGGCGCCGATTCCGAGTTGATTGCCGCCCCCGCGGACCAACGCCCACGCTTGAAGCAGATGTCGGAATCCTTCAGCGAGGAAGACCTCACGCGTTTCTTCCAGATCCTTCTCCACACGGACGACGATCTTCGCCGTAAGCCCGATGCACGCCTGCATCTGGAAATGGGACTGCTGCGCATGGTGAATGCGGCGCGGCTAGCTCCGCTCGAAGAACTTCTGGCGGAACTTGACGGCGGCGCATCTTCCTCATCCGGCGGCGCGAGTGGGCCGCCGCCCGGATCCGCCTCCAATGCCCCGTTGCGTCCCGCGCCGGCCTCAAGTGCCGCGCCACAACCGCAACAGCCTGTGCGCACCCCCGCTCCCGCGGCATTTGCAGCGGCGACTTCTTGGGGTGCGCCACAAGCTCCAGCGGCGGTAAAAATGCAGCCCGCGCCTGTTCGAAGGGAAAGTCCCAGAGACGCGGTTACTGCGCACGAACATGCCGAAGACGCAACCGCACCGCCGGCACAATCGTTGGAGCGGGGGCCAGAACGACCGCCAGAGAGGGCGCCGGAGAAAGTGAATGGACGAGAAAGTGAATCTCCCGTTCCTCAGTCGCCGGCAGGCGCGACCGCGCCAAACGGCGCCGCCAGCAACGGTCTTTCACAAACTCAAGTAGACGAAATCAAATCCGCGATCCTGGCGCAGGAAAAATTTCTCGGCGAATTGATCGAGCACGTGTTCCGATGGGAAATGAGCGGCGGTGAAGTGCGATTATTTTTTCCAACCGAGAGCCGCGCGCTCGCGGAGATGTTGCAGTCGCGTGATCCCATGGAACGTTTGCGCAACATTACGAGCCGCATCCTCGGTCAGACAGTGCGCGTCTGTGTTAAACTGGAAGCCGTGCCGGGAGTGGGAGCGGCGACGCGAACCTCGGGCACGCGTGAATTGCGCGCAAAGTTCGAGCAAGATCCGATCGTGCGCGAAATGATGGAACGGTTCGGCGGCCAGATTTCCGACATAAAACGCCGGGGCGAGGAATAGACCATGGAAGTCAAAGCTCTTCAGCAGATTCTGACGCAGTTTCGGCAAATGCAGGAAAACCTGCAAAAGCAGGTCGAGACGGTTCACGTGGAAGCGTCAGCCGGCGGAGGCATGGTCACAGTCAAGATGAACGGCCAGAAGCAAGTCACCGAGATTCGTATCGACCAGGAAGTTTTTGCGGGAAAAGATCAGGAACTGCTCCAGGACTTGGTGCGGGCCGCCGTGAACGAGGCCGGACGCCGCGTGGACGAAGAGTTGACCAGCCAGTTGAAAAGCCTCACCGGTGGCATTCCCGGGATGGCCGGACTGAAAATTCCCGGATTGTTTTGAAATTCCTGGCTTGTTTTAAAATTATTTGGAAGCATCGTGAATTGAGTTTGTCATTCCGAGCGAAGAGAGGAATTCCTCTGTAGAGCGAACCAAGAGGACGAGAGATTCGTCGCTTCGCTGGGAATGACGCGCGGATAAAAATGCGCTGACAATAAATGCACAGCAATAAAGAACGATAGGGATCGAGTAGAAGCTGTTGAATCCGTTCCTGATTCCTCGGGCTCGCCACACTTCATCACGGAAAATAATTCATGCCTGATTTCGCGGAACCCGTCGAGCGTCTGATCGACCAACTCAAGCATTTGCCCGGCATTGGAGCAAAGACCGCTCAGCGCCTCGCGTTTCATATCCTCCGGATCGAGCCCGCGGATGCACTGGCGCTCGCCGACGCGATTCGCGACGCCAAGACGAACATGCGATTTTGTTCGGTGTGCAACAACATTACCGACGCCGACCCGTGTTTTTATTGCACCAGCGCGACGCGCAACCACAAAACAATCTGCGTCGTCGAAGAGCCTCACAACATCATGGCGATCGAAAAAACACGCCAGTACGGCGGCCTGTATCATGTGCTGGGCGGAGCGCTCGCGCCGCTGCGAGGCATCGGCCCCGATCAACTGCACCTGAAAAGTTTGATCGAGCGGCTCAAGGGCGGGACCGTGGAAGAAATTATCATCGCGACCAATCCAAACGCCGAGGGCGAAGCCACCGCGATGTATCTCTCGAAACTGATCAAGCCCCTCGGCGTTCGAGTGACGCGAATTGGCGTGGGCATCCCGGTGGGCGCAGACCTCGAATACGCCGACGAAGTAACGATGATGAAAGCAATGGAAGGCCGCCGGGATTTATAGGCCGAGACTCGAACACACTCGGCCTTCGATCCTTACCGGAGGCCCTCTCCTTACCGGCGCTCTCTGCTTAACGCCATCTCGCTCGTTACCGCCAGTTCGCTTCTTACCGGCGGCTCTCTCATAGATAGGCTTTGTGGGTCGCGGCTTCAGCCGCGACATTCAGAAACATGAAAAGCAAGGGCTTTAGCCCCTGAAGTCCTATCGAGCTCGAATGACAGGTCGCTTTGGAGATGGCCTCCAGTAGCCGGAGCACGTCTTAGATTCTTGAGCGTCGGTGTTCACTCAACTGCTAGCCAACGGGTCGGGCACAGGGTACGCCATGGCATGCCCCCACAACTGCGAGATTCCCGAAATTGATCGGGATCCATTGAATTATTACTGAGTAGACCGGGTCCCACTCGCAAATTCACGCGCGATCTCAAATTCGTGCGCCGCGTCATCGTCACGTTTCATCTTCGCAAGAACGTTCCCGCGAGCCGCATGCGCTTCCGAGCTATTCGGCGAGAGCGATACGGCGATCTCTGCTTCCGACAATGCCCGATCGAGTTCGCCTCCCTGAAG
>JBEKCU010000374.1:0-4225 GCA_050014735.1 Candidatus Acidiferrales bacterium | reverse complement strand
GGTAAATGCGCCCTTCACATGGCCGAAAAGCTGGGATTCCAGCAGATCGACCGGGATCGATCCTGTGTTGATCGGCACAAAAGCCTTGTCGGCCCGGGTGGACGCGGCGTGAATGGCCTTGGCAATGAGTTCCTTGCCAGTCCCGCTTTCGCCATGGATCAATACCGTCGAACGAGATGGCGCCACCTGGCTAACCAGGTCAAACACGGCGAGCATCTTGTCGCTCTTGCCCACGATGTTGGGGAAGTTATAGCGCTGCTTCAGGGCGCGCTTGAGTTGAAGGTTTTCCTCGCGCAGGCGCCGGCCCTCGACGGCCTGCGCGACTTGTACCAGCAACTCGTCGTTCGACCACGGCTTCGTGATGTAGTCCTGCGCGCCGCTCTTGAACGCGGCTCGCGCCATATCGATCGATCCGTACGCTGTAATCAGGACGACCGAGAGATGGGGGTCGCGCCGCCGGATTTCGCGCAGCAGATCGAGGCCATTACGATCGGGGAGGCTGACATCGAGCAGAAGGAGATCGAACGGTTTTTCGTCAAGCAGAGCAAGTCCGGCTTCGCCTGTCTCGGCGCTGGAGGTCGAGTAGCCCTCGGTATTCAGCAGAAGTTCCAGGCCCTCTCGAATTTCGGATTCGTCATCTACGACGAGGATGGAGCCCTTAGACATGAACCGCTTTCCGCGCAGCCGGGAACTCGAGCCGGAACGAAGTGCCCTTGCCTTGCGTCGACCGCACGTCGACTTTGCCGGCATGCTCCTTGATGATCCCATAACTTACCGAAAGCCCCAAACCGGTGCCGCGGCCCGAGGATTTCGTCGTGAAAAACGGATCGAAGATGCGGTGCAAATTCTCGTTGGGGATGCCCAAACCCGTGTCCGTAATTTCAATCTCTACGGACCCATTGTGCGACGCCGTCCGAATCTCAACCATTCCGCCGGAGGGCATGGCGTCCCGCGCATTCATGAAGAGGTTGAGGAACACCTGCTGCAGCTTGTTGTTGGAGCCCAGCACCGGCGGCAGTTCCTGCTGCAAATTTCGAGTCACCTGCACCTGCGCGGTCCTGAATGGATGCGCCACCAGGGAGAGAGTCTCCTCCACGACGGCATTTAAATTCACTTCGGTAAATTCCGCCGCGCCGGTTCGCGAGAAATTCAGCAGGTTGTTTACAATCTCGCTCGCGCGGAACGTCTGCTTGACCACTTTTTCGATCAGTTGCTGGCGGGGATCTCCGCTGGGAAGTTGCTTGGCCAGTATTTGAATGTAGTTGGAAATGACGGCGAGTGGCGTATTCACTTCGTGCGCGACGCCAGCGGCAAGCAGGCCGAGTGAAGTAAGCTTCTCAGTCTGCACCATTTGTTCCTCGAGGCGAATTCTCTGCGAAATATCGTCCACCAGGATCAGCCGACCGATGCGCTCTCCTGACTTCCCAACCAGCGGCGCAATCGAAACATTGACGATCAGGTCTCGTCCAGCATGATTCCGCATGCGGAATTTGTAAAGGCTCGATATGCGCTCACGGTTCGCGCGGACCGCGATTTCGGCCATTAAATCAGGCGGCAGAACTTCTTCCAGTTTGCGGCCAACCGCTTGGTCCC
This sequence comes from Candidatus Acidiferrales bacterium, assembly GCA_050014735.1. Lineage (GTDB taxonomy): Bacteria > Acidobacteriota > Terriglobia > Acidiferrales > UBA7541 > Palsa-360. The sequence continues at coordinate 2,632 of JBEKCU010000374.1, read as the reverse complement.
GCGGCACGCCGATCAACCGTTCCAGTTGCGTGTTCCAGGATTCCACCGCTCCGTCCAGATCGACCGCAAGCACGCCCACATGTAGAGATTCGACGATATTTTCGGAGAAGTCCTTGAGCCGCTCGATTTGTTCGGCTTTTTGCTCAAGCGAGCTGTAGAGCTGGGCGTTATCCAGCGCAATGGCCAGATACCCGGCGATGGTGAACAGGAGTTCGACGTCTTCGCTCGACAGGAAATCGCCATCGACTGTTTTGCCCACGCCCAGCACGGCGACGGCATGATCGCGAATCTGGCAAGGAATGAAGTAGTTCAAGTCCAGTTGCTCGAGCGTTTGACGGACCGACGGGGCGGACTCCCGCGCGGCCCGAGCCGATTCATAGAACAGCACGCGATGCTCAAACGGCTTTTTGTCGGCGTCCAGAAAACTCAAGTCCAACGGGCCCGCGTATCTCACGCCAACCGAACGAGTGAGGCGATATGCGCCGGGGCGGGATTCATCTTCTATAAAAATAGCAAGCCGGTCCACCAGCAGCGCCTGCGAGATGCGATCCATGACCGACACGAGCATTGGGTCGAGACGAACTTCGGACGTTAGCGTCCGTCCGAACTCGATCAGCGTGCGGCGATAATCGAGTCGATCTCTGTAAAAGAAGCGGTCAAGGCGCGCTTGTATCCAGTCGCGAAATGGCTGAAACAGGAATGCGGCAACAACGATCGCGATCACGCCACCCATCATTCCGGATGGCTGAGCCGTGTGAAATAAAGCCCCGATGAGCGCTACCAGCGCAATGTACACGGCCACCACGGCGCCGCTCGCCGCAGTGTAGGCGAGGCCGCGCTTGAAGATAATGTCCACGTCCATCAGCCGGTATCGAATGATGGCGTAGCCAAAACAAAGCGGAATCAGAACCAGGGAAATCGTGGAAAAATTCATCCAGGGCCGGGGCACAATCCCCAGAAAATACGGGACCACATACAGAATCAGGAAAGGAAGAATCCCAGCAAGAGCGCCGCCGGTGACCCACTTCAACTGCTGTCGCAGGATGCCCGATGACGCGCGGCGATAGCTGTTCACAAACTCAACCGCTGTTAACAGGAAGTAGATACCGAGACATGCAAGGTCGAGCTTATCCAGAAGAAAGCGCGCGCTTACCGATGGCATGAATCCCAGTTCGCGAAGCGCAACCAGCACGTGTACCAATAGCAACGCTCCGGGAATTGCGTAAATCGCTGCGAGCGTTGCCCCCCGCCATCGGGGTGCCGGGCGGCGCTCGGGGAACACCAGCGCAAAATGCAACAGCAAAGCGGGCTGCAGGAGCCGGGCAACAATTCCTGACCAATAGATCTCCCAGTCGAACGCGCTCAGCTTTCCCGTGTACTGGAACGAATACATCACGAACGATACCAGGCAGAAAACGTAGAAGTGCACGGCGCGAGTCGCATTCCAGCGACGCGCAAAAATAAACAATCCTATGAACAGGTAAAGGAGTCCGACAACGCGCAGGTAATCTTCGATGGAGGACGGACGGTCGGCCGGCTGGATAACGAGCTGAGCCTCGAACTGTTTGCCGCCGCGGCTGATCCGGTAATGCGCCTGCGACCACAGTCCTATGCGCCACAGGCGCTTGGTCACATCGATCGAGCTGTGAATCGGTGCATCGTTGATCGCAAGGACGCTATCGCCTGTCCGAATTCCGGCATGCGCGGCTGGGGAATTTGGCGATATATGCCAGGCAATGACCCCTGAGGGACCCTCGATCCATGAGACTCCATCGTCGGGAACTGAAAAAATTGTGCGTTGCTGAAAGTTAATGATCCCAAAAACGATCGCTGCCAAGGTTGCAAGGGCGAGGACGGCTGCTCCCAACCGGATTCTCAGGCTGTCATTGATCGGAACACTCACAGGGATCCCCTACGACACTTGAACACACACCGCTCAGGCAACTCCGCTTCCAAATTATATAAGTAATTTTAAGATAACAACTCTATAAATTACAGGTGTTTACAAGAGAGGCAGAACACGGGAAGGGGAACAATAGTCCAAGCCTCCCATTTATGGGAGGTCTGCTCCTATTTTTAATAGACCCGCAACGCTAAAACTGGTAGCTTACTCCACCCCGGAACGACCTCAAGACCGGAACAAACGCGATTCTCGAATCCTGGCCGCTCGACGTCACATAACCCTGGGCCAGAAGATTGCTGAAATCCGCCAATGCCTCCCAGCGTCCATTTAAGCCGGGAAGAGGTTGACGGACAGAAAGGTGCAAATTCGGATCGATCTGGTTTGCCGCCTCGCCGTAGGCGTCTATACGCGAGAGAGTAGTGCCGGAGATCCATTTGTAACTTGCCGAAAACTGGGTTCCACAGCGCGGAAGCTTTCCGGAAAGCCGGGCTGCGAGACTGTGATGATTGCGAGTCGCAATGCTATTGCGCAAATCGGGCGCAGCCGCGTCCAGTTCGCCGGTCGGGGAGAGCGCTCCTGCCCAGGCGTAAAGGCCAGCGAATTCCAGATTGCCGTTGATCTTCTGGTGGTATGCGGCCCGCGTGCCCCACGAACTACTGCTCCCGCCGTCATATAGAAACGCGCTTGAGAACGCATCCTGGACGAAATCGGGACTTGCGGCTGGACCGG
>JBEKCU010000373.1:0-4245 GCA_050014735.1 Candidatus Acidiferrales bacterium | reverse complement strand
GAGTTTCGCTTCGTAGCCAACCACGAGGCTTTTGAAACCATATCTTTGTAGAGTCGAGCTAGCCCGCCTTCCAAATTTCGACGTCTCGCTGAGATACTTACCAACTCTTTTCTGGCTTCAATGCTCTCCAGGTACGACTTCGTGCGGGCCCAATTCCATGCTTCACGCCACGTTGCTGGGAACACTGCATCTTCGCCAGCGCGATTCACTGAAATCGAACATATCCTCGCGGCGAGCTTCGGAGCACCGGCATTTGCTAGGCGCTTGGCCAGATCACGCAACGTTGACAGCTCCATAGCGAGAGCGGCAATACGACGTAGTTCCTCGGTAAGCTCAGAGAACCTCCCTGTCGCATATCTCGGTTCCAAGGCTACATTGCCTAACTCAACGTTTATAAAGTGACGCAACGCGTCGGATATTGGGCCGGTACAACCTGCCAATTTTTCCTGTAGGACACTTACACTTATTGCCGCTCGGGCAAGGTCCGCGCGAGTCAGATGGCGAAGAAGGTACCCTCGCACAAGTTGCAGATCTGCCGAGCCGCCGAGCAGTTCTCTGTTGGGTGACTGGACGAATACTGATTCGGCTTTCTTGGAAAGGTTCCTATCAAAATGCGCCTCCAGACGATGAGCTCTGCGAGCGGCAAGTGCTGTTTGTTCAATCAGACGCAGTTCTGAAATGCTAGGGTTTAGATGAGGCACCGGCAGGGTGTCTGCGATCTGGTTCCACCGAGCCACAAATGATGTTACCCGTTCATGTAACATCAACCATTTCTGAACGTGCGCCCAGTCTTCGTTGCTCTTTGGCGGCAAACCCGCGACCTTAACGGACGCGAGATGTTCTTTGGCATCACCCGCGCCGATTGAGAACAGCGTGAACGGTTTTCCGGTCAGTACTGCGCGGTCCACAGCTTCCTTGGTCTTGGCTGATGCCACGCCAGCCGCAGGAAATTCTACCGGACGCTTGAGAAATCCTGCTCTGGCTTCGACCAATCGATCCACCTCATCGAACAGCCCTTCCAGAGCAGCCCTTTCTGATGCGAAGGACGCTTGGCGGCATCTCAAACGCAAATCGAGCGCCCAACCTCCGTCAACAGCCTCCAGTTCCTGAACTTGGGCAATTGCCTCTTCGACTTGTTCAAGCAATTCCCGAGCAGATTGAAGTACATCGCGGGTAACAGCCTTTAGCGGGAGAATCTTGCCAGTTTGCTCCTCCGCTTCGATTTCCTTCATGCGGCACAACACGCCGTGCAGTTCGGCAATCTCCGTTGCTCCCGGTAGATCGTCAGCCGACGGAATCCTGGCATGCGTGTAGACGATGTCAAACCCGAGCTTTCGGCGAATTTCCCGAAGCCGACCCGCTTCGTCATCGCTTAAGGGCGGCGCGTGTCTAGCACCCAACGAAAGTTCATCGTCGAACCAGGCGTGTTGCTCTTGGCCAGAGATCACAAGTTCTGCTAATTTCTGTGCTCGCATTGGTGCGCCGTCCACCTTAATTTCAGCAAGTTGCGCGAGCGCAATTTCATCAATCCGCCGATCGATTGATTCCAACTCTGTATGGGCACGGTCGATAGCCTGCCGAAGAGTTTCAATTTCTTCTCTGGTTTGTTCCGGATTCAGCTGGGATACTCGATACTGTATTGATTCAATCGAAGCCTGAAACTGCCGAATGCCTTCGCGGTCACTCGTGAGAAGAGCCACAGTGAGGGGCCGAACTTCTTCCGGGATTTTGGATTGCAATACTTCAAGCGCGGCTTCACCCCGTGATGTGACGAGCACTCGTCGTCCGGTTGCAAGATGGTGGCAAATAATGTTGGCGATCGTATGCGTCTTGCCGGTTCCTGGAGGGCCTTGTACGGTCACCCCGGCAGCTCGCTCAAGCCTTTGAACTATAGTGACCTGCTCTCCGTTATAAGGAAGTGGGAAGTAAAGCTCTTGCGGGGTCCTGCCATCAGAATAACTCCCCCGGCTGGATATCCCTCGGAAGTTAACCGGCTCGAATTCTATCGGTTCGTCTGAGGGTGGCGAGACGAGCGCCAAGGGACCGATTGGAATATCGCATCCAGATGCGAGTTTCTCCTGTAAACGTCTTAGGTCATCGACGAGGTAATTATTGGTGCGCGGACGCGCAAACAGAACCCAGGAATCGGTGACGATGAGATGCTCTCCCACAGACGGGAGCGCTTCGCCTTTCGCCAGAATATTTTTGTAAGAACCGCGACTGTCAAGGTTCGTCGCCGCCATCTTTAGAACGTCCGCATAGCTACCTGGGTCAAAAGGAGTGACTATCCTGTCCTTGCTTTTGGCCAGATGTTCTCGACCAGCATTCTCTACGTCAGCTGCCCCAGCAACTGTGCACGCAGCAAAGGCATTAAACTCCAAACGAGTATTTGTAGCTCTCGGTCTGATCTCCAGCGCCATTGTTTGTTCATCAACCGCAATTTCAACCGCCTGCGTCAACAATGGGTACTGAAACGAGACGGGCTTTCCTTGGAACGACAACTGCCAAGTCGATACTCCCAAGCCCCAGACAAGCTCCACAGGTCTGGCGGTCTCCTCGGCCTCCATCTGACGCTTAACGGCGAAGAGGTCCCCGTAGAGAGCTATCGTCTTGCGGATAGGTTTCTCCCCTTCAGCCCAAGACTTCCAGAGACCCGTGTATGACGCTAGCGCTTGCTCTTCCGAGGTTCGAAGACTTGATTCGATCTGCCGCCGCTCCTCAGGACTCTTCGAGTCGGCAAGTAGATTCAACTTTCGAAGAAAAGCGGATTCATCAAGCGCGGGAAGGGGCCCGAAAGGGTCCGAGGAGATACGAAATGGAGTCTTATGCGCGTCTGCTACTTTTGGTGGAGTGTTTGCTTCCAGTCGCGCCAAACGCAACCAAACGTGGTCACCTTCAACTTGAATATCGAGCTGCACTCCAGGTAATCCTGCTAGATCAGGCGGGTGGCAGCGGAATCCCGTGCCCTCGGACAGGTGATAGGCTCGTGGATCAATGTCCTTAATCTGCTCGCCGATGTATTCGAATAGTCGGCGGAGCAGATCACGTGGCCCAGAGGTCATTCGTCCCCCAGAATTCCACTTCTCATGTTAATTAGGCATATTTCCCTTGCTAACTTTTGACCGCCGCTGAGAGTAAGGGAAATTCTAAACGCACAGCTGGCTGAACGCATCCATTCGCGCCCCAGGGACGCGCGAAGCCCCTTTTGCCAATTGTTTCAATATACAGACGACTTAACCCTATCGGTAACAAAATCAGTAGTCAACTGGCCCTCGCACGAGGGGCTGGTTACAGGTCTAACTTGGGGAGGCACTGGACGAATCGCCGATCTAAAAGATCGAACGCCAACACGTGATCTTTTAAACGCAAGTAGCCACCATTCCGGCCGTCACTTCTCTAGCGCCAAGGACCGGATACGATCAATGTTCAAGTTGCCTTTGGCGCCCCAGCCTCTTACCCCTTCAGAAATCGCCGGCCGGAACCGCTCATAGAGACTGAACGCATTCTCCTGAAGCTGTTCCGGTCGGAAGGCTTTCGCGAGATCTCGCATCGCTGTGCGTGCACTGCCAAGCGACTCGCCGAATTTGCTCTCCAGGTATCGCTCCACGCCCGTCGCCTCGATCGGCTGGTTCTTGATCACCGCCCGCAGTCCCTCCGGCGTATTGATTGCTGGCACATGCCGCCCGCAAATCTCAACGAAGAATTCCTCTCCTCGTTTTCGCGCGCGCGCCTTTTTGACATCTTGGGGCACAGGCTTGAATATTCCGAGTCGCTGACCTTTGGATTGAGCATTCAGACCAGCCACCGCCTTGCCAAGTGACAAAGCCTCGTCCTGGTCAAATCCCAATCGCTCGGCAACGGTGGCCGCCCACAGCGTCAGGACGGGAGCGCGATTGATCAGAATATTGCGTTCGCCCGGCATTCGATACGTCCGTTTCACCCGGCAAATGATTTCACTGGCCTAATTGCCAAGTTTCCCTAGCACTCCGAATTATGTGTGGGCCGACGATGAAAAAGCCAGTGGACTTGGCGATTTCTCTTTGTCAGTCTTGTTTACTGGCAGAACGGAAAGGCAAGAGATGCTCCGGCCACTCGCTGGAAAAGTAGCGTTCGGGTGTCGGCGGGGGTCACGTGGCGAGCGGTCGCTACTGCGTCCGGCCACTCAGTGACTGACGGGTAGCCCAACGACGATAAGAACCGCATAGTCCTGCTTACGGCAGCCGTTCACGGCGGGCATCGCAGCTC
>JBEKCU010000372.1:0-4263 GCA_050014735.1 Candidatus Acidiferrales bacterium | reverse complement strand
CGCGTACTTCACGGCCTTGCGGTAGCGGTCGATCGAATAGGCCATCGCGGGATTATTCCATTCGCGCACTCCCTTGCGAAAAAGCAGCGTGGAAAGAACCGGAGCGATAAGCATCGAAAAAATCAGCGCCCCCAGGAGGGCGAACGCCACGGTCCAAGCCATTGGCCTGAACAACCTTCCCTCGACACGCTGCAACGTGAAGATTGGCATATACGCGGTGATGATGATGGCGATGGCGTAGAAGACAGGTCTCTGCACTTCGTGCGCTGCTTCTCGGACGACGTCCGTCGGATTTCTCGAGGTATTGTCGCCCTCAGTCATGTGACGCACAATGTTTTCAACCATCACGACGGCGCCATCTACGACCATTCCAAAATCGAGCGCGCCCAAGGACAGCAAGTTTGCGGGAATTCCCTTCAAATTGAGGCACGTTGCGGCGAACAACAGTGCAAATGGAATTGTGAGAGCGACGATTATTGCCGCCCGCACGTTTCCTACAAACAGGAAGAGAACGATCACGACCAAAACGATGCCTTCCGTCAGATTGTGAAGCACTGTATGGGTTGTGTAATGCACCAGGTCACTGCGGTCGATGAACGGAACGACTTTCACGCCCGCCGGCAAAATACGATTGTTCAACTCCTCGACCTTGGCATGAATTCCCTTAAGCGCCAGATCCGCGTCCGCGCCTTTGCGCAACAACACGATTCCCGAAACCAAGTCATCGTTATCGATAATTTTTCCGTCTTCGCGATGAATCGCTTTGGCAAACTGCCCGAGGCGGATTTTCGGCCCCTGTGCAACCACGGCGATATCCCTGATTCGTAACGGGGCGCCGTTCTTCGCGGTAATGACGGTATTTGCGATGTCGCTGACATTTCTGACCTGCCCAACTTCCCGCACATTGATTTGCTGTTGGCCGGCTTCGATGAAGCTGCCGCCTGCATTCGCATTGTTGTTGGTGAGCTGCTGTTCCACCTGGGCGATGCTAAGTCCGTAAGCAATTAATTTATCGGGATCGAGGCGCACCTGATATTCGCGCGTCGGCCCACCGAAGCTGGCTACATCGACGATATTCGGAACGGCTTTGAAATTTTTCTCGACCACCCAATCCTCGAGAGACTTCAAATCCATCACGTCATACTGAGGATTCGTACTGTGCAGGGTGAAGAAATAGATTTGGCCGACCGGGCTCCAGTCGGTTCCCATCTGCGGGCTCACGCCGGGTGGCAAGGTCACTTGTGACAGCCGCTCCAGGACTCGCTCGCGGTTCCATGCGTTTTCCTCTTCGTCGTCGAAAATCAGTTTCAGATCGGAGAGCCCGAAAAGGGAGAACGACCGCAAGTGCACCAGGTGTGGAATTCCATTCATCGCGATTTCGAGTGGTACCGAGACCTGCTGCTCGATTTGTTCCGCCGAAATCCCCGGCCATTGTGTGATGATCTCAACGTAGTTGTCCGCCACATCCGGATAGGCTTCGATGGGAAGTTGGTGGAAAGAAACCGCGCCCCAGATGAATAGCAGTAGCGCCGCCGCGAGGACAAGAAAACGGTTCTCTATGGCAAAATCGACAAGCTTGCGAATCATCTACTGCTCCACCGTGCTCTGGAAGGTGAGCGCATTCCGTACAACTTGCGCGCCCGGCACAATGCCGGAAAGAACTTCCTGCGTGTTGCCGGGAAGCATTGCGCCGGCGGTGATTCCCACCCGCTGAAACTTCTTATCTGGCGTGACAACGAAAACCCAATCTGCGTCGTGGAGATGCAGGAGCGCCGTCGACGGTATAACGGTGTGGGTTTCCTCCTTCTGTCCCTGGAATGTTGCAGTCACAAACATGCCGATGCGCATGATTCCAGGATTGCGCACCTCGATGCGAACCTTGGCAGTTCGGATATTGGGATCGAGGATGGCGCCGATGTTGCTGATTTTGCCTTTGAAGACCTGTCCGGGATAGGCATTCAAGCGGACATCGGCGGCATCGCCAAGATGCACATTGGGAAGATCGATTTCGTGCACGTCGCAAACCGCCCACACAAAGGAGAGGTCTGAAATTGTGAACGGGTTTGGGCCAAATGCCTGCACTCCCGCGTCATTGGTAACTTGTTGATCGGTAATGACCCCCGAAACAGGCGCCAGGATTTCCACAATGCTATTCGGCGTGTCCGGGTCGCTCCCAAGCAGGCGCAAATGCTCCGCCGAGGTCTCGACATCGATCTTAGCTTTGTCTTCCGCGTCCTGGGCTATTTGCAGGTCGTTTAAGGAAATTGCGCCGTGCGTGTTCAGATCCTTCGCGCGGTCTAGTTGCGTGCGCGCCAGGATCTCGTCCGCGACGGCCTTGCGGTAGTCCGAATATCCTCCGGAAATATCCGAGCTTCGAACCTTGAGCAGTACGTCACCCTTTTTCACCGTATCGCCCAGACGTGCCCGAATGTCCACCACACGGCCGGAGGCCAGAGAAACGACCGGCACATTCCTTGAAACATCGGGAGCTATGGTTCCGGTCACAATCAGTTCTCGCCTGGAACTCCGCGCACCCGCCGTAACCACCGGGATTTGCTCCGGGTGATCGACCTGGATCGCACCTCCATCCTGTTCATGCTCGACCTGTGCGGCCGGGGGCGCCTCTGCTTTAGGATCGGGATTTCCCTGTCCGCAGCCAGTCGCCAATAGAGAAGCGGCCAGCATGATTAAGAAAGAAATTTTCTTCATTCTGCCCCTCGTTCAGACATGCGCGTTCCAAATTTCGCGGAGTTAGACGCCCCAGAAAGTCCAAAGACAAGTTTCGAAACTCGCAACCTCGGACTAGTTCTGACGGAAAGTAAATTCGAAAGTATGCCCGCCTCGCCAGATTTCGACGAGCCTAGCGAGCACTGTACAAAATGCAATTAGAGGAGAGAAGGGGGAGAGCGTCCAAAACGAGTGTTAGCCGTAAATGTTGAAGCAAGAAGCCTTAGGGGCATTTCAAATCGAGTGCTAGCCAAGCTCGCGCCTGGGACAGCCCTTGAGAGCAACGCGGAGATCAACTGTGTACCCCAGTGGGCGGTTACGTCCCGCCGGGGAACCGAGGCAGCAGCAATCAGGCGCGCATTGCGCTTACCGGAAACACTATCCACGGCAACAATTTCAGGATGCAGGTCATCCGTAAGAGAAATTACCGGAAACAGAAGCGCCAGAACGCACACAAGCGCGACAACTTCGAGGTTAGGACTGCTACGGGGATCTCGTCGAGATACAGCCCAGCGGAATCGCCACAGCCAAACCAATGCAACCGTGACTCCCAACCAGGCGAGATTTAGCGTTGTCTCCATGGATAAAAAAGTGGGCCGATGCGGCCATAGGCCGCCAGCCTTTATGGTAGTTTACACCCAAGAGCGGCCGAGACAACTACGCCAAAATTAACGCTCAACGGCACGTGCAGTTAGACGGTCCTCAGTGGCCTAGAGATGCCAGTCAGACCGAAAACATTCGGGGTGACGCAGTTTTTCGACAGGCCCCGCTTGTGCGGGGAGGGCAGTAGTGATAGCCTTCGCCTCGTGGTGGGCTAGTCTTTTCTTAGCGGTCTCTGGAAGGAGACACACAATGGCTTTTTGCAGCAATTGCGGTACCGAAGTCGCCGGTGCGGCGTTTTGTCCGAAATGCGGGCAAGCGCAGACAGGAGGAGCGGTGGTGGCCCATACAGCGCCAAACACGCAACCGGGGATGGCGGAAAATGTCGCGGGATTGTTGTGCTATCTGCTCGGCTGGCTCACGGGCATTATCTTTTTCCTGATCGACAAGCGTCCGTTCGTGCGATTTCACGCGGCGCAATCCATTGTCGTGTTCGGAGGATTGCACATCCTCAATATCGCCGTCGGGATCATATTCGGCGCAGGCATGATGATGTCACGCGGTTTTGGCGCTTTCGGTCTGGGCGCCGCACTTTACGGCCTGATTAGCCTCGTTGCGCTTGTCCTCTGGGTTGTGCTCATGGTGAAAGCTTACCAGGGGCAAAAATTCGAGGTGCCGGTAGCCGCGGGCATCGCTAAGAGCTTCGCCGGCAAATAATGACAGCGCTTTGAGTTCTTCCTCAAAGCGGTGTCGCGTTTCAATCGTTGGCGAGTTTTCGCCTGGAAATTTTTCCTGGATTACGATTTCCCTTTTCCAGGGCCTTCCTCACTTTTTGACGCCGGTAACGGATAAACCAAGCAGAGTCAGCGATGTATCGATTTTGAAAAGTGGACGGGGACGAAATCCGTGGTAGAAGGGTTTTTCGCCAAAAAAATC
>JBEKCU010000371.1:0-4268 GCA_050014735.1 Candidatus Acidiferrales bacterium | reverse complement strand
AGGTTCCCCGCCATCGAGTTCACCGAGTCGGTCAAATCCTTCCAAGTACCGGCCACGCCCGGCACGTTCGCCTGTCCGCCCAGCCGGCCTTCGCTACCGACCTCGCGCGCCACGCGTGTCACCTCTCCGGCGAAGCGGTTGAGCTGGTCCACCATCGTGTTCAGAGTTTCCTTGAGCTGCAGAATCTCGCCGCGCACGTCCACGGTGATCTTGCGCGACAGGTCGCCGCTGGCGATCGCGGTGGCCACTTCGGCGATATTTCGAACTTGTCCGGTCAAGTTGCTGGCCATGAAGTTTACGTTGTCAGTTAGATCCTTCCAGGTGCCGGCTACACCGGGCACTTGTGCCTGTCCGCCGAGCTTGCCTTCGGTCCCGACCTCGCGCGCCACGCGTGTAACCTCGCCCGCGAACGCGTTGAGCTGGTCTACCATGGTATTGATGGTGTCTTTCAGCTCGAGGATCTCGCCCTTTACGTCCACGGTAATCTTGCGCGACAGGTCGCCGCGCGCAACGGCAGTCGTGACTTCCGCGATGTTGCGAACCTGAGCGGTCAGATTTCCAGCCATGGCATTGACCGAGTCGGTGAGATCCTTCCACGTTCCTGCTACGCCGGGCACGACGGCTTGGCCGCCCAACCGCCCTTCGGTTCCGACTTCGCGCGCCACGCGCGTGACTTCGGAAGCGAACGAACGCAATTGATCGACCATCGTGTTGATGGCTTCCTTGAGCTGAAGAATTTCACCGCGCACATCGACGGTGATCTTGCGCGAAAGATCGCCGCTGGCCACTGCGGTCGTGACTTCCGCGATGTTGCGGACCTGGCCGGTCAGATTGCTGGCCATGGAATTGACCGAGTCGGTGAGATCCTTCCACGTTCCTGCAACACCAGGCACCTGCGCCTGGCCGCCCAACTTGCCGTCGGTTCCAACTTCGCGTGCCACGCGCGTGACTTCAGACGTAAAAACGCCGAGTTGCTGAATCATGGTATTGGCGATGTTGGCGGAGCGCAAGAATTCCCCTTCCAGAGGGCGCCCATCCACGTCGAGGCGAACAATTTGCGTCAAGTTCCCCTGGGCAACCGCTGCAATGGCGCGAGTGACCTCGGCAGTAGGGCGAAGAAGGTCTTCGACGAGAGTGTTTATCGAGACCTCCATCTCGCCCCAGGCTCCCTTGGATTCATGAAATCGAGTTCGTTCTCGCGTCCGGCCTTCCTTGCCAACGACTTGTCCAACGCGCCTTAGTTCCTGGGCCATTTGCTGGTTGGCGGCTACAATGTCATTGAAGGTGTCGGCAACTTTTCCTTCCACCCCGACCCACGACCCCGGAAGGCGCACAGAAAAATCACCGTCGCGCATTGTATGCAAAGCGGCAAGTATTACGCTTAAATTCGGCGACGAGATTTCCGTCCGGCGATGATTTCGCCCGTTGCTCTTGATAGGGGGCTTGAGCTCTTCCTCTGTACCAGCGGTTACTACGTTCGACTCAGGACGCTTCATGGAGATCTCCAAACGAAAGGAAGTCTGGCTGCTTGACGACCCGGATTCAATTTCACTTCTCGAATGCGTTTTTTACGCCCGCTTATTCCCAATTCAGACCGGCGATTTCCACTATGGATCAAGACGTTCCTGAGGCCGTTCGCAAGTCACAAGACGTGCTAGTCGAACGCCTTTCAGAAGGAAACACAACCGGACGCGGTGAGTAATCACCCGGAACGAAACGAGTTAAAGCCTTTAATGGCAGGACTTCGCCACACAAGGATGCTACTTTGGGGCAGACCTTAAAGCGTATACACTAAAAACCTTAGATGCAGGCGGGATAATCCTGTATGTTGGGTAACTCGAACAGCAACCCAGGCCATCCAATTTCGATGTTTTTCGGGCGGCGATATATTTCCGCGCTACTACCCCTCTTTAGCTCTCGCCGCCCTCGCAAGTTGAATTGACGGCCTAGAAGCGAATCTGCGGGCCGAAAGTAACTTTCCAATTATGACGTGCTCCCCCGGCAAAGATAACTTCGTCGCCGACCTCAGCTCGGAAACCAAAGGGTCCAACGAAAGCCTCCACTCCTCCACCAGGATAGAGAACTCCACTCACATTGGTTGTCCGAAGATTGTCCACGCTACTTGTAAAAGTGGAAAAAGAGGCGGGTCGAGGATCGAACTGAAAATCTGTGGCTCCGCCCTTCAGAGTTGCAAACACACGGACGGGCCCTGATGTCTGAACCTTAGGGCCGATCAGGCCGTGAAGCACTTTGATGTTAGAGTTCTGCGAGGTGACTGTCCCTGTCCCGGTGTTTGTGAAATTTTCCGTGAATACGCGATTGAAATCGTAAGACATCTCGGCTTCGATTTGCACATTCTTGACGACGTTGACTGCGGCTCGGCCGCCGACTCCCACAAAATTCGAGCCGGTCTGACTCAGCCGGAAGTAGTCAACGAAAGCGCCCACCTCCGCGTGATCCTGAGCATGTACAACGGGGACCAAGCCCACGCCGGCAAACATAATTATGAATGCTATCTGTTTCATTCCATCCTCCCGGGATAATTCGATCCGATTTTATGTTCCCGCCCAGATTTCTCCGTGGCGACCTCAAATGTAGAAGGGAAAGAGAGGCGAGACTATCCAGCTGTCTCTGTAGCTGTAGACGAGATTTTGTGTATGTATCCAGTCAGAGGATACATGCAAACTTGTGGTTGAAGATCTGGACCGATATTCGCTGGAAGAGTTCTTCAAGTCACATTTAGCGGGGGAGGAAGGGCCATTTTTCCATGGGTAAAGCGGTGAAATGGCCCCCGTGAGGTGAGGATCGAACGCGAGGAGCGAACGAAGATCGAATCAACTCGTCATGCCTTAACAAGAACGTGAATTAACAATCGCGATCACCGGCCGCCGGCTCGATAAGCTTGTTTATCCTCCCTATCATCGGCTTTCAAAGCCTTCACAAATTCATCCGCCTGTTTCTCGGCTGCATCCATGGCGATCCCGTAGCGCTCCTGGATTTTTCCGACCAGTTGCTGGCGCCTTCCATCAATGACATCTATGTCATCGTCAGTGAGCTTTCCCCACTTTTCCTTCACGTGGCCTTTATATTGCCTCCATTTGCCTTCGACCTGGTCCCAGTTCATGTCATACCTCCCTGAAGACTTCCAATTTTCTAAATTGACTCAGTCCGGATTTAGCAACGCCGTCGTACGGGCCCGGCATGTGCTAATAGACAACATCTGCCGAACGAAACAAATACAGTGGAACATGGACTCTCCATGAGGGATTCAAGTAGTGAATGACGAATCTCTCCACTTCAGCCATTAATTGCGATCGCCAGCAAATAGAAAGATGTGGCAATACCTGAACACTCCCAAGTCCCCAATGTCTCCGCCGGAGTCCAATTTGCGGGTATAGGCGCGTCACGGAGCTGGACACGATTGTCTATTGGTCGGGATCCCGCACCCCCTTCGGCTTCTGTGCGAGGAAATATGCGATTTAAAGAAATGCCAACTGCAATTCACAAATTAGGCGTACGGAACCCGCTTCGCAAAAAGCGGCATAATTTCATCCTTCCATGTTGAGTCAATGGGCGTTTCGCGTGTGAGAACAGAATAGACGTATGAACTTCGAGGCAATGTGAACAATTGAAAAAGAATCAAGCAACTTCCGAGGACGCCATCGGATAGCCGGCGACATTTGCGTCGGTTCGCAGCCTCAGAATTGGTCGGCGCACTACACTAGGCCGTCCGATGCTGCTGAAATGTTCGGTCAATTTCTCAAGCCTGAATCTGGGTTGACGGACATTCGCGGTCGATTGCGGACTCGAGTATCCTCTCGAAGTCAGATCGCTGGTAGGGAAAGCGCAGAAAATCGAATACTCCGATATTGAGCGCGGCAAGATATTCACCATATTCGTGCGGACAGGCGGGAGCCGAAACAATGATAGCTGGTATTTCTATTCGCTCGCGCCTCAGGGTCCTGATTACCTCACGGTAGGTTCCGTCCTGAAGCCAGAACCCGCAGAGACAGGCGGCGATCTTTTCTTTGCCGATGAGCGTCCTCACGTCGGCGACGCTAGCGACCCACATGGCATTCACCGAAAGTGTCTCCAGAAGGCTGGACAGTCCCTCTCGAATCTCTGGTTCGACAGTAGCGATCAAAACGGTGGGATTGCCCGAATCCCGGCCAATCTTTGCTACAGATTTCGAAATGTGGTTGCGTTCGAATCTTTCTTTTATCACCGCCGCTGGATTCATGTAGTGATTCTCCCTTCCCGGAAATTCA
>JBEKCU010000370.1:0-4284 GCA_050014735.1 Candidatus Acidiferrales bacterium | reverse complement strand
CAACACAGAGTTCGCAGAGGGACACAGAGAAAACCGGGCGAGTTCAATATCGGTTCGGGCTGTGAATCGCTTCTCCCGATTCTCGCTGTGCTCTGTGCTCCTTGTATGCTCTGTGTTGAGTTTTGCCGGCATCGGCAGACACGATCGAGTGTAAGTACTTAAGTCGAAAATGCTCTAATCCGATTTTCTTAACCCGAGCAGTTCAAGCGCGACATATATTATAAACTTTGAGCCAAATAGCACGTAGCGCCGCCAAAGCCGCCGAGGTTCCTGGAACAGCCGGAACAGCCACTCCAGACCGTGTTCCTGCATCCAACCTGGGGCTTGCTGCTTCGTTCCTGAATTGATATCGAACGCCGCGCCGACCCCGACAAGCACCGGAACCTGGAGCCGCCCGCGATTTTCATACATCCACCGTTCCTGCTTCGGTGTGCTGAGACCAACCCATAGAATATCCGGAGCGGCTGCGTTAATGATGCCTGCCATCTCTTCCTGCTCCTCGGGCTTCAACTGGCGGAAAGGAGGCGAATATGTGCCGACTACGTTCAGACCGGAGAATCGACTTCGAAGTGTGTCGCTGAGTTTTTCAGCAACACCCGGAGCTCCGCCAAGGAGGAAATGTCGGACATTCCTGGAAGCGGTATGCTCGCAAACGGCCAGCATAAGCTCAGGTCCATATACCCTGCGGGGGAGGCGAAATCCTCGCAGCCGGCCAAGCCATACAAGCGGCATCCCATCGGGAACGACCAGATCCGCCGAGTTCAAAATCACTCTGAACGTTGCGTCGTGCTGCGCCTCCATCACGCCGTGCATCCCGGTAACCGCGATGTAGCGGGAACCCTCCCGCCGTGCAATCCACTCCTCGATACGCGCGACGACATCGGGAATCTGCACTCCGCTCACGCGCACACCCAGCACACGGAATGACGACGGCGAGAGTGTTGCAGGACCGACCTGATTCCCGGTGGCGGTCGCCATTTACTTCTCCTTCGCCTCGGTCGCCGAGTTCCACGCAATGGCCCGTTCCGGGCGCAGCCATTGAATGATCCGGGACACCGCCTGCTTGGCGAGACTTTTCCCATACACGAAGTTGACGCCCTCTACGAACAGCCAATCCGGAAGATAAGCTGACAATTTCCAGAACCAGCGGTATGGCCAATACATCGGCGCAAACCACGGGCCTGCGATCGCGTCCCTGTAGAGGGATTTCGAAATCGAGTCACCCTTCATGCGCGCGCAGGCGTATTGGAAGACCGACGAAGCTTTCTCCGGGGGCGTAGGAAAACCAGCCGGCAAATCCGGCGCAATCGTCCTGACAAACGAACGCCATGCGCACCACAACTCCGTCTCGCGACGCGACAAATTCTCCATGTCGGTTGCCGTAAATTTCTTAAGTCCGAACGCATTCTCTCCATGCACTCGATATAATCCAAGTGGACACTCGATCGCGACGATTGGCGTTACGAGAGGCGCCAAGACCTGAATGACGGTGTCGGCGAACACTCCGCGGCGCTGAAGACAGGGCAAAATGGTGTTCGCCACGGCGCGGCGAAGAGCGAGTCCCGATGTGGGCGGCATGCCCCATAGCATTTGTGGGGAGCTTAGCGACATCCGCGGGGCCTTCCACCCAAAGACAAGTTTGCCCACCGCGGGAATGGGCCGCGTCATTCGAAGAGAAGCGTCGGTTGCAATTAACCGGTGAACCAAAAAGCCCGCTTCCGGCGCATTACGGAAACACTTCACGACTTCCTCGAGTTTCGTCGGCAGGAAGGTATCGTCCGAGTCGAGAAAGCAAACGATCTCGCCACTACTCGCGCGGAATGCGGCAAGGATTGCCTCAGATTGCCCCGCGTTCTCCTGAAGAAGGACCTTGAACTGGCCGTATTTCCGCGCGTGAGTTGTCAAAATCTCCCGCGACTCATCCGTTGATCCATCATCGCAGACGACGATTTCAAAATTCTGGTAAGTCTGCTTCAGGACACTCTCCAAAGCCTCGCCAAGGAACCGGCCATAGTTATAATTGGCAATCAAGACAGAGACGAGTGGCGTGTTAGGCAGACAAGGGAGGGCAAGTGGTTTCAGATGCTCACCCCAGGGATCCTTCTTCGGCTTCATCCTCGCCTCTCTCGGCCGTACAACAGCATGAATAGCTCGCAGTTCTCCAAGGAGAGTTATTTCGCTTCGTGCTCCGCGTGGGCGGTTCGGCCCAGGTGCCTAAGCTTTTCGGGCGTATCTCGTTCAGCGAGAGCGCGATTGTAAATACTCATAAGCTGCTTGTAGTTGTGCTCCGGTGTATATTTCGTTTCATACTCGGCGCGAGCCGCCTGCCCCATCTCTCTCATTTCCTCAGGGTGCGTCCATGCCCATTCGACCTTTTCGGCGAGGTCTTTCGGATCGCCGGGTGTAAAATGCAGTCCGGTCCGGTTGTCTTCGACAATTTCCGCCATCACGCCAACCCGCGAAGCGATCACCGGTATGCCACAAGCAAATGCCTCGACGGCGACTAAGCCGAACGTTTCATAATATCCTTCTGAGGGCCAGATTAGGAACCGGGCTCCTTGGAGTAAAATCGCCAGATCTTTTCGACTGAGCCGTGGCACGAGCTCCATGCGATAGCCGGAATCTTCGGCGCGCTCCTGAACTTGAATCTGCAACGGACCGTCTCCCCGGATCTTCAGAGGAATTGTCTTCAATCGTTCCCAAGCTTTCAGCAGCGTTATAGCGCCCTTCTCCGCCGCCAGGCGCCCGACAAAGAGCGCATATTCTTGCGCACCTTGAGATTGCCCAGGATCGGTTGCGACGAAGTGTGGCTTAATAGCGATTTTCCTGGCAGAAAGTCCCGCGTCCGTGAATTTCCGACGATAAAAGTCCGTGAAAACAATGTAGGTATTCACCTGTTTCTCCCAGGTGTTGAGGCAACGATGGACCGTTAACATCGAGGCTACAACCCCAGTCTGGACCCGCGAATCCCGATAGCATGCGTGGAGGACACCCGGCCAAGGCACCGCTTTCCCCAAGCAATCCTCACAGACCCGGCCATCGCGATGCAAAGTGGCCGCGGGACAAATGAGCCGGGGGTTGTGCAATGACTGAATCACGGGTATTCCCATTTCCTGGCACGCGAAATATGTGGCTGGAGAGATCAGAGGGAATGTATTGTGAAAGTGGGCCAGATCGGGTTTTTCTAGTTTCAGCAACTCCTGGACCTCTCTCCGGCTATCCCAGGCCCATATCGTGCGGAGACTCAAAGTGGCTTTGTCCCAAATGCCATAGCCAGCGATTTCGCTATTGCTACGGACATACTCCACAACCCCATGGCCGGCGGATCGCAGCAGATCCCTCTCGTTGGCAAAGACCTCGTCTTCTCCGCCGTGTTCTTGATATGAATTGTGGACCAATAAAACCTTCATGCCGCTCCACCGTCTCCGATCGATGAGGCCTTTCGATTCCGCGCTGAATTCCGGCGGAATATCCCGAACGCTCAGGGACGTGCGTCGCTCCTTAGGAGGCCACGCGCCATGGAATAGCCGTCACCTTCAATTCTCTGGGATCGATTCATTTGAGCGAGACTGTGACAGCGCTCGATCTACAAAGAACGATCGGGTCTTTTCTTCAACTGGTAATTGCCGTCCCGCGCATCGATCCACGGCTGCAGACCTTGCTTGGAGATCGCGCAGAAGAACTTGTTACCCTCCATCCGAGACAGCGGCAGGAGATTCAAACATTTCTGACCGAGACGAAGCAACGTGACAAAGTTCCGTGGCCCAAGTTTCTCGGCCAGCGCCGCCACTCGTGATTCCTTGCGGGCGAGCAACTCGTATTCGTTGACGTAAAAGTCCCAATATGGGTGGGCGCGGACTTCAAATTGACGTTCCGGCAGATATGAGCAAAGGGATTTGATCACTTCTCGCGATGTCCACCGATAGATAAAGTTTGGGATCGGGCCGTTCCGCACCCCGCCGCAAGTGTATCCGTTGGCCGCAACAGCCGCGAGTTCGTACGGAAATGAGAATCCAAGACGCACGAGTGCGCGAAGAGCCCACGAATCATTCGGCTCCAGAAAGAAGACGTGCTTCTGGCAGACGCGGGCCATTTCTCCGACCGCTTTCTGCGGACTACGGCAATGATGGAGAACTGCATGGGCGAAAATCACAGGATAGCTATCGTCTGGCAGCGCTATGTTTTCGGCATCCAGGGCCATTCCGTCTGCGTCAAGGTTCGAGATTACAATCCTTTCGAAACCGCAGGCCGAGAGAATTTCGACGTCCTCTTGACCGCCTCCCA
>JBEKCU010000369.1:0-4286 GCA_050014735.1 Candidatus Acidiferrales bacterium | reverse complement strand
GTCCGATCCGGATTCCAAAGTCATCGACGCTTTCGGCGTTCGCAACCTCGAGGTTACCGGGATGCAAGCGGGCATTGCCATTCCCAACTACTATCTCATTGGGCCGGACGGAGTGATTCGCCACCGTTGGGAAGAGGACACTCTGGACAATCGGGTAACCGCGAACTATTTCTACGAAACGCTCTACGGCGCCGGCAGCGCCGCGCCCGCTCCAACGAAGATCGCCGCCCACGCTCCACACTTGGATATAAGTGTGGCGCAGTCGGACCAGCATAGCGCACCGGGGGCTCGCATCAAGCTGACGGTGCAACTGGAGCCGGGCAAGGACACCCATCTCTACGCTCCCGGCGCTGAGGTGAACGGGTACCGCGCTTTGAAACTCACACTGGATACTTCAGAACTCTATACTGTGCTTCCCGCTGTCTACCCTAAATCCACGATTCTGGAATTCCCCATACTTCACGAGAAAGTCCCTGTTTTTGAGTCAAAGACAATCGTCACTGAAGACGTCACCGCCGTGCGCTCCCCGAAATCGATCGCCGAGTTTTCCGTTCACCCGGATCTCACCGTCCACGGGACTCTCGAGTATCAGGCATGCACCAGCACAACCTGCTATCCTCCCGAGAAAGTGCCCGTTGCCTGGACGGTCAACGTAAGGGCCGACGATTTGGATAAGGTGCGCGTGGCAGAGGCACTCCAGCGAAAGTAGGTCGCGGAGGGTTGGGGCGGCATGAACTGCAAGGGGACGGCTCTGCCTTCATGCCGTCGGACGAAAGTCAAAAAGAATGAAAATGTTGCAGGCGAAGGAATTCGCCTGCAACGTCATCTTCTGCATTTAAGTTCAGGGTCGAGCGATTACGATGTGTGGAGAAGCCCTTCGCGCGGCGCTTTCGATTCCCGATACATCAATCGCGGTTTACCGCTCGTTGGGGAGCACAAGATGCGCTTTTCGCCTCATCGTTGAGACACCACGTCCGTGTTTCGCAAAATGAAATTGTAATATTTCAGAATTTTCCGCACCAAAATCTTGCAATCCCTCGATACTACTTAGTTGTAGATTCTTCGCGGCGCGCGACTAATTTTCGAGTGGGATCGAAGGTGTGGTCTCTGGGCTCGACCGGCGTTTTGAACATAAATGAGTCTCCGCAGGTGGCAGTGGAACATTGTGCCGCACCTACGGCGCTTGGTTTTGGTTCGGCTCGAACCCAGAACTGCCGCCCTGGGCTACAGTATGTCGCGCCTCCGGCGCTGGGCCTCGACCAATCGTTACCGAAGCCAAATCACGAATCATGGAAACCTCTCGCTGCGTTCCGGGTTCCAGAGCCTGCATAATGAGCGCCGAAGGCGCGGCACATGGTAGCCCAGCCCGGCAGGGCTGGGAACGCGACACCAGAAGTTCCAAGCACCGTAGGTGCGACACAAGGAGGCTTCACCGAAGATGTTTACGGGACTCGAGAGCGCGGCGAAGTTTGATTGCGGCTCCGCCGCGCTACGAGCGCATTGCTGCCCTGCGGAGAGGAGAGGGCGTAACTCGCCCTCTCACTGCCCGCCGCCGGGGTTTTGATCGCCTCCGCCGGCTGACGTTCCGAGTGCAAAGTTTCGCCCATCCGCCAGAGTGATACTCTTGCCGTTTGCGGTCGGTGTGCCGTTCTTGGCGCGCCAACCCTTGACCGTGACCTCGACCCCGATCGGAAAATCTGTCTTCCGAACGCCGCGCCTGATCAACGCATTGGGAGCCCCTGTTTCGACTGCCCAGGTTACAACCTTGCCGTCATCGCCTTTTACATCTACATAGACCCAGGCGTGAGGGTTCACCCAGTCGAATTTCGTAACGATGCCCTTGAGCACGACCGGTTTATTGATGTCAAATTCCGACGTGAACGAGTGATGCGCAGACGCCGGTAGCGCGGCCAGCAGCAGACTTAATCCTAGAAATGAACGGCTCATTTTCGTTTTCATAAGACTCTCCTTTGTTTTTTCTGATATTACTTTCCTGTCTCGATCATGACGCATGCAGATTTGCATCAATCCAGCCACTTCTTATGCAAATTCCGGGACTTGCCGACCAATCCAGATGGCGCTGCGGGGCTGCCTGTGGCACGCGCCACAGGCAGCCCCGAGTGACCGTTAGAAGAGGATGCGCACGGCGAGCTCTCCCTGCTGGCGCGGTAGGGCAGCAGTGAACGTCCCGAAGGTGCCCGATGAAGTACCCGAGCCTGTGGACGCGTTGGTAATCTGCGAGGTGCCGACTCCGCCAAAGTTGTTTGTGCCAAACACGTTGAAGAGCTGGCCGATCACTTCGATTTTGTATCGCTCGCCAATATTGATGTCTTTGCTGATCCGGGCATCTAGTTGGTCATAGCGGTTGCTCTCAATTTGTGACAGCGGGATCGCAGCCAAACCATTCGGGTTATTCGTCGATATCTGCGTGGCCCGCCAGGCGTTGACGGCTGCTAAAGTTTGGACGATGTTATGGTTATTCTTGCTGGTCCCCGGAATGTAGGGAACGGCTCCGGCGCTGTTTGTCACTCCAGTTAGTGCGCTGAAGGGCAACGCGCTGCGCACCGTCCAAATCGCTCCGACGTGGATTCCCCAGCGCGCCAGTACCGAACCACTAGCCACTAAGCTGTGGCGGCGGTCCGTGGATGCCGGTCCGTCGTCCCCTTGCGGATTGTAGTAGTTCGTGATGGCCGTGCTGTTGTTGTAGTTGTCATACTGTTTCGCTAGCGTGTATGAAACCACATACTGGTAGCGATGCGACAACCGCTTCTTCAAACGAACGAATAGACCGGTGTAGTTGTAGTTCCCGATGGGCGACGATACGTTGATGAAGCCCCACTGAGGCAGTGGGCGAAGCCCAGTAACCGGGTCCGGCGCGTTAATGTTTTCGGTCACGTCCAAGCCATACATGTGCGTGTACATGCCTTCGACGCTGAGCGAGAGATCCGACGAAAACTGCCGGTCCACACCCAAGTTGTAGGTATAAACCTTTGGGTTATAAATGTTATTGGCGTTGAGACTGACGTTCAGACCGGATTGAGGATGCGCGGCCAGGTACGCCTGGTAGGTCGTGTAGGGCGCATACGGATTGGGGTAAGGGACAGGATTCGCGGCAGTACCCAGAATCGTGATCTGCGTTTGGCGCAGAGTCGAAATTTCACCCTCGAAGGCATTGTCCTGAAGATCCACATTCACAATGCCGAACCCGCCGCGCACCACCGTCCGCCCGCTATGGAACGGATCCCATGCGAATCCAAGGCGCGGCCCAAAATTGTCGTAAATGTTGCCATGGCTGCCGAACTTGACGTACGGCAAGGTTTGAGGATACAGCGATGCATTCAAATTGCTGCGCCACACACCAGTTTCCAGGTCGTAACGAAGACCGAGATTGAGTGTCAAGTTCGGTTGCAATTTCCACTCATCCTCGATGTAGTACCCCTGCATCACGTTCTTATCCCTAAAAGGAATTTCCGGGAAGCTCGTCGTGAATTTAGTCGGGTCAGCGCTCGCGAGACTCGCGAAATTGAAATTGGGGTTCTGAGGGTCGAAGACCGGATTACCGGCCGTCGGTTGAAAGTCCTTGGCGAATGTCCAAACACCGAGGGGAGTTGCCGCAGCGTCGGTATCTCTTGGTGTATTCAGTATGTCGAACCCAAACTTGATGGTGTGATTGCCGTGAGTCTTCGTAAGATCGTCGCGCACTTCCTGATAGAAGCTGTGGAATTGGGTAGGCGATTGCCATCCCCAACTTAGATCGGGAAAATTAATCTCAACACTGCCGTTGACAAACTGTGAGGGCGTCCCAAACTGAGGAGCATAATAGTTCTGGAACTGTGACGCGACTTGCGCGGAGAACTGGTTCACCAGGGTTGGCGACAGCACCCAGCTATCTTTAAACGCGTATGTGAACGAACGCGTGTCTGAATCTCCCGAACCACTGAAAGCCGCGGCATTTCCGCCGGTAGCGCCGTAGTTCAACGAGGGGCCTTGTTGTGAGAATCGAAGAAACGCCGTGTTGCTCGAGCTGAATTGATAATCGACCCGCGCGAAATATTCCCTGAACAGGGCGCCGCCCCTGAAGCTGCCTTCGAGTGGAGCGTACACCGTATTAAGCGTACTCTGCAAAGTGGCACTGCCGCCCGCTCCAGGAGCTACGGTGTAGTATTCCTGGTCATTCAACTCCTCGAATGAAAACAATCCATAAAGTTTGTTTTTCTTAATGGGTCCGCCGATTTCGCCGCCGAATTGGTTCCGGCTGAACGGCTCGATGGGGTAGGCGGATGGAT
>JBEKCU010000368.1:0-4287 GCA_050014735.1 Candidatus Acidiferrales bacterium | reverse complement strand
GCCGAGACGATTGCAGACGCACTGAATAATCCCGTCAAGCCGGGCGGGAAGCAATATCAAGTCATGACTCAATTGGATTTTGACAAGGATGGACGCGAAGAAATCGAGATCACGTCGGATAAATTCGCAACCGTAATTAAGCCGTCCGATGGCGGAACCATTGACGTGTTGGATTTCCGTCCGAGCGCGGTGACGCTGATCAATTCATTACAGCGGCGCGTCGAGGCCTATCATTCCAGATTGCAGCATGCGACGCAGTCCGCCGATGGCGTCGTATCGATTCACAATCAGACGATCGCGAAGGAAGCCGGCCTTGACAAGTATCTGAAATACGATCGCTGGGCGCGCAATTCATTTCGCCTGTTGTTATTTGCCAACGGAAGAACTCACGCGGATTTTGAGGCACTCCGCCTGGAAGAAACTGCCGCATTTGCGGGGGGCGATTACCGGATCGAGCAAGCGACGCCGCATGAAGTGATATTGGCGGTGCGTGCGCCGTTGAATGAAGTCATTGCGACCGCCGATCCTGGAAGCCATCTGTGCGCCGCAAAAACGCTGAAGTTCGACGCTCATGAAAAGGGCTTTGACGTCACGTGCCGAATCGATCTCGCGCGGTCCGGCCCTGAATCGAATGCCACGGAACCTGCCGCGGCGCTTCAGTTCACGGCTGGGCTGGAAATGGTAGTGAATCTGCTCGCGCCCAATGTGGCGGACCGGTATTTCGAGTTCTCTGGCACCCGGAAGCCGCTGGAATGGAGCGGCGCGGTAGAAGGCTCGCTGCTGCGCGTGGTGGACGAATGGCAGGATGTCGCCGTGGAAATTGAGGCCCGCGGGGCAAGCCAGCTTTGGGTTGCGCCGATCGAGACTGTCTCGGAATCGGAAGAAGGGTTTGAGCGCGTTTACCAGGGATCGCAGATTTTGGGAGTGTGGCCCGTCGATCTTACTGCTTCGGAAAAATGGAGCGCGGAAACTGTGTTCCGCGTTACGACCGCGCGGTGATCCTCCAGAAATCTTGAAACTGAGAGGTTCTGGTGGCGCCGATGCTACCAAGCATCGGTCCATTTTACTCCGCGATCAGCAGACTCTCCGCAAACGCCCACTCTGAATCGAGCCACTGGGAATCACAGCGGAAGCCGTTGCGCCGCGCCATCGCTGAAATGTCCTCGGCGCGGTATTTGTGCGAACTTTCCGTCCAAATCGTTTCATTCTCACGAAAAAATACCGTGCACCCCGCGCGAGTAATGTTCACCGTTTGATCGCGCGTGGAGCGCAAATGCATTTCAACGCGCTGGAAGTCTGAGTTGTAGCGAGCTTCGTGGCGGAATGCCGCGAGGTCGAAATCGGCATTTAGCTCTCGATTGATTCGCGCCAAAAGATTCAAGTTGAATGCGGCCGTGACGCCGATGGCGTCGTCATAGGCCGCAAGCAACTCCGGAAGCGGCTTTTCAAGATCGGTGCCCAGCAGGAGCGCATCGCCGGGAAATAGGATGCGGCGGATCTGCGTCAGGAAGCGTTCGGAGGCGTCGCGATCGAAATTCCCGATCGTGCTGCCTAGAAACAGAACGAGCAAATGATCGTCCTGGTCACGCCGGGCGGCGGCGGCCAGCAGTCCGTCAAGATAAGGCCGCTCGAAACCCACGATGCTGACACATTCAATTTGGCCAAGTTCGCTCTCGCAGCGGGCCAGCGCGGTGGGCGAAATTTCTATGGGACAGTAAGTAGTGCGCTGGCGGCGCGCGAGCGCCTCGAGCAGCCAGCGCGTTTTCTTGCCGCTGCCGCTTCCCAGTTCCGCCACCAGGACGTGCGAATTCAATCGAGCAACGATGTCCGTTGAATGGCGCCGAAGGAGGCGCTCGTCGGCGCGCGTCAAACCGTACTCAGGCAAAACACTGATCACCTCAAACAGAGCGGAGCCAACTTCGTCATAGAGATACTTGGAAGGAAGCTCCTTCTGGCCGGGGCGCAGAAGCCCCGCGCGAACTTCCGCCGCAAGATTCGGACTCGAGTATTGCGCAATAACCGCGGTAGCCATGAGTTTCCTCGATTTTCTTCACGAGCGTCAGCTCTCGACGCAGCGAAACTTCGCGTAGACGTAGGGATAATGGGGCTGGAACCAATTGCGAAACGAGCGCCGAAGCATGCAAGCAGCAGTGCGCGGCGAACCGCCTTTCATCACGAAGTGATTCCCGTCGAAAAAATTCGCCGAGTATCCCGGATAAAACGAAAATGGCTCAAAGCCGGGAAGCGGCTCAAATGGCGTCCGTGTCCATTCCCACCCGTTGCCTACCAAATCGGCAACGCCGAAATCGCTATTTCCATCGGGATACGATCCAACCGGAACCGGATCCCAGTGATGGAAATCGAAGTTGCCGTGACTAGAGACGGGGGCGTCATCTCCCCACGGATATTGGCGTTCGGCGCCGGCGCGCGTGCCGCACGCGGCGCGGTGCCATTCGGTTTCGCTGGGTAGCCGCTTTCCAGCCCAGCGCGCATAGGCCGTCGCTTCATCGTGGCTCACGTAGGCGGGCCAATCGAGCGGCAAGGGAATTAAGTCAAACATTGTGCGGTAGCGCCACGAATTCCTGCCGGGAACCCAAAAAGCGGGACATCGGAGTCCCTGGGAAGTGATCCATTTCCAGCCGGCATCGCTCCAGAAACCTCGCTCGTGATAGCCTCCTGCGTTGATAAAGCGCAGGAAATCGCCGTTCGTCACGCTATACGCATCGATAGCGAAAGCAGGGACCTCCGCGCTTTTTTCTTCAAATTCATTGTCCCAACCGAACCGCGTGTTCGCTCCGTTGGGGCTGCGCGGAATACCCAGCGTGGCCATTCCAGCCGGAATTTCGACCGAATGCGAATCGCGAGATGTGGCTGGCGGCGACGGAATGTCGGAGAGGCGAAGTTTGCGGTCCAAGGGCAACTGGTGCAGCATGTAGCACAGCGTCTCGACATGCATCAGCCTGTGCTCGATGGCGACTTCCAGCAGCCGACCATTTTCGAGGCGGGCAAAGCTTGAGTCTCGCTCGGCTTCGGCGTGAATCGCGCTGTCCAAAATCTCGCGCAGTCGCCCGGTATAACGCTGAATCCGATCGAGCGATGGCCAGTCTCCGGGCAGATCGCTTGGCAAGCTGCCCTCGACCGGATCGATGCCGAAGGCGAATATTCGATCGTACTCAGGAGCGAAGGATGTAAGGCCCAGAGGGCCATGAAGAAGGTTCCAATCGAAGGTTTCAAGATGACCCAGATAGAAAATTATGCGGTGCCGCTCAGGTATGGGACGGTCGTAGAGCGCTGCGGGCAAGATAACGTTGAACAGATTTTCACAGCGCGCGCGAGCCTCTCGCAATCGAGTCTGAAGCTGTTCGATGGAGGAGGTCTGCGCGACAAGGGTCGGGTTCATGGGAATCTCCTCGGTTAGATGCGGCAACTGTACGCTTTGGCTTCACGAATTCGCCTCCCAAGCAGGGCGGAGAATCGGTTGGAGGTCCCCTATTTAGCTGTACGAGGAAGATCTGTCAATACAGCCTTTATACTAAGTGTGAAAAAAGTCTCTATGTCATCTATATCTCATTAGGGGACAGTGACTTGTGGCATCCCAAAATACCATGTCCCAGAACGATTACGCCCTAGAATTTCGAGTGGTGAGCTATCGCCTGGATTCAGGAGCGGCTCTGGTCTCAGGGCTGAGTTTCAACGTTGCGCGAGGAGAGACACTCGTGCTGCTGGGGCGCAGTGGCTCTGGCAAGACGACCACCCTGAAACTCTTTAACCGGCTTCTGGAGCCTTCCGCAGGAGAAATCTTGATCGCGGGCCGACTCAGCTCCTCCTGGGATCCAATCCGACTGAGGCGGGGTATCGGCTACGTGATTCAAGATGCCGGGTTGTTTCCGCATTGGACGGTGGAGAGGAACATCGCCTTGGTACCGCAACTGGAGCGCTGGCCGAAGGAACGAATTCAGGCGCGGGTGAAAGAGATGATGGAGTTGGTGGGGCTGCCTCCGGGGGAATTCGCAAATCGCCGTCCTTCCGAGCTCTCCGGTGGACAGAAGCAGCGCGTAGGTGTGGCGCGAGCGCTGGCGGCCGATCCTCCCATCCTGCTGATGGATGAGCCGTTTGGAGCACTCGATCCGGTGACGCGTGCGGACTTGCAGAGGGAGTTCCGGTTGCTCGCGCTGCGTCTCCGCAAGACGATCGTATTCGTAACGCACGATCTTCGAGAGGCGTTGTTTCTGGGAAGCCGGATTGCTCTGCTTGAGCATGGCCGTTTGGTCGGGATTTACACCGCAG
>JBEKCU010000367.1:0-5028 GCA_050014735.1 Candidatus Acidiferrales bacterium | reverse complement strand
AGCTTTCGAAAGAGGGAATTAACGCCCGTGTTGTCAGCATGCCTTCCTGGGAGCTGTTCGAAAAGCAGATTCCAGCCTATCGCGATTACGTCCTGCCGCCATCGGTGAAAGCACGCGTGTCGGTGGAAATGGCCACCACGTTTGGCTGGAGCCGCTATGTAGGCATTTCGGGCGCCAGCATTGGCATGCACAGCTTCGGAGCATCGGCGCCGCTCAAAGCGCTACAAAAACACTTCGGATTTACGGTCGAGCACGTAATCGCCGCAGCCAAGGAGCAGATTCAAAAAAATAGTAAGTAGCACCGGCTTCGGAGTCTGTGTGGGAAGTTGGGAATCTTTGTGCGTCGTGGCTTTACAGCCTGCCGAAAAAGTACCCATTAGTACAGTAAACAGGAATAAAAATTCAATGAAGGCGACTCGCCCGCGTGGAGCGCCTTGCGATAGTTCAAATTCTGCCCTTTTACAACTATGACGTCACCTGAGAAGCCGCGCGAACGTCGTTGCCTTGCTCCTGCTGGCCAAGCCTGAATGCCTGATGCAAGGCCTGCACGGCCTTTTCCATGCCACCCGATTCCACCAGAAACGAAATGTTGTATTCCGAGGAGCCTTGCGCGATGGCGATGATGTTGATCGCTTCCTTGCCCAGAATGCTGAAGACGCGTCCGGCGATGCCTGGAGTTCCCGCCATGTTTTCGCCAACCGCCGCGACGATGGCTACGTTTTCGTTAACCTTTCTTCGTATAGCGCGTCTCGCAGCGCCTTTTCCGTGCGCGTCGCATCGGCGGCCTGCACGACGAAGCAGATGCTGTCCTGCGAGGACGATTGAGAAATCATCAGGATGTTCGCGCGGACCGACGCAGTGGCGGCAAAAATACGCGCCGCAATGTCCGGGACTCCGATGATGCCCGGGCCCGCCACCGAGATCATGGCAACGTCGCGCGTCGCCGTGACGGCCTTCACGCCTTGCGGAGTGGGACGAGCGGTAACGGTAATTTTCGTGCCCGCGTGCTTAGGCTGAAAGCTGTTGCGAATCCACACCGGAATGGCGTATTCCATCAGCGGACGCAGCGTCATCGGATGGAGAACCTTCGCGCCGAAAAAAGCAAGTTCGCCGGCCTCGGTGTAGGAGACTTCGTCCAGCGTGATAGCGTCGGGAACCAAACGCGGGTCCGCCGTCAGCACTCCATTCACGTCGGTCCAAATGATGACTTCGTGCGCGTCGAGCGCCGCGCCCAGTATCGTGGCGGAAAAATCGGAGCCGCCGCGGCCCAGCGTTGTGGGAATGCCCTTCGCTGTTGCGGCGATATAGCCGGTCACGACCGGGATTCCATCTGCTTCCAGCAGCGGCAGGAGCGCGTCACGGGTTTTCGTGCGCGTCGGCCCGGCCAGCGGCCGGGCGCCGCCGTGGACTTCATCGGTAACGATCAAGTCCGATGCGTCGAATGCCACGCCCCGATAGCCCATCTCGCGGAGCACCGCGGCGGCGATCCGCGCGGTAAGCCGTTCGCCCGTCCCTGCAATCACATCGAGGGCGCGAGGCGAAAGTTCACCCAGCAGCGCGCAGCCACGGCAATAGTTAGCAGCCCGTTCGATCAACGCATCGATTGCGATGAGCAGTTCCCGGCGCTTGTCAATGTCGGAAATCAGCTCATTTACGACTTCATGATGCTTCTTTTGCAACGAGGCGGCCAACGCATCGGCGGCGCTTTCGTCGCCGGTCGCCGCCTTTCCCGCCGCCGCGATCAGAGTGTTCGTGACCCCCGACATCGCGGAAACCACCACGACGACGGCGCGTTCCTTCGAGGCCTCAGCGGCGATCGCTGCCGCGCCGCGGATTCGGTTCGCATCGCCGACCGAAGTGCCGCCAAATTTCATCACTTGGATCGGACGGCTCATCGCACACTCGCTTCGGCGGAGGCTGCGTCTTGGCGACCTGGATGTCCGGCAAGCAGGCCGCGCACTTGCAGCAACTCCGCATTCAGAATCGCCGCGCCGGCAGCGCCGCGCACGGTGTTGTGGCCGAGCACAACGAAACGGAGATCGAATACGCTGTCCGGAAAAATGCGGCCAACGGTGACGCTCATTCCCCCGCCCGCGTCGCGATCCATACGCGGTTGCGGCCTGTCATTTTCGTCGCGCACGACGATCGGGTGCTGGGGTGCGGTGTGCAACTTCAGTTCCTGCGGGACCGAGCGGAATGACGCGAGCACTTCGCGAACTTCCTCGATCGAAGCGCGCTTGGACAGCTTCACTCGAACCGCGACCATGTGTCCATCCGCTACATTGACGCGATGGCACTGCGCGCTCACGTCAAATGGCGCGTTCTCAAATAAACCGTTGCCGAGACGGCCAAGAATTTTCCGCGTCTCAATTTCCATTTTCTTCTCCTCGCCGTCGATGAAGGGAAGAACGTTGTCGACCACGTCAAGCGACGGCACGCCGGGATAGCCCGCGCCCGAAACGGCTTGAAGCGTTGTCGCAATCACGGCTTCCACGCCGAAATAGGCGTGCAGCGGCGCCAGCGGCAGCGCCATGATGATTGTCGAGCAATTCGGATTCGTCACAATGTAACCGGCGCCGAAACCGCGTTCTTTCTGCTGCCGCCCGATCACGTGCAAATGGTCTGAGTTGATTTCAGGTATCAGGAGGGGAACATCTTCGTCCATGCGGAAGGAAGAAGCATTGCTGATGACCGGATAGCCGGCCCGCGCGAAGGCTTCCTCGGAATTACGCGCCACATCGGATGGCAAACTCGACAGCACCACGTCACAATCGAGCGGCGGCAGGGGCGGTTGCACGACCATCGCTTTCACGAACGACGGCATGTCGCCTACCAGACGCCACGTACAGGCTTCCGCATACGGCTTCCCCTGCGAACGGTCCGACGCCGCCAGCGCCGTAATTTCAAACCCTGGATGCTTCTCCAACATTTGAACGAACCGCTGGCCGACCATCCCGGTCGCGCCCAAAATTCCTACCCGCACTCGATTATTCGACACCGCTCCTCCCATAGGAATCCTGATTTGGCTTCTGCAATGCAAGACTCAAAATGTCGTCGCTGAGCTTGCCCGAAAGCTCGTCCGTCTGTAACTCTTCGCTTGCCGCACCGCCGGCGACGGCGCCGACGACGAGCAGGGAAGGCGAGACTGCTGCTGGGCACTGCGGCAACTGGCCGACTGTTGTCCGGTACAGTGTCTCGTCCTTAGTGGTCGCACGCGAAATCACGACACACGGAATTTCGGCGCCGATCCCCGCTTGCTGCAATTCCTCCGCAAGCGCGGCGTACCGGTTCCCCGGCATATAGATCACGTAGGTCGTGTCCGCAGCCACGTCGCGCTCGCTGGTCAGACCCGTTCCGCCTTCACGATGTGCCGTGACGAATACAACGCGCGCGGCCTGCCGGCGATCCGTAAGCGAAATCCTCGCCGAAGCCGCCGCGCCCAGCGCCGCAGTCACCCCGGGGATCACCTCGAACTCGATTCCAGCCCGGCGCAAGGATTCCATTTCCTCTCCCGCACGGCCGAAAAGCAGGGGATCGCCGTTTTTCAGCCTCGCGACAATTTTTCCGTCACGCGACAGATTCACCATCAGGGCATTGATGTCGTCCTGCGTGATCCCTTTTGCGCCGCAGCGCTTTCCTACACTGACGACCTGCGCGGAGGGCGGAAGCGCGCGCAGAATTTCATCCGATACCAGATCATCGTGCAGCACGACGTCAGCGCCCTGGAGCACGCGCCAAGCTTTGCGTGTTAGAAGTTCCGGATCGCCCGGTCCTGCTCCAACGAGATAGACTTTTTGCGGCATCGCTTTCTTAAAGCATCCTTCGGCGTTTCTCATTCGGTCGAAAATGCGCGCTGTTTCCGTTAACACGTTTGTGTCAACGCATAATTAGGATGCGCTGCTCGTTTCTCCGAGGATTTCCCGTCAGCGGCACAGCGCCATAAGCAGGAGTCGCGCTTCCACGTTTTCACTCCGAGCTAAGCTAGGAATCGCGCTTCCTAAATTGGCCAAAGCGCGGAGGCACTCCTCGCGTCGTTCGGAACAGAAAAAATCACTCAGAGCCATCTCACGAATCGCCAGATGTTCATACTCGCTCGGACTTCAGCTAAAGAGTTCGCGCGAGAACCGCAAAATTAGAACGTCAGCGGCTAAAGCCGGACAGACCTTGCAGTTCTTATGTCGTGGCTAAAGCCACGACCCACAAAGATTCCCAATTTCTCACACAAACTCTAAAACCATTGCTTCCGAAGCGATTGAATGTCGCGGCTGAAGCTGCGACGCACAAAGACCACTTATGAGATGACTTCCAAAAACTACTGCGCTTTCGGATTCAAACTCGCATACTGGTGCAGCAGCCGCTTGCGCTGTTCCGGAGGCATCGGAATACTCTTCATCTCATCGCGAGTTCTCCCGAGTTGCGCCACCCACTCTTCCCACTCTGGGCCGAATTGTTGTTCCAGTTCTTTCCGCAGGCGCTGCGCCAGCGCAGGGCTCAATCCGCCCGTGGAAATTGCGATCTGTAACTCTCCCCGCTGGACCACGGCGGGAAAGTAGAAGTCGCAGCGCTCGGGCACGTCCACGGCGTTGCACAATACTCCACGGCTTTGCGCCTCGGCATAAATTTCATCATGCAGCGCGGGCGAATTCGTCGCGGCAATCACCAGGAACA
Source organism: Candidatus Acidiferrales bacterium (assembly GCA_050014735.1). Classification (GTDB taxonomy): domain Bacteria; phylum Acidobacteriota; class Terriglobia; order Acidiferrales; family UBA7541; genus Palsa-360. Next base: position 360 of record JBEKCU010000367.1, on the reverse strand, counting down.
CGCCGCCAAGATCGGACGGCGCGTACTCGCGAGCTTCCCATTCGATGCGGCCTTCGCGCGCCCATTCCCGCACACGATGCGTGGCGCGCGGGGCGACAACACGCACGGATGCCTCCGTCGCCAGCAGGCTCTCGATCTTCGATTCGCCCACACTTCCAGCCCCGATCACCAGGCAGCGGCGGCCGTCGAGCTTCACGAACATGGGGAAGAGACTCATTTTGTTTAGCCAAACCGTTCCTGGGTGTTTCCCTTTAGGCCGGCCGCTTTGGACTAATTCCTTTGAGCCATTTTGAGATTTCAAATTCGAGATTTGAGATTTTAAAATTTCCAATCTGACATTTTCAGATCTAATCTCCAGCT
>JBEKCU010000366.1:0-6306 GCA_050014735.1 Candidatus Acidiferrales bacterium | reverse complement strand
GTTGGACGAGTCACCAACAATCCCAATCTGGAAGCGGAAGGCCAGGGTGAACAAGCCGGTGGTAAAATCCGAAGGAAAATCGGCCAGGTTGAGAAAGTCTTTGGGATATAGGTCAGGGGCCCGTTTCATGCGCTAAGCGATCTGCGCTGGGTTTCAATGTCGGGTGTCGACGCCGGTTGGAGCCCAGCCGTTGAAAGAAAATTCAGATGATCATCGGTCACGTGATTGCTGTCTTGCTCCCTGCAGCAGCACGAAGCGTGCGGCGGTGGTTGTTTCACCTGGGCGGGCTAGGTCTTGTTCCGCTCGGCCTGTTGGATAACTCCCCGATTCCCGTTCCCGGCATTCTGGATGTAGCAACGATTCTCTTGTCCTCGCGTCAGCAGCAGTTGTGGCTCTACTATGCCCTAATGGCGACCGCTGGTTCGGTGATTGGAGGCTTTGTTACGTACCGGCTCGCTCGCAAGGGCGGTAAAGAAGCCCTCGGCCGCAGGTTCTCACGCAAGAAAGTGGACAAAATTTGCGAGATCTTCGGACGATGGGGGTTTGGCGGTATCGTCATCCCAGCGTTGCTGCCGCCGCCCGTGCCCATGGTTCCATTTCTTCTTGCCGCAGGCGCCATGCAGTATCCGATCAAAAAATTCCTTGCGGCCCTCACGCTCGGGCGAATGTTCAGATACTTGATCCTTGCCTATCTTTCCGCGCGTTATGGACGGCAAATTATCAACTTCATCGCCGAACATGGGCATCCGGTCGCAGTCGGAGTCATCCTTTTGCTGCTTGCCACCGCCTCCGTGGTTTTCTATTTCTGGCGTGGAAGCAAGCGAAAGAAATGGGGGTGGAAATTAGGCGGACGATTCGTCTGAAGCGCGCAGTCTGCTAGTCGTGCAGGACGACGCTGAGAAGAGATGCATTGATCTGCAACCCGCCGTTGTATTTAATGAAACCCATTCTCTTGAATTTGTTCATGAAAAAATTAACACGGGAGCGCGTGGTGCCGATCATTTCCGCCAGCGTCTCCTGAGGTATTTTGGGAAGCACGGTGTGCGGCCTATCCTCTTTGCCGTAGCGGGCCAGCAACAGAAGAGTGCGAGCCAGACGCTTCTCGCTCGAGTTGAAGAGCTGATCGATCAAGTCCTCTTCAATCCGGACGTTGCGTCGAAGCATATAGGTGATGAAGCGATCGGCAAACGCGGTTTCCACGTGTAGCACTCGGAACATTTCGGCGTTGTCGATCACCAGCGCGGTTACAGGCGAAATGGCCGTTGCCGTTCCCATCCGCATCGTCTGGCCTGCCAATCCCCCTTCGCCGATAAAGTCACCGTGCCCAAGCATTCCTACCACGGCCTCTTTGCCGGTTTTGGAGACGACTGAGATCTTCACTTCGCCTTTTTGAATGAACATGATGTTCGTGCAGGGATCGCCCTGAGAGAATAGGGGCTCTTTTTTTCCGAACTCAATTATTTTTCTCGCCACACCCGCGGAATGCAGAAAGGCTTCGGTATCGAAAGGTTTGGGCTTTCTATTACCGTTTCCGGGCAAACTTGCTTTCATAATCCTCCTCTCACGTCATTCTGTCCACGCAGCATCGAGACATGCGTCCGGTTGTCCAACCGGCCGGGAAATTTAGAATTGGCCCGCGGGTGCCGGGCGCAAACATGACACGCATATTCCGTGTCGCGCAGGAGTTCGTAGTTCAGCATCATTTCATCGAGGCTATCGCCGAGCGGCGGGCCCGAAGGGATGAACACCCAGGCGCATGCGAAGCATGTCCAAGCCTCCATTTGCGGTGTCTTGCTCCATACCATCTGTCTTGATGCCAACCTGCTCGGATTAGTGCGTTCCCCTCTTTGCAGCGAATTTCCGTTCAAAGTCATGGTCAATTGGTCCTCCTAGGTACGATCTGTCAAATGTACCGGCGCCAGAGCCGTCTAACACCCATCCGTCTCGGAAGGGAATTCCGTACCCACACTTTTTGCGCGGCTCGTCGGTAGTCGTAGCGCATTTTCGGCAATCGCAATGGGGACCTGCTCGAAACGCGTTTTACTTTCGGTCATGTTCGCCTCTCTTGTTGCTGCTTGTACCGTAGCAGTCGCGAAACGATACGGGGAGAATCTTTAATCAATTCTTGGTGCGGCGCTCAACTTCCATTAAGGGAACATCGAGTCTGGTTAATGCGACTATCGTTTTGTTTGGAATCGCACGGAGGCAACTGCGTGTCACATTCTGTGCATAATACAGGTATACGCAACGCTGCATCTGTGATACTAATATGTGAGGTTAATTGTAGACCTGAAGTGAGGAGGGATTACGATGAGCCCAAGCCGGATTGCAGCACATTTCAGGACGCTCGACCTCGGTGATGTTCCTCATTCACGAGCCGGCAAGAACAAGAAGATTGTTTCCATGATCCTGCGCGACCTTACCCAACTGAAGGATGGCGCTGCACTCAGGGTGCCTCTTGCCGACCTGGGAAACACCAAGGAAAACGTTCGTTCAGCGTTGAACCGCGCAACTCGAAACGCGAAACTTAATGTCGCCACGGCCACGGACGAGAACTTCTTGTACGTTTGGAACGTAAGCAAGGCCTCTTAGACGGCTGCGGAAGGCGACGTAGCGCGCGTCAATTCCTATCAGGGGAGTTCTGCGCTCAAATAATGAGTAGCTTCGGCGCCGGTCTCTCGAGACAGAACCGATACCACTCCGCTTAAAATTCAAGGACCAAATCGTTCAAACGCGATCGTTTCCGTGCCATCCCTATCCTTAGTCTACTGCAGCTGGCCGCTTCACCCGCTATCATCACTCTTCTCATCCAGTAGCCGAATAGCTATTGTGATCAAAAGGGGACAGACGCACGCACGAGCGACGTCTATCATTATTTTGTAAGCGGCGAGACGAGGAATCTAAGAGCCGGAATTGAGGGCTGGGACGGTTCTTCTCCGATTCTCGCCGCTCCAAGTATTCAAGTCTCGTCACAAGAGACAAGGGGAACTCGTGCGTGAAATCAAAGTAACAGAATATACGTGTGGAATCGGTACGGTGATTGTGGGGATCGGACTCTATTCCTACTATGTGCGTGAACTTCTGGCGTCCCTGGCGCTGTTCACCGGGGCTTTTCTCATTGTCGCCATGGTGCCACTCGGAGTGTTCCTTGTTTGGAGCGCAGCCGAACGAATCGCGATATGGACAACACCCGCCTCTCGAAACGTGATGGCTCTCTCGCGCCGCATCATCGCCGCATACGCACGGTCCTGAGGCGAGGAAATATCACGATAAGCGACTGTGCGCATGTCAATAGACACACGCCCGGCGCAGTGAATCTGAAAAGGCTTCAGATTAGTAGCAACACTTCTCCGCTTGTATCTTTCGACGAGATCTACTCTCTCGGACCACCGAAGGAAATGTGGGAGTGGGTCGCTTGGAAATCAGCTGCCCGATCCGTACTGAAAAACATGGGACGGACCCGCCTCTACGAAACCATCATGTGTCGGCAAGGGATGCCTTTGTCGAGGCCGCCCGCTTTTTGGGCGGTCATCCGTTTTCCCTGGCCAAAGCCAAACTGACCCGCTACCGGAAATGTGCCACGCTTGACCTGGTGTTCGCACGAATCGTTCAGCGGCGGGTGCGCGCGCGACCCGCTGTCGTGGCCCCTTCTGACACTACATTCACGGTGTGATGCGCCACACGCGCCTTGGAGTTCGAATCTTTTCAGGCGTACCATAAAACCCATAAAAGACACTGATTTTAAATCATCGCCGATGACAAGCTTTTTTCGTTCGCCGTGCAACGATCCGCGGCAATTTGTCAGACGGTGAAAGTGCATTTGATTCCTGGAAGGAGTAATATCCGCACCAGCAAAACCGCCTTGAACCCAAGGGAGCAGAATGTTACGAGACATGCGATCCTTTCACCGCTACGACGGTACCGAGCCTTGCGACCATGCCACAAATAAGCTTTGCTTCGTTCGATCTGCTTGCGCCCTCGCCATCCTGTTGGTGCTCGCCGCTACAACTCTGTTTGCCCAGCAGAATGCCTCAATCGAAATTGACACTCACAAAATTGTGCATGCTGTTCCGCGGACGATTTTTGGCGGCTTCATGGAGCCTCTGCGAAGCGCCATTTACGGCGGCGGCATTTGGGCGCAGTTACTTGAGAACCCAAGCTTTGAGGAGAACCTCTGGAGCGCGGACGCCCTCACCCACATCATTCAGTGGCGGCCCGAGTTGGGGCGGTCGTCCAGAATCGGACTGCCAATCCCGTGGGAATCTCTTTTTCCGCAGGGATCGCGGTTTGAGCCGAGATGGGGAGACGCGGCGAATTCCTCGCGCTCGCTTTTGATTATGGGACTGCCCGGCAAACAGACAGGTGTGCGGCAGGCGATTTATCCGCCGGTGCATCGCGAACTGCGTTACACGGGCAGTATCTGGGCGAAGCCGGTGAGCGGCGAAAAACGGATCGAGATTTCACTGCGGCGCCGCGATCATCCCGACGAAATTTTTGCAATGGCGCCGATTGACCTGACGGCGGGTTGGAAACGCTATGAATACTCGCTGGAACTCTCGAAAGGGCAACTTGCCTCGCGAGAGCCGGCTGATTTTGTAGTGGCGGTCACCGGAGACACGCGCGTCCTGATCGATCAGGCTTTGTTTTTTCCTGCAGACAATGTGGACGGCTTAAATCCTGAAGCGATCGAGTTTGCCAAGGCGCTCAAGATGCCGACTCTGCGCTTTGGCGGAAATTTCACTTCAGGCTATCACTGGCGCGACGGCGTCGGCCCCATGGACAAGCGCGTGAGCATGTTAAACACAGCCTGGGGCCAGCCGGAATACAACCAGTTCGGCACCGATGAGTTCCTCGAGTTTGCCAAATTGGTTGGGGCTCAGCCGCTTTTCTGCCTGAACATGGGCAGCGGCACCGTGCAGGAAGCGGTCGACTGGGTGAAGTATGTCAATGCTCGATGGGGCGACAAATCCGGCGGCTTGCTGTGGGAACTGGGCAACGAGTTATGGGGGCTGGGACAGATCGGGTATCCCGTCGTGGACGACGTCGCGAAGCGTACGCGAGAGTTCAGCGCAGCTGTGCGCAAGGTGGACCGACGGGCGACATTCATCGCGACAGGAGCGGATCCAGACCGGTACAAGGAATGGAACGCCGCGCAATTGACGTCCGGCCCGGGATTCTACGAATACCTCTCCACGCACCTGGTCGTGAACTCCGGCCTGGTGCAGAAGCCGGATGCGTCGCCGGAACTTCTGGCGGAATCGCTCTTCGGGATCCCCGTGGGCATCGAGCGAATGATGCGCGAAATGAAAGTGCAAATCGATGCCGACCCGCGCATGAAAAGCGTGAAGCTGGCTCTGACGGAGAATCTGTTTCGCGCGCCGTTCGCTCCTTCGCCGCCCGATTATCCGACGCCGCATATTCCGGAGTACAGGAACCTGGGCGGCGCGATCTACGAAGCGGGCATGCTGAACATGCTCATGCGTGTCGCGGATATTACTCCGATTTCGCATCTGACTGGCGCGGTCGAGTTCGGCCGGCTGTGGGAGAAGCGCGGAATTACTTACGTCGTTCCCACCTACTGGGTGCTTCGCATGTACTCCAACGCGGACGTGGCAAATTTACTGAAGTCGAAGGTGGATGTCGCTCGCTACGATGTGCATCAAGGCTCGCCCCGCGATCCCGACGTCACCGATGTGCCCTATCTGGACGTTGCTGCCGTGAGCGGCAAAAACGGCGACGCGATTACGCTCTTCGTTGTGAACCGCGGCCTGGATAGCGACATTACGGCCAGCATCAAGCTGCCTGGCTTCACGCTGCATTCGGCTGCGGGCCAAGTGCTCTCCGCGCCGGATATTTATATGGGCAACGACGATGCGCAGCCGGATGCTGTGGTTCCGAAGCAGATCACGGAGAATGTGAGCGGGTCCGCGTTTTCGCACACGTTTCCTAAGGGCAGTGTCACCGTGATAGAGGTGCGGTGAATGGAATCCGTTCAGGGCGATGGAGTGCGTGTGGGGCCGAAGGGGCGCCCGCCGTCGGCGGGGGATGTATCTCCCTATGGACTCGCAGATCGAGGCTTCAGCACGAAATAGCATTTCTAGAGGCTGGCACACCCGAACGGGCCGCCTAGTCCGGCAAAGCCTTGGCTTGCGTATGACTTTGTAGTAGTATTACAAAGTGCTAGAGTTTATAGAACTGGATCCGTTCACAAGGCGCTTGCAGGCTCTTGCCAAAGAGCGGTCGGAAGACGTCCTATTGGAAATTCAAAATGATCTGTTGGCGAATCCCAAGCGCGGGAAAGTTATG
>JBEKCU010000365.1:0-4340 GCA_050014735.1 Candidatus Acidiferrales bacterium | reverse complement strand
CGTTCCTGGCCGCGGCGCACCCGGCATTCGCGGCCATTTCCGTGGGCAGGGACAACAGTTTCGGCCACCCCTCACCCGAAGTGACCGAGCGACTGGAGGCGGCGGGCGTGCATGTCTACCGAACCGATCGAGACGGGGCAATTACGGCGACCACCGACGGAAATAGCCTGACGGTCAGCACGTTTCTGCATTCGAGCCGGTGACGCGGCACCCGGTTCAGAGTCTGCGAGAGAACTGCAAAAATCGACCGGCAGCGGCTGAAGCCGGACTAATTTTGCGGTTCTTATGGCGTGCCTGAAGCCACGACCCACAAAGATTCGAAATTCCCAAATAGGCTCTTTAGCCTCGCCACAACATAATGAGCCAAAGAATCGTCATCGCCACCACCAATCCAATCGCCGCTTCGTATTCACGATTCTGCCGGTACAGATCCCATGAAAAATGTTCATTTCCTAAGGTCGCAGGGGAGAGACGTGGCCAGACTGCCGGGACTCGGGAGGCATATTCCAGAAAGGCAGTGCCGTATAGCGATTCAAGTTCCGCTTGTTCTCGGCGGATCACCATGGGATAGAAAGCGCCAAGGTAAGCGGCGAGCAGACCGGCAGAAATCCACGAATGGCTCGCGACAGAAAATCCAACGGCAAACAAAAGGCTTCCCAGATATAAAGGATTTCGAGTGAACGCGTACGGTCCCGAGGTAGCAAGCTGCTGGTGTTTGCGCAGGTATCCCGCGGCATAGCCGCGCAGAAGCAAACCAACCAACGCAATTCCCACGCCGCAAATTAACCACGCCATCCGCGGCCTTGCGAACCAAAACGCAGCAACGGCGATAGGATACCCAACGCGAACACGCCACCGAATCCAGAAATCCTTAGCGCCGCTCACGCAGAAGCCTTCAGGCAGGAATCCACCGCGTTCAGCACTTTCTCCACGCTGATTCTCAGCATCGCGGGCGAAATACTTTGCCGCCGTTTGTAGCTGATCTCTTCGGCCCTCGCTTCACTCACGACGATCACTCCCGGCGCGAACGGCCCGTTCCGTGCCGGATCGGTGGGACCGTACAGGCCGACGACGGGAGTACCGAGCGCAGCAGCAAGGTGCAGCGGACCGGAATCCGCCGCTAGCATGCACCGGGCGTGCGCGAGCAAGCCCATCAACTCCTCAATCGTGGTTGCGATCGCGGCCGGACGAGCAGGCATGGCAACGCGGCACACCTGCTCCGCAATCGATGCCTCACCAGGACCGTGGATAACCACAACGCGCGGATTCCTTTCTTCATTCCTCTTTTCGAATTCGCGGCAAAATTCGCCATAACGTTCCGTCGGCCAGCATTTTGCTCCCCAGCTCCCCGCAGGGCCCACAACGATATATTCTCCAATGCCAAGCTCGTGCAGCCGAGCCCGAACCGACGCTGCGCCCCCTGCCGGAACGCGCAACGGATATTCAGGCGCCGCCGGGCGCGAAGCTCCTGCAGCTTCGGCGAGCGAATAATTTAATTCAGCAACGTGCCTGCCGACGGGAGTGACGCGTTCAGAATAGAGCAGCGCGGCTCCCGCTTCACGCGCCCAGCCGCGTTCAAATCCAATCCGACGCTCCGCGCCGGAGAGCAAGGCAAGCACCGATGATTTATAGAGCCCCTGGAAGTCAATCGCGCATGTGTACCGATTCTGGCGCAACCGCCAGACGCACTCGATTGCTCCCAGCGCCGAGCGCCGGTCGAACGGAATCACTTCGTCGATGGTCGGGCTGCCTTCCAGCACGGGCGCCCATTTTCGTTCGACGACCCAGTCGATGCGAGCGTTCCGGTGCGCGGCCCTGAGCGCCGCAACCGCGGGAAGCGTATGAAGGATGTCTCCTAAAGCCGTGAGCCGCACGACGAGAAACCGTTCCCCGCCGTCCGTAGTTGAGTTCCGGTTCACCGCTGCAATCATTGGGAATGCGGCACGCCCCCGCGATCCTTCAGAACGCGAACCACCGCGTCCGTTAGATTCTCCGCGAGGACATCGGGCTGCCTGGGCCATTGTTCGCGGTGCAACTCATATTCTCCCCGGCCGTAGCCGGTCATCACCAGAATGCTGCGCGCGCCCACCGCGTGGGCCATTTCGAGGTCGGCATAACGGTCACCCACGACCCAGGAATTGGCGAGGTCGAGTCCGTGTTCGCGTGCCGCAAGTTCCAGAAGTCCCGGATTCGGTTTACGGCATTCGCAGGCGTCCTCGGTCTTGTGCGGGCAAAAGTAAATGGCATCGATCCAAGCGCCTCCGGATGCAAGCTGCGAAATCATTTTTTTGTGGACTTGATGGACCAAAGACTCGGGGAAAATGTCGCGCGCAATTCCGGATTGATTCGTGATCACGACGACGGGAATCTCCGCCTCGTTCAGTTGCCGGATCGCCGCCGCCGCGTACGGGAAAATTTGAAGACGATCGACATGGTTGACGTAGCCCATTTCCTCGCAAATTGTGCCGTCTCGGTCGAGGAAAACCGCGCGCCGTAGCAACTGTGTCTCAGGCATTCTCCGCGCTCCGGGCTTGTAAATCGGTCGGCATGTGGCCGGAATGGCGAATCGCGGAAAACACGGAGTCGACCGAAATTCGCGTCATGCAACGATGATCCACGGGGCAGCGCCGGAGAAAACAGGGGCTGCACGGAACTTTCTCTTGAATCAAGGTAAATTGTTGCGTCACGGGCGCCGTGCCCTCCGGGTCGGTGGAACCGAAAATGCCAATCACTGGAAGACCCGCGGCAGCCGCCACATGCATGGCTCCGGAATCGTTACCAACAAAAACCGAGCATTGGGAAAACAGCGCCGGGAGGTCCCGCATGGAGGTTTCCCCCACCAGTGAAATTGCGCGTGATTTCATAACCGAGAAAATTCTTGTGGCAATTTCCTTTTCACCGCCCGTACCAAAAAATAGCACATCGGCGTCGCATTCCGAAATCAGCCGGTCCGCAAGCAGGGCAAAGCGCTCCGCCGGCCAGCATTTCGCAGCGCCATAGGAAGCGCCCGGCGCGACCGCGCAACGCCACGAGCGAGGCCGAGCGCCGGCCTTGCGAAGCTTCAATTCTGCCGCGCCGCGTGCCATTTCCGGTACGGTCAATTGAATCGCTTGAATCGGATCGATTTCGCCACGGGACTTGAGCCAGCCCGCACGGCGCAACAACTCCAAATAGTATTGTGATTCGTGTCGCGGGAACATCCGTCCGTCGTGGCCCGGTTTCGGCAACGCAATCGACTTTGTCAGCAGTGCGCCGCGCCCATCACGCGCGTAGCCAATACGCTCGGGAATTCCCGAGCGCCACGCCAGCCATGCGGCCTCAAATGCGTTCTGCAGCAGCACCGCCAAATCGAATTTTTCATTTCGCAACTCGCGAACGAGCTTTTCCCGGCCCAGCCACCCGCGATGGCGTCCTCGATAATCGTATTCGAGAATTCGATCCGCGAACGGTTGTCCGGAAAGCAAGTCCGCGACTGCGGTGCGAGCCAAAATTGTAATTTCGGAGGCGGTCCGATACCGGCGAATGACTTCGAGCGTCGGGATCGACATCACAGCGTCTCCCACCCAATTCGGAGCGCGCACAAGAATTTTCATCGCGCCGATCCTGCCGGTGAGCGAAGTAGCACATTGGAAAGCGCTTCCCAGAATCCTTCGGAAATTTGAAACGATATCCGGCAACAATAGGCGGGCAAGCCGGCAAATTGAACATGCCGGAGATTCCAGACGTCTTTTTCCGTGCAGAGCAAGGCGTCCGCTCCGCAGCCGGCCGCCTCGGCTTCCAGGGCCGCTATTTCCTGCACGGAATACACGTGATGATCGTCGAAGCTCCGCTGGCCCACCACTTGGAATCCCCACGCGCGCAAATTTTCAAAGAACGAGGCAGGATTTCCAATTCCGCAGAACGCCATGACTCGGATGCGTTCCCAGTCCTGCGGGGGAAGGACCACATCGAGTCCGGGCACGCGAAGCACGGTGAGCAGTTTTGTAGTGGCGTAGAAAATGGGGCCTTTCGTGTATCGCCGCACCATGGCTTCAATTGCAGTGGCCGGCACCTGGACGCTGCGCGTGATCACAATGATGTCCGCGCGCCGAAGCGCGGAGACCGGCTCACGCAGCCTTCCCGAGGGCAACGTCATTCCACCGCCAAAGGGATCGGTCGCGTCAATTAGCACTATGTCGGCGTTGCGCGAAAGTTGAATATGCTGGAAGCCGTCGTCCAGCACGAACCAGTCCGATCCGTGACGAGCAAGAACTTGTCCATTTTCATACCGATCCGGACCGACTCCCATTTTTACTTTTCCGGACAATCGTTCCCGCAGCAGCGCGACTTCGTCGCTCTGC
>JBEKCU010000364.1:0-4344 GCA_050014735.1 Candidatus Acidiferrales bacterium | reverse complement strand
CTTTCCGGCCAATATCGTATCGAGGGCCGTCGCGTGATTGCTATCCCGAGCCCCTAGAAGCTATTTGGTGAGTGGCGGGCGATTCATGGTTGATGCGACTTCAGGGACTAAAGCCCCAAGCTTCCGATTCGCTGAATGTCGCGGCTGAAGCCGCGACCCACAAACACAGATTATGAGATCACTTATAATGACAGCCCGATGACGAACCCATTATGACGACGCAAAAACAATTCAAGCCTGTGGATGAACAGCTTGCGTATCTGCGCAAAGGCGCGGCGGAAGTTATCCGGGAGGAAGACCTGCGAACGAAGCTCGAAGCTTCGGCGAAGACCGGCAAGCCCTTGCGCGTCAAGCTAGGCGTGGACCCGACGGCGCCTGACCTGCACCTGGGCCACACCGTCGTGTTGCGCAAACTAAAACATTTTCAGGACCTCGGACACACGGCGATTTTTCTGGTCGGCGATTTCACCGCGATGGTTGGCGATCCCACGGGCCAGTCCGAAACGCGCCCGCCCCTAACGCGCGAACAGGTGGACGCCAACGCGAAGACCTATCTCGAGCAGGTCTATAAAATTCTGAGCAGGGAAAATACCGAGGTGCGTTACAACTCCGAGTGGCTCGGAAAACTCACCGGGCACGACATGATTCGTCTCTGCGCTCACTATCGCCTGGCGCGCATGCTTGAGCGCGAGGATTTCCGTTCACGCCTCGCGGGAAATTTGCCGATCTCCATCCACGAACTGCTGTATCCTCTGCTTCAGGCGTACGATTCCGTAGCGCTCGAATCCGATGTCGAACTGGGCGCAACCGAGCAGAAATTCAATCTGCTCGTGGGCCGTGAGATTCAGCGTGAATACGGCCAGCCGTCGCAGGTTGCGATAACAATGCCCATTCTCGTTGGCCTCGACGGACAGCGCAAAATGTCGAAGTCGCTCGGCAATTACGTTGGTATTACCGAGGCGCCGTCGGCAATGTTTGGCAAGCTGATGTCTCTCTCCGATGAGATGATGTGGCCCTACTTCGATCTGGTGACCGATCACACGCCGGAGGAGATTGCCGCGCTTGCCTCCAAAGTGAAATCCGGCTTGGCGCATCCGATGGATGTGAAGATGTCGCTCGCGCGGGAAATTATTGCCGGATTCCACGGCGCGGAGGCCGGAGAAAGGGCTGCCTCGGAGTTTCAGCGTATTTTTCGGGATCGCGAGGCTCCGGAAGAAGCGCCGGTGCGCAAAATTGCGCGCGGACCAGTAAAGCGCCTCGCTCCGTTGCTTGTGGAGTGGGGAATGGCGCCGTCACGCAGCGAAGCCGATCGATTATTGAAGCAAGGCGGCGTGGAATTGGATGGCGAACGCATATCCGACGTCAAAAAGGATATCGATCTCACAATACCGCGAGAATTTTTGGTGCGCGCGGGAAAGAAGAAATTCCTGCGAGTCATCGTCGAGTAGCTCGGCAAAGATTCGCCAGGATGTCGGCTGAAGGCTGCGCCCGTGGCATCCCTGGCCGGATTTGCGGGTCGGAGCTTCAGCTCCGACTTCAAACTGCGGGGGATCGGGGCGTCAGCCCCTGAGGTTTCAGGGCTTGAAAGCCCTTCCGTGGGCAGTCTGTTTGTCGGACCTGAAGGTCCGACCCACAAACATCTTCGGTCTTGTTCATGTTGCCTAAGAATTCTCCAAAACAAATTTAGTTTTCTTCGCGGGCCGGATACACGCGGCTGAAAATAATCGCTGCAAACCCCACCACGACGAACGCCATCACGCTACCCTCGGGGCCGACAGTCCCGCCGGTGAGCCAGACTGGCCCATGAAATGACGAGTTCAGCAAATGTCCTGGCGCGACGATGCCGCTATTGGGCACCGAGAATAAAAACGTCTCGCCCCAATCGAACGCCGCGTGTAACCCGACGGCAAACCACAAGTTTCCGGTGCGCCGGAGGGTTAAGCAAAAAAACATCCCGATCACGAACACACTTAGGGCTCCGATCTTGTCTTCTCCGCCGTTAGCGAGATGAAGGGCACCGAATCCTGCTGACAACATCGTGGCTGCCGGCCAAAACTCGAGTCCGGTGGCAAGTGTGAATTGTGTGTAGCCGCGAAACAGAAATTCCTCGAATAAACCCACGCAGACAAACGCCAGACCCCAGAGAATCGCATATCGCCACAGCTCAATCCCGTGAAGCGCGAGATCGCCAAAAGAAAATCCTCCCAGCAATCGGATCAACAGGATCGCCGCAGTGATCATCACGATTCCCCACGCGACTCCCTGCCAGAAGCGCGTGCCAAAAGCTTCGGAACGAGGCAAGCCAAATACGCCGAATTGCCGTCCCTCGATTTGTCCCATGAGCGCCGCCGCAGCTATCGCCGAGATCACTCCAAGGCCCTCCTGGAGCAGCAAAGCGGTCGGAGTCATATGCGTGCGCGTGACTTGAGGCAGATGCAGCACCATCGTCAAGAAGGTCTCTGCCCCAACGAAAAGCCCAAAGATCAGTAGGTAGGCGAGCAGCCGCCAGCCGGACCGCATTTCGCGTTCGTTCCAAAAAATAGCTCGCTTCCAATCGGATGTGTTCTCAGGAGGCGTCGGGCTTTCGGTGCTCGGTTCGAAGGTCACAGGTTCACTCCGGCTCGCCGTGTTCGGCATAGCGTTTGAGGCGCGCAAGGTAGTCCTGGTTGCGTCGCGCCACGGCGTGGCGTGTTATCAGCCAGTCCATCGCCTTGCCCACCAGGCCCGGCATCGTATAGTCGCTACGCATTCGCACGACTGTTCTTGGCGCGCTCGCTTCGGTTGAGCCCGGCGGCGCACCCACTCGTTCCAGTTCCCAGCGTTCCGACCCTTGGACGCCGTATCGATCCTTGAACCGCCATTCGAACAGGCGCGCCTGCTGCAGCGCCGTAACCACAGCCGTGTGCGACACTTCCTGTTTCCCCACTTGCCCGGTAACGCGTACCTTCTGCGCTATCGCGAAGTCAGGCGCGCCGCCTTGCACATCGAGAGACAGTTCCATATCCGCGCCATACCAATAGGGCATGCGCTGCGGCACAAAAAACGCAAACACAAGTTCCGGGGGAGCCGAGATTTGCACCGATGTTTCGATCCGCGCCATGGAGCGGGCGCTACTTTATCATGTCCGGGGCCTAGAACCGGCAAGCAGAACCATGGCGTGTATTGCCGCTTGTAAAATCTTTAGCTGACATCTGATAAAATGCATTCCGCGACCCTGTCGCGGAGACGTCATGACAAGATTGCTCGTGCATTGGCTGTTGAGCGCGCTGTGCTTGCTGCTGGTTTCGCGATTTGTACCAGGATTTTTCGTGCGCGGCATCGGCACGGCGCTGATCGCGGCTGTGGTCATTGGGCTTGTCAATGGCACGATTGGCGCGCTTCTGAAGCTTGTTACGTTCCCCATCACAATCCTCACCTTTGGCATTTTTTGGCTGCTGATTAATGCGCTGATGCTTAAGTTTGCGGCGTTGTTCGTACCCGGCTTTGAAGTGCGCGGCTTGTGGCCCGCATTCTGGGGAGGGATAATTCTGAGCGTGCTAAATATGATTATCCGGCGGATTCTACAGAATTCGTCCGAGTAACACGCTTAACCTGCGGTAAAGGGTATTTCCGCAGCGGCTAGCACGTGATGATTGCTGTGACCCTGCACGAAAACCACTGCGCGCAAATTCGCCCGGTTCCATGTATTGGAAGGGTGAAGAACGATCATCGAGGAAAACCCTGAAGAGAAGTCCTTCGATTTTTCCAATAGCATCATTTGCCTGCTAACGCCGTCATGCTCGAGCGCGCGGCCCGCATTTTCTCCGCGCTTCACGTCCGAGCGAAGCCTATTTTCCGCGACCGCCAGATATAGTTCGGCCTGATTGTCAGGCTGAGTGCCGGACTGGCCGAGCGGTTCTATCTTAATTGCCAGCACGTCTCCCGGTTCCCATGACAGTTGGACCGCTGGTTTTGCCGCTTGGCTGGCGGTTCGAATAGCACGTAGGGCCGCGCCCTCTGCATTACCGACAAACTGCGCGCGGCCGTCCACAATCATTTGCGGGGTGTACACTTGGTTGCCGCCGAAGGCCTCGCCATATTCGGCCTGACGGGCAGTGGCTACTTCGGAGGAAAATGGATCCTTCCATCCGAGGCGGTCCCAGTAGTCCACGTGCTCCTCAAGGACAATCGCATCCGCGCCTTGAACCGGCTGTGTTCGGCCGAGACGCGAAAGCAGCGCGTCCGCGGGCGGGCAGCTTGAACATCCTTCGGAAGTGAACAACTCGACGAGAACAGGTGTGGAACTGCCAGCCACCTTGCCCTCCGGATTCGACGCAAACGAAGAGTCTCTTCCACGCACGGCGG
>JBEKCU010000363.1:0-4363 GCA_050014735.1 Candidatus Acidiferrales bacterium | reverse complement strand
TCCAGCGGACGGCCTGCGGCGATGCGGCCCAGCATCGGCAATTCAACCGAATGGCGTTCGAGCACCTGCTCGCGCACCGGCTTGGGAAGATGCATCACTTCGATCGAGCGGCTCTGGTTGTATCCGCGCCGCACGAACCCCTTCCGCTCAAGCGTGGTGATGTGCTTGTGTACGGTGGCGAGCGATGTCAACTTGAGTGAGCGCGCGATCTCCTCGAAGCTCGGAGAATATCCGTGCTTGTTGTGAAAGCTGACCAGAAAATCGAGCACCTCTTTTTGCCGTTTCGTCAGTGTCATTGCGCTCTCCCTTACCACGGCCATAGCATAGGCGAATTAAAAGCGAATCGTCAAGAACTCATTTGAGTTTTTTCGTCGAATCGAGAGACAGGCCTTCCGTTTGCTCCGCGTCGGAGGCGCGCAATCCCATTTAGTGTCGAACTTTCAACCATGCTCCTTTGAGAACAAAGCCGTGGCACCATCGTCTTACGCCGATCAGAAGGTTGTGCTATGATTTTGCATGGGTATTGCAAGCCCTCTGGGGAACTTCGGATCCCGCGACTGATGGTCCTACTTGGGGCAAACCGGCGGTTTAAAATTATAATCTAGATTGGAGTCTTACCAAGCCATGGCTACTATTACGGACCCAGTCGTCCGAGCGCACAAGCGCGAAGTGATTGAGAAGGCCGTTCTTCGCTTTTGCGGAGATTCCGGCGACGGCATGCAGATTACAGGAAGCCAGTTCACGAACACAGTAGCGCTTTACGGTAACGATCTTTCCACGTTCCCCGACTATCCCGCTGAAATTCGCGCCCCTGCGGGAACCCTTCCCGGAGTCAGCGGCTTCCAGATTCAGTTCTCATCCAGCGACGTATTCACTCCCGGCGATTCCGTGGATGTGCTGGTGGCCATGAATCCTGCGGCCCTGAAAACGAATATCAAGGACCTAAAAACGAACGGCATCCTGATTGTGAATCGGGACGCCTTTACCCCTGGCGACCTGAAAAAGGCGGACGTGGTCTCGAATCCTCTCGAAGATCACTCGCTGGACGGGTACCGCCTGTTTCCTGTCGATCTCGAACGCCTCACGCGCTCCTCTCTTGCTGAACTTGGCCTCGACGCGAAGACGATGGACCGATGCAAGAATTTCTTTGCGCTAGGAATGTGCTACTGGCTTTATAACCGCACCATGGATCTGACTTACAAGTGGATCGATGACAAGTTTAAGACCAAGCCCCTGCTGGTCGAAGCGAACAAGCTTGCCATGCGCGCCGGTTACAACTATTGCGAAGCGACCGAAGCGTTCCAGGTCAGCTATGAGATCCCGCCGGCCAAGCTCACCCCCGGCACCTATCGAAACCTTAGCGGCAACCAGGCGTTGGCGATTGGCTTCGTGGCGGCTTCGCAGAAGTCCAACCTTCCTCTGTTCCTGGGCTCCTATCCGATCACCCCGGCTTCCGACATTTTGCACGAGCTTTCCATGTACAAGAACTTCGGCGTAATGACGTTCCAGGCCGAAGATGAAATTGCGGCCATCACCTCGGCAATCGGCGCTGCGTATTCCGGATGTCTGGCATTGACCACCACCTCCGGACCGGGCATGGCGCTCAAGACCGAAGCAATGGGCTTGGCCATCATGGTGGAATTGCCCCTCGTAATTTGCGACATCCAACGCGGCGGACCTTCCACCGGCCTGCCAACCAAGACTGAGCAGGCGGACTTGCTGCAAGCCATGTTCGGTCGCAACTCGGAATCGCCGATTCCGGTACTTGCGCCGGCCACGCCCGGAGATTGCTTCTGGATTGCCGTGGAGGCCAGCCGCATCGCGTTGAAATATATGATTCCGGTGATCATCTTGTCGGATGGGTATCTGGCAAACGGCGCTGAGCCGTGGCGCATTCCGTCTGTCGATGAAATCCCCGGCATTCAAGTGAAATTCGCGACCGACCCGGTCGGATTCCTTCCTTACAAGCGCGATCCTGACACACTGGCCCGGCCATGGGCGATTCCCGGCACTCCTGGACTCGAGCACCGCATCGGCGGCATCGAGAAACAGGACGTCACCGGCAACGTCAACTACGAGCCGATGAACCACGAAAAGATGGTTCGAATCCGTGCAGCCAAGGTCGAGGGTATCGCTCAGGATATTCCGGACGTGGTTCCGGCAGGCGACCCCGACGGCGATCTGTTGATCATCGCCTGGGGCTCGACCTACGGCGCGATCACCGCGGGAATGAAAGCGGCGCGCGCAAACGGGCACCGCATCGGTCACGTGCATCTGCGCCACTTGAATCCCTTCCCGCGGAACCTGGGAGAGGTCCTTGGGCGCTATAGCCAGGTATTGGTTCCCGAGATGAACATGGGCCAGCTATCGATGTTGCTGCGCGCGAAATTCTTAGTGGACGCGCAGGGCTTCAACAAGATTCAAGGCCAGCCCTTCAAACAAGCGGAAATCGAAGCAAAAATCGAGGAGATTCTGGGCTGAGGCCCCCTGACGGGGGCAATGCCGAAAGGATATCGGGAGACGAGATCAATGACTACCGCGACGATTCCAGTACTAACGAAGAAGGATTTTCAGACTGACCAGGAAGTTCGCTGGTGCCCCGGCTGCGGAGATTACGCCATTCTCTCCGCCGTCCAGGCGGTGTTTCCGGAGCTGGGCATTCCCCGCGAAAAGTTCGTTGTCATTTCCGGGATTGGCTGCTCGAGCCGCTTTCCCTATTACATGAATACATTCGGCTTTCACACGATTCATGGCCGCGCGCCGGCGGTCGCCACAGGAGTTAAGATCGCGCATCCCGAACTTGAAGTCTGGGTGGCCACCGGTGACGGCGACTCGCTCGCCATCGGCGGAAATCATACGATTCACATGCTGCGGCGCAACGTTGGCATTAAAGTGCTGATGTTCAATAACAAGATCTACGGTTTGACCAAGGGACAGTACTCGCCGACTTCCGAATTCGGCAAGAAAACGAAGTCCACCCCATTCGGCACTGCGGACCGTCCGTTCAATCCGCTCGGCTTGGTAATCGGTGCGGATACTTCGTTTGTCGCGCGATCCGTGGACGTGTTCCAGCAGCACTTGAAAGATACGTTGCGAAAAACAGCAGCGCATAGCGGATCGGCCTACGTCGAGATCCTCCAGAACTGCAACATTTTCAATGACGGAGCATGGTTTGACCTGACGGAAAAGGAGGCCCGCAGCGAACACGTCGTGCAGCTCGAGCACGGCAAGCCTTTGATCTACGGCAAGAACCGCGACAAGGGCATCCGCCTCAATGGCATGGAACTCGAAGTCGTCCATCTCGGCAACGGCAACGGACTCACCGAAAAAGACGTCCTGGTTCACGACGAGCACCATCCCAATCCGGCATACGCGTTCCTGCTTGCGCAGATGGAAGAGAAGCCCGGCTTCCCGACTCCGATCGGCGTGCTGCGCTCGTGGGACCGGGATCGCTATGAGGACGTCATGTCGAAGCAGATTCTAGATGTTGTCGGCAAGAGGGGCCCCGGCGATCTCGCCAAGCTCCTGCGTGCCGGCGATACATGGGAAGTGCGATAGATTTTCGAACCTTAGCCGACATCGAACGACTCTTCTACCTTCTAACAATGCATTCGCGTTCAAAAGGCGGTCCCAATCGGGGCCGCCTTTTAGTTTGCCTTGTTTGCGCCCCCCCAATATCCTCTCAGGCATCGCGCGTCGCCGACAGTGCCGATCCTCGTACACAATTGAAACTGGTCGACTTATAATGGGGCACTTTTTATTTTGGATTATGCGTCTGAGACATCGCAATCCAACATCCCTGGGACTT
This sequence comes from Candidatus Acidiferrales bacterium, assembly GCA_050014735.1. Taxonomy (GTDB): domain Bacteria; phylum Acidobacteriota; class Terriglobia; order Acidiferrales; family UBA7541; genus Palsa-360. Next base: position 555 of record JBEKCU010000363.1, on the reverse strand, counting down.
GGATTTTAATTTTCACGTTTGAAATCTCGAGAAATCGTGGCGGACTTTCTTATTCTCAAATTTTTAAATTTCAAATTTGAAATTCAAGCATTTCGGCATCTTCCTCCGATAGCAACTTGGAAATGACTCCGGAAAGTGTAATGATTCTGCCTGACGGCGCCGCAACGGCACAACGTGCCATCCCAATTAATTGTCTTCCCCGATGAAGGACATTGGATCCTGAAACCGAAAAGCAGCCAGCTCTGGTATAAATCATTTTTCGGATGGCTAGACCGCTATCTAGAACAATTTTCGAGGCGACAATATGAAGTTCACGCATGCGATTTTTATTGTGCTGGCCGCAGCATCGTTGGTCCGGGCGCAATCGCCAGATCCGGCACTCATGGCGGAGATCCGAAAAATCAAGGCGATTGACAATCACTCCCACCCGCCGCGCGTCGTGGCGCCGGGCGAGCGCGACGACGAGTTCGACGCTCTGCCCTGCGATCCTCTGGAACCAACTGAAGCGAACACAATGACGCGTCCAGAGAATCCTCAGTATCTAGCCGCGTGGAA
>JBEKCU010000362.1:0-4375 GCA_050014735.1 Candidatus Acidiferrales bacterium | reverse complement strand
GAGCGTGTAATAGGGATGATTCTTTACGACTCCCCATTCCTCGGAACTCAGCTTCCCGGGTTTCTCCAGGATCGCGTTCGGCACGCTCAATTTCCCGATGTCGTGCAAGAGCGCGGCTCGGCGAAGCAATTTGATCTGCCGGGGGTCCATCCCAAACCACTGTGCTATCTCAGTGGCGGCATTCGCCACGCCGCTGGAATGGCGGTAGGTGAACGGTGACTTCGCGTCGATGACTTCCGCGAAAGCCACGCAGATGTTGTCGATGGAATCTTCGGTGGCTTCGATGCGGCGGTGCTCGGGCTCGAGGGCAACCACCTTGTCGATCAAATCTTCATTAGCCAGGCCGATCCAAAGGGCTCCCGTGTTCGACAAAGAAACCGCGGCCTTAACCAAATCCGGATCGAACCAGCGGCCGCTGCGCTTGATGGCGGCTTCAACAGCGGCCGCAGGCCCTTTGGCGGTGTAGAAAACGTCAAGCGTCTGCGCCAGGTTGGCAATTCTGGAAAACATTGGAATTTCCGTTTTGCGGAATCCGTCCGGATACCCCCGGCCGTTCCAATGCTCATCCAAACTGTGAATACCCTGAGAGACTGAGGCAGAGAACCCAAGTTGTTTTGCTATGTAGGCGCCGCGCTCGCAGCGGATCTTGACCAGATCGCACGAATCCTGCTGCTGGGTCGCCGCAACCTGAAAAAGTCTATGCATGCGCTCCAGGAAAGGAGCGCCCGTAGCCACGTGGGTCAGTGCGTAGTGCAAGCTTTCATAGCCCACCCTGGTCCAGTCAGTGGTCTTGACGTCGCGCTTGGCGCGAATCTCGTCCGCATTCAAAATGTGAAACAGCCGGGAGGCGTTGCTGCTGCAACCGGCATCCTTAAGCAGCAAGGCGTAGTAAAGGTCCGCTTGATCCGCCTGGGGAAGGCCGATTTGCTGGGCTAACCGCATCCCAATCATGCAGGACCGAACGGAATGTCCCATCGGCTGGCCCTCGGTGAGGTCAAGGGCATAAGAGAGCGCCGAAATAATCTCGGAAAGCTGTATGGAAAAGAGCGCTTCCCGCCGCTCACGCTGAGATGAACTCCGCGGCACACGTGTAGCCAGGTCGATGGTTGCCATGGGTCTCCTTGGGCCTGTGCTGCCCGGGGTGATTGCTTCCCCGTACCGGAACTATAGGTAATAGGCCTTATTGCCCCTATGGACCGACCGTCTCATTTTTGGGGGACCAAAGTACTAGTAACTGAACTAGGAGATAATCATCGGAGTATTCAAAGAGGTATCAGATATACCAATTATAGATCGACGGAAGAAGATATTTTAAAGTAAATGCCAGGTTTGTCCTAATAGCGCGAACTCTATGACGAAAGCGGGGAGCGGTCAAAGCTCCCCGCTTTCGATTTATTCCCATTTTGGGAATTCGGGGAAAAACTTACCAGCGACCGCCACCACCCCCGCCGCGGTCTCCACCCCGGTCTCCACCACGATCACCGCGGTCCCGGCCGCCTCCACCTCCGCCCCGGCCTCCACCACCGCCGGGCCGGCCTCCGCCTCCACCTCCGCCGAATCCGCCACGACCTCCACCACCGCCGGGCCGGCCTCCACCTCCGCCCTCACGAGGTGGACGCGCTTCGTTGACGACGATGTTGCGTCCCATGAAATCATGGCCGTTTAGTCCCTGTATCGCGCGCTCGGCTTCCTCGTCGCTATTAACTTCGACAAACCCAAATCCACGAGGCTGGCCCGAAAAACGGTCGCGCACCAACGTGACATTCGCGGCGGTGACTCCCGTCTGAGCGAACAAAGCGCTCACCTGCTCTTCTGTCGCCTGAAAAGGAAGATTACCCACGTAGAGTTTCTTCAATGCAACACTCCTTTTGGCCGCGGCGGTACAAAACCACGGAACCGGGAACTGAAGAGGACAGGGGTCAAGATCAGACATCCGGCGGGGACCCGGATTGACCCGACGAGAGGCACGGTTCAGCTCCGGGCGAATCTTGCTCTAAATTTGAACGTGCGTCAACAAAAGATCGTCTCTTAACCACACGATTAATATTGGATGCCTATAATCCTTCGGCGGCTGCGGACGAAGTGAAATTTCCGCGTTTAATGGTAGGATGCGCCATCGCGTTCAAGGATGGTGCAAATCGATGCGTGGCTTGATGATGGATTTTCCGCTGACGGTCCCGGCATTGCTCGAACGCGCGGGCAAGATTTTCGGCGACGTGGAAATCGTCACGCGCCGGCCGGACCGCTCACTCGCCCGCAGAACCTGGGGCAGCGCGTACCGCCGCTCGCGGCGTCTGGCGAATGCCCTAACCAATCTTGGCCTGCGCCGCGGAGACCGCGTGGCGACGCTAATGTGGAATCAATCCGAACATCTGGAGGCTTATCTGGCCGTCCCATCGGCTGGCGGCGTCCTGCATACGCTGAATCTGCGCCTACATCCTGACGAACTCACATTTATTGTCAAGCATGCAGGAGACCGCTTCCTCATCGTCGACGACGTATTGCTGCCTGTGTTCGAGAAGTTTCGCGACCGCGTGAATTTCGAGCGCGTCATTGTTGTTCCCTTTGGAGGCGGCGCGACGCCCGCGGGCTGTGACAGCTACGAGGAATTACTCGAACAAGCGAGGGAAGATTTCACATATCCGAAGCTCGATGAAAATGAGGCAGCCGCGATGTGCTACACGTCCGGCACCACGGGACGCTCGAAGGGCGTCCTGTATTCGCACCGCGCCCTGCTGCTTCACTCGTTGAACTGCTGCGGCGTAGACTCTTTTGCCATTTCGATGCGCGACACAATTCTGCCGGTCACATCGCTGTTTCACGCGAATGGCTGGGGAATTCCCTTCACTGCGGCGATGGCCGGCGCAAAAGTCGTTCTGCCCGGGCCGTTCTCGGATGGCGAGGGACTTCTCGACCTGTTGGTGCAAGAGCGGGTAACCGTGACGACCGGCGTGCCCACTGTCTGGTTCGGCGCGTTGGAAGCGCTCGAAAAATTTCCGGGGCGATGGAACTTTTCCTGGCCGGTGCGAATGCATTTGGGAGGGGCGGCGACTTCAGAGGCTCTGATGCGCGGCTTCGACCGACACGGAATCACCGTCATCTGCTCATGGGGTATGACGGAAACGACGCCGGTCGCGACATCTTCGCATCAGAGGCCCTACATGGACGGCTGGAGCGACGATAAAAGATCTGCGCATCGGTTGAAGCAGGGGATCCCGCCGGCACTTGTGGAAGCGCGAATCATGCGGATGGATGGCACCGAGGCGCCGCGGGACGGCTCCAGCGTTGGCGAAATCGAAGTGCGCGGTCCGTGGGTAGCGGCGTCCTACTACAACATGCCGGAAGAGTCCCAGAAGTGGTCTCCCGACGGCTGGCTCCGCACTGGCGATATGGGCCACATCGATGAACACGGCTACTTGAAACTTGTGGATCGTAGTAAGGACTTGATCAAATCAGGCGGCGAATGGATCAGTTCGGTGGATCTGGAAAACGCGCTCATGGGGCATCCGGCAGTGAAGGAAGCCGCCGTGATCGGTGTGCCGCACCCGAAATGGCAGGAGCGGCCGCTGGCCGTAGTCGTACTGTTTGAAGGCGCGGAAGTGAAACCGGCTGAGCTAAAAGAATTTTTGGCCGGTAAATTTGCCCAGTGGCAATTGCCCGATACGTTTGTGTTTGCAACGGAAATTCCACGGACCTCGGTGGGGAAATTCCTCAAGACGGCATTGCGCGAGCGATACGTGGATTGGAAGTGGGAGGTTTGAGTAGAACAGGCTTCAGCCTGTTTTCTTTTGACTTTTGCTAAATTTTCACAAAACGTCGCAAAACTAAAATCAGACAGGCTTGAAGCCTGTCCTACTAAATTCGCTATTCGCTAGGTTCGATAACTCGCATTAATGTGCACATACTCCGCCGTGAAATCGCAGGTCCACATGCGAGCGGTCCCGCGGCCGTTATGCAAATTCACGACAATCGAGATATTTTTTTCAAGCAAACGCGCATGTGCGGCGACTTCATCGAGCGGCAACGCAACCGAGTAGGAACTGCCCCTTGGCGGCCCGTACATTTTCATTCCGCCCAGCCAAATTTCCGCACGATCGGGATTGAACGGCACTCCCGCGCGGCCGGCGGCAGCGAGGATGCGTCCCCAGTTGGGATCGGCACCCGCGAGAGCCGTCTTGACAAGCGACGACAGCGAAATTGTCTCGGCGACTTTTTTCGCGTCCGCATCGTTCGGAGCGCCGCGGACTTCAATTTCGACGACCCGTGTTGCGCCTTCACCGTCTTCCACGATCGCGAGGGCTAGCGACTTACAAACTTTTTCCAGAGCGACGACGAAGGCCTTGTAGTCCTTGCCCTTGGGTTCCGTAATTTCTTT
>JBEKCU010000361.1:0-4387 GCA_050014735.1 Candidatus Acidiferrales bacterium | reverse complement strand
GCCGAGGCGCACGACCGCGCGCAGCAATCGCAGCCGCGTTTGGTTCTGGTCCCTTATCGCTCCGAAGGCCGCCCCAACTTCGAATTGCTCCACATCGAAGACGCGATATTCGATGTAGAAGGGCGCATCGACATTATCCATCTTCAGTTGAGCTTTCGAACGAGTCAGCTCCGCCTGGAGCGAGCGGAGAATCGGGTCCGAGGCTGCTTCCGTCGAAGGAGCCTTTACCTGTGGGTTTGCGATGCAGGGCAGAACCAGGAACGCGACGATCGTCGCCGCAGGGGCCAGTCGCCCGGCGATATAACGCAGGCGAATCATCGGGCGCCTCCTGTCGAGATGGATGGCGTGGACGAGGTCGCTGCGCCATCAGCAGGAGTATCGAATCCCGGCGCCGGCAGAATCGGAGGACGTTCGCGTGACGCGACCCGCTTTTGCACTTCCATTTCGCTGAATAGCATCGCCGGAGCCGATGCGGAAACCGGAACGCTGCCGGACTCGGCGCCGCAAATCCCGTTAAAAACCTCGGTCTTGTCCCCGGTCAGGAGGATGCGATTCAGGGAAGCAAGCGGGGTGCCGACGATGTCGACTCCGCGAACGAGTTGATCGGGCCGGCCGTCGGCATATACGCGCCAGACGATAACGGGCAATACTTGAAATGCCTGCGGCAGTTCCCGAGTGGTCAGCGTGAATCCGCCCTGTACATCCTCGAAATAAAGACCGTAAGGCTTCCCGGCCTTCTTTATTTCTTCAATGAGCTTTCCGCGCATTTCGGAATCTTTCACTGTGTTGGACGACTGAACGATAAGATTGCCCTGCCGGCCAGTTGGCATATAGCCCGCCTGGTGTCTGCCGTGTCCGTTCGACTTGGCAAAGTTCGTAATGGGCATGCGGGACATCAGAAAATTCTTCAAAATGCCGTCCTGAATCAGCGGCACGCGTTGTGAGGGTACCCCCTCGTCATCATGGGAATAGGATCCTGCCAGGGGCACTCCGTTCATGTTGCTCAGAGTCGGATCGTCATACACGCTAAGGAAATTCGGCAGCACGGGCTGGTTCACCTTTTTTGTGAACGTCTGCCCCTCGGTCTCTCCCCGCTGGCGGTGTCCTTCAAGGCGGTGTCCCAAGACTTCATGGAAGAACACGGCTGCCGCGCGGCCGGAAAGAAGCGCGGGTCCGTCGAAGGGCTCAGCAAGCGGAGCCTCACGCAGGGCCTTCAGGTCTGCTGCCATTTTTTCTTCTTTTGCAGTCACTTCCTGTTCGGTGGGCAGCAAATCCGCCTTTGAGGATTCGAACGTCTCGACCCGCACGAGGTCCATTCCATCCTCGGCGCGAGTATTCGCCTCCACAACCAATCGAGCCATCACACCGGGTGTTTCGACGCTACTTCCTTCGCTGGACACAAAATAAGACGTCGTTTGCGAGATTTGCAACGTCACCGTGGAAGTGTAGATCTCGGGGTATTTTCGAAACAGCGCGGAGTACTTCCGGATTTTGGCTTCCCACTCTTTCTGGTTGAAGGAAATGGGTGCTGACGGCGAATCCAGGTGGCTTTGCGGTGTTTCCTGCGAAAAATCCGGAGACTTGTCTTCCTCGGCAGCCTGAACGGCCGTGTTCGTCATCACCTTCGCATACGCGGGTGAAGCCCTGCGGTATTCTTGATTTGTCAGTTCCCACAAGCTGCGCGCAATCGCATCGCGGTCATCGGCAAGAGGCAGGGCCCCGGAGGTAATTCCAGATTCGCGATTTTCGTTGTGAGTATTATCGAGCGCGGGAGTGCCGACTCGCATCGTGACGTCCGCCCAGCGGTGATTCCCCGTCGCGGAAGTGACAATTGTGCCGTAGGTTCCCGAGACCGTCATTGTGTGCTCGTCATCGACCTCGTAGCTGATAAAGTAAGGAGCGGGATCGGACTTCGCGAGTGAAGTCTTGGCACGGGCTAACTCCGCTTTCATGGTCGTCAGCAGCACGTTCGAGCCCTGACTGGGGGCCTGCGCCCCCCACGTAAGAGCGGCACTGGCAGCCAGGGTCAAAACTACGAAGAACGTCGCGAAAACCGAGCACTTATGTCGTGTCATTGGAGTGTTAGACGTACTGCCTCCCGCTTCGATAGACGCCATGTGGGTGGATTCCATTCCCGGCGGCTAAAAATCCTTTTGTGGCCGATTCTCTATGATAACGTAAGTGCTCGACAATCCCAAAATGAAGCACCGGTCGAACAATAACCATTTGGCTTCAGCGCGAATAACTCGGTTTGTCGGGAAGCACAGGCAAGTCTGCCTGTGGCAGCCGCTATAGTTCTGCACATGTATAGCGAAGCGATCCTCGACCATTTTCAGAATCCGCGCAACGCAGGCACCCTCGACGCGGCAACGGCCTCGGTTTCCGTCGAAAATCCCGTATGTGGCGACATACTTGAGCTGTCAGTCCGGGTAGAGACAGGGCGTATCGTTGACTCGCGATTCCGAACGCGCGGCTGCGTCACGGCCATCGCTTGTTCGTCTCTCCTGACCGAATTACTACTCGGAAAAACTATCGCTGAGGTTCGTGCGATTACTTCCGATCAGATGGCGGAGGCCCTGGGCGGGTTGCCAACCGCCACATTTCATGCCGCGCAACTCGCGCAAGATGCTGTGCAAACACTTCTTGCCAAGCTCAATTGAGGAAATGGGCTTAACAGGCGCAAGAATTCGTTGTCGCGTGTCATTCTGAGCGAAACGAAGAATCTCTCTTGGTTTTAAACGGAGAGATTCTTCGCTTCGCTCAGAATGACAGCGGGGGACCTTTTCCGCAGTCTGTTAAGCCAGCATACACAGATGGAAGGTGCGTCACGCTACGTTTAGTTCTTCTCCAAATCGGTAAGGTGCTTCAGCATGTCCGGGTCGTTGATATTCAGCACGACGCCCTCTTCGCCGGTCGGCACCTCTAAAACGTCAGCAGCGTGGGCCCAGACCACCGCCCGGGCGCCTTTGTCGAATGGAGCGGCGAGCAATTCCCCGTACAACGAGCTCGAGAAAACTACCGGATGTCCGCGGCGGCCGTTGTAGGTCGGAAGAACGATCGCCTTTCCGCTTTCATAGAACCGCGCCACCAAATCGCTGACAAGTCTCGTGCTTACAAGCGGGTGATCGACGGGGCAGAGGATAACGCCATCCGTTTCAATCTCCGCCAGGCTCCGCAATCCCGCGCAGAGGGATGAAAGTTGTCCGTGTTCCCAGTCAGGATTCAGAATGACAGTTGACGGATCGAGCTTCGCAACCGTCCTGATTTTTTCCGCCCCTGCACCCAAGACGACACGTTTTACGCCGATTCGCGGGTGACTTGTTACCTGGATCAAATGTTCGAGGAAAGTGCCTTCACGATAGGGTAGAAGAGCTTTCGGTGTTCCCATTCGGCGAGAGGCGCCGGCGGAGAGAATCAACGCTGCGAGCAAGAATGGTTATCCGATCGAGGCCGGTGAGGCGGCTTCGGTTTTCACAGCCTTGTGAGATAGATTCTTCGCCCCGCGGCGGACCGCGATCAGCTCGGCAGTAATACTGATGGCGATCTCCTCCGGGGTCAGCGCGCCGATGTCGAGTCCGACGGGAGCATGAACATTCGCGAATTTTTCCGGAGCAATGCCGTCTTTTTCGAGCGTGTGATAAACGGAGATGACTTTGCGCTTGCTGCCGATCATTCCGATGTATCGAGCGGAGGTGCCAACGGCCCAGCCAAGGACGCGCATGTCATCCTTGTGGCCACGCGTAACGATCACCATGTACGTGGCAGCCGTGGGCTTAATCTTTTCAAACGCTTCCTCGAAGCTGGTGTAAATCTGCTGCGCCATCGGAAAACGTTCTTTGTTCGCAAAAGACTCGCGGTCGTCGATGATGCCAATGGCGAAACCAGCCGTGTGCGCGGTATTTGCCAGCGCGATCGAGACGTGGCCACCCCCGAAAATATAAAGCATCGGCTGCGGCAGAATCGGCTCGATAAAAATTTCGAGTGTGCCGCCGCAAATCAAACCGTTGTCGTAATTGGCTTCGTTGTTCAGGCTGAAGGTCATCTTGCGGGGTGCTTCCTCGCGCATCACTTCTTTCGCCGCAGCCCACACCTCCGCCTCGACGCATCCGCCGCCGATCGTCCCGGCGATCGAGCCGTCCTCGCGCACGAGCATCCTTGAGCTTTCATAACTCGGAATCGAGCCATTTGTGTGGACGATCGTGGCGAGCGCTCCGCGCCTGCCTTCGCGACGGAGCTTGACGACTTCTTCGAAGAGATCCATAAGGGGAGTCCGAAAATAGGGTACGGCGGGCTTCCCCAAGTGTCAACCGGAGAGCGTGCTGACAATCAGATGGCGCGCGGCAAGTCGCGATACAATGGTCGACCTCTGGAATTGGGTGCCGCATCC
>JBEKCU010000360.1:0-4410 GCA_050014735.1 Candidatus Acidiferrales bacterium | reverse complement strand
CCTCATGAATATCGGTCAGAATAGGAACTGCAAAGCGCTCCTTGATTTTTTGCAGAATGCGCAAACCCTCAGTAAGCCCGGGACCGCGAAACGATTGTTCGGACGAGCGATTCGCCTTGTCATACGACGCCTTGAAAATGAGCGGCATTTTCGCATGAGCAGCGATATCCACGAGCCGCTCCGCCGTGGCAAAAGCATGCGTTTCACTTTCAATCACGCAAGGTCCGGCAACCAGTACCAGCGGCTGGTTGCCGCCGATGCGAAACGTTCCAATCGAAATTTCTCGCGCGATCTGCATAGGAAAGATTTCTAAATCCGTCCTGATTCTGTTGCGATTCTCGCCTACTTCCCTTGTAATTTTTTCCTGATTTATATGTTCATTTTATTTGCGGCGTCTAGCGTATGCGCGGCAGCGAAGATTTGCAACGTGGAGGGCACGGCATGCCGTGCCCTCCGGGATGAAAGGCCGAGCAGCCGCGGCTATTATGCCGCCGGCGAAGGCTTTGCTGCCATGGAAATGGCGCTTGGACCTCCGGACGAGGCCCGGTGAAGATGTTGCTGATGAGCGAGCGCCGCGCCCATGAAAGCGAAAAACAGAGGATGCGGCGCGAGAGGCTTCGACTTGAATTCCGGATGAAACTGGCAGGCCAGAAACCACGGATGGTCTGGCGCCTCGACGATTTCCACGTACTTTCCATCGGGGGACCGTCCGGTAATATGGAACCCCGCATTGGTCAGCGTCTTTTCGTATTCGCGGTTGAATTCATACCTGTGCCGGTGCCGCTCATTGATTTCAGTGGCCCCGTAGGCGCGAAAGGCCGTGGAATCTTTTTCAATCTTGCAGGGCCACGAGCCCAGGCGCATCGTCCCGCCCATTTCGTCAACGCCCAGCAGTTCGCGCAATTTGTAGATCACGCGATGCGGCGTCTGCGGATCGAACTCGGTACTGTCCGCCCCGGCGAGCCCCGAAACATTGCGCGCGTATTCAATCGTAGCGCATTGCATTCCCAGGCAGATGCCGAAGAAAGGTATTTTGTACGTGCGCGCATATTCGATTGCATACACCATTCCTTGAATTCCGCGTTTTCCAAATCCGCCCGGCACGAGGATTCCATCGGCGTGGCGCAACCTCGCCACAGCGGTGTCGGGCGAATCGATGTCTTCCGCTTCCACCCATTCGATCACGGTGCGCTGCTTATGCGCGAGCCCTCCATGCACAAGTGCTTCGCGCAGGCTCTTGTAGGCATCCTCGAGTTGCACGTACTTTCCCACCACCGCGATGCGCACTTCGCCTTGCGGATTTCGGATGCGGTCGAGCAGTCCGAGCCAGGCGCTCATATCGCGTTCGTATGCCTGCAAATGCAGCAGCCGCAGGATCTCGTCGTCCAAACCCTCTTCCGAGAGCGCGACGGGAACGCCGTAAATGGTGTCCATGTCGCGCATGGAAATCACGCGCGATTCCGGCATGTTGCAGAACAGCGCGATTTTCCTTTTCAAATCCTGCGGCAAGTAACGATCGCTGCGGCACAAAAGCAGATCGGGCTGAATCCCAATCGAGAGAAGTTCCTTCACCGAGTGCTGCGTAGGCTTTGTTTTTAATTCGCCAGCAGTGGGGATGAAGGGCACCAGGGTGACGTGTACAAGCACGGACTGTTCCGGTCCAAGCTCGAGCCGCATCTGGCGCACCGCTTCGAGAAACGGAAGCGACTCGATATCCCCAACGGTGCCGCCAATCTCGATAATCACTACATCGGTATCGTTTGCAATTTTGCGGAAGGCCGACTTGATCTCATCGGTCACGTGCGGAATCACCTGCACGGTTTTACCCAAATAATCGCCGCGGCGTTCCTTCGAGATGATGGATTCGTAGATTCTGCCGGTGGTCCAGTTATGATCGCGCGTGAGCTTGGCGTTGGTAAATCGCTCGTAGTGACCAAGGTCGAGATCGGTCTCCGCTCCATCGTCGGTCACGTACACTTCGCCGTGTTGATACGGGCTCATTGTGCCCGGATCGACGTTCAGATACGGATCGCATTTTTGGAGGGTAACTCGGAGACCCCGGCTTTCGAGCAAGCAGCCTATCGACGCCGCTGCCACTCCCTTGCCAAGTGAGGAAACAACTCCACCGGTAACAAAAATATACTTCGGCCCCATCCGCTCAGCTCCGGTCCGCAAATTCACGGAATGGAACTGCTTAAATCCTCCAATAAGATGTTGGCGTACAACGCATTCTACGGAGAATGTGTGCCGCTGTCAATCGGACAGTAGCACGTGCTCCACAGTTTGCGGCAAGACTCAAAAATTGGCATTACGAACCCGCTCCCGCAGGTGAGGAATCTCTCTTTTCGTGGATTTAAGCCGAACAGAGATTCCTCGCTTCGCTCGGAATTTCGGGCGGGCGAGGTTCCGAAACCTGTTCAGCTCCCGTGGATTTCTGCCGTGCGAGATCGAACCCAAACGGTCTGAAGCCCGTTGGTGTTGTCCCAATTCAAATTTGAGTTCGGGTGTCGGCTCGCGAACCCCGGGAACGCCAATCTCCCGATTGGCCTTTTGTGCTTCTGTTCCGTCGCCAATCGGGCGATTGGCGTTCCCAGGGTTAGACTCCGAAGTCGCAGCCTCACATTTCTTCGAACGCTTTTCTCTAAATTAGGACACTACCAGCCCGCTCTATTTTTTGCGTTCCGCAGCATAGGCGAGTATTCTTCTTCGGTTTAGGGTACATTGGATGGCGCTCGCGGCCCGGACTTCGCCCGAGCCATCCGAGGAAAGTCAAATTCCTCTTGACTTTATGACGGGTCAACGGTCTATTGTCACATTCCGCTAAGTGCAGGCGACACAATGATGCGACACCGCATCTATGCCTCGCGGGGAAGTGAATCTGTTGATTTTCCTTAGCGCCGTGCAGACCGGAAGCTGCGGCCTGCCCTTGTTTCACTTGTGTTCAATATCCGGTGCGGTGGCGTCCGGTTGACGGTGCGCTGATTGTGCGCGAGCAAAGTTCTGATTAAAATGTCTCGGGGGTTACGTTCAAACGGATGTGGGTGGAACAATTTCGAATCCTGGCCCTTCGAACACGGAACGGGCGAACACGGAACAGGAATATTCATCCCAATCGATGCAAGCGGTGCTTCCCGGATTCGAAGTACCTGTCATCGTTTCGCAAAAATCAGCATCGTGCAGGGCGGGGGGACTTCTAGTGGTTCATTCGAGAATCTTTCTGCGTGTCCAAAAGACGCGCTGGCAACATTTCGTCTTGTTCTTTGCGCTGCTTTCGGGGCCGACCATCTTGAGTTCCTGCGGTGGCTCCTCTGCGGCCACGCCCACCATCAGTGTGTATGGGGCTGCAGCCTCGGCGAACGCAGGCGGACCAACTGTACAATTCACGGCGAGCATCGAGAACCTCAGCAGCACCCTCGTGACGTGGCAAGTCAACAGCGTCACAAGCGGCAATGCACAGTATGGAACCATCGATACAAACGGACTATACACACCGCCGGCGACTCAGCCTACGAACGATATCGTGACCATCACTGCAATCGCCCAGGCGCAAACCAGCCTGACTGCAACAGCAACCATAACCATTCTGGCGCCGGCAGCAATTACCGGCATCGCCCCGAGTCCCGCAGTACCGGTGCCAGCTAGCACGTCGGAGCAGTTTACCGCGACCGTCGCCGGTGGGAACACTTCCACCGTTGTGGAATGGTATGTGAGCAATCTCGCGACATGCAGCACGGCGGCTTACCAGGGCACGTTGGGTGGTGGGACAAGTGGTGGAACAAACGTCGGGACGATCTCGCCTAATGGCCTAACGGCGAATTACACTGCTCCACAAATTCCTCCTCCTGGAGGAAGTGTGACAATTTACGCGGTTTCTGAGGGAAGCACGCAACTCTTCTATTGTGTTCCGGTACAAATAACGTTTGGGCCCGCGTCTCTGCAAGGCTCGTACGCGTTTTCCACGAGCGGAAGAGTCGTCTCAACGAACGGGTTCTTCGCGCGCGCGGGCAGCTTTACGGCCAGTTGTACGGCCGGATGCGCCACGGGCACCCTAACGGGCGGGATCGAAGACAAGAACCAGGCGGGCGTTGTGACCCAACAAATTGCGTTCAGTGGACTGTACACGATTGGGCCGGATGGGCGCGGCACGATGGAATTCTGCGAGGGTATCGCTACCTGTACCTTGGGGGCTGCGACCGCTTTCTTTCGAATCGTCGTTGATTCGGCGAATGAAGCGCAAATGATTGAATTCAGTCAGACGGGGAGTTCGAACGCGCTAATTACGTCGGGCGGTGAGATGGATTTGCAGAGCCAATCGATTTTTAGCGCAGGCAAGACGAATTTAACTGGCGCCTACTCGTTTAACTTCGCCGGGGTTTCCTCCGGTTCGACGTTTGAGGCCGTAGTCGGCGA
>JBEKCU010000359.1:0-4414 GCA_050014735.1 Candidatus Acidiferrales bacterium | reverse complement strand
AAATCTGGATGACTACCTGCAGTCTCGGGCGGTCGGCTCTGAGAAGGACGCAACAGACAATGATAGAAAGAAGAAGCGCGCCGAAGCCATCGAAGCGAATCAATTAACCGTCGAGGTTTTCGACGAGGAATGTGCGGCAAGTCCCAAGAGCCTGTTTGTGGATGCGGAGTCAGCTCTGGCAGAATCGCTCCTGGCTCTCACGCGTCTGGATCAGTACCATCGGGAAACGTACGGAGAAGAAGACAAAGCCCCCAGTTTGGTGGACCTCCAGAAAGGCCTGGAGGAGATCCACGAGGTCGTGGAATTCCTGTTGAACGAGCGGCGCAAGACTGAGCCCGATCCCGCGCCAGTTGTCGAAGAGTCCCCTCAAGAGGAAGAGCATCAAGAGTCAGACGGCCGAAAAGAAGAACTGGAACCAATGGGGAAGGAGCCAAAGCGCAGAGTAAGTGCTTCGGGACCATTGAGACAAATCTCCGATGCCTACGCTCTGGTCGTCGAAAGCGCAGAATATCTCTTTGACAGGGATCCAAAGTCCCCCGTTCCCTATCTCGTCTGTGCGTCATTGCGTCTGGGGGAGACGCGCATGCAGGGTCCTACGCCGTCTCCTGGCTTCGCAGTGGGGCCGAGTTCAGAGACGAGGCAGTCCCTGCGGAATCTGGCTACGAAGGGTTCGTGGAACGAATTGATGCGTGCTTCCCTTCCGATTCTGGCCAGCGAATGCGCTCGGGGGTGGCTCGACCTGCACCGGTATGTCTGGCGAGCCGGGCAGGAGACCGGAGCAAATGCAATCTCAACTGCAGTAGTGGGAACCTTGAAAAGTCTGCTTACGACTCAGTCTGAAATAAGGTACTGGACTCTTGAAGATGACACCGGGGCAGCCAACCCTGAAACGCAGCATTGGCTGGACACAGTTGTCTTTGGGGGTGCGCGCTCGGAGATTTCTGGGCCCGGCGCTTCGTAGCAGGGGGACGATTGCTGCTGCTTTCATACCCGGCGACACAGAGCAGAGGTCGCCTGTTCCACAAGAGAAGAGACCAACGGGCACTCGTGGCATTGTTACTGATCGTTCGGAAGAAGTGAGTGTCGTGAACTCGGGAGGAAGAGTTGGCCAGGACCAAGTCTGACATTCTGATAACACAGTCGTTGATCGACCGCCTTGTTCAATACCGTCGCGATCGAAGTTCAGAAACTTCTTCGGCTTCGCAAAACATTCCTGTAAGATATGACGCTCAACCATACGAGAAATGGCCAGAGACGCGACCTGAATCGGTTGACAAGTATCGGCAGTCGCTAAAGCGTGACCTTGAGTGGCTCTTGAACACCAGGCAGCCCGTGATGCCAGAGTTGGATTCGTATTCCGCCGTATCCGCCTCGGCGCTGAATTATGGGTTCCCCGATATACGCAGTTTTGACGGCTCCGCGGGAAAAGAAAGGAATGCGCTCACTTCTGCGCTGGAGAAGTGTATTCGTGTTTTTGAGCCGAGGATCCATGAGCCCCAGGTCTACTTGGTCAGATCGGATCATCTGAATCGGAGTCTGATGTTTCATATCGAGGGACAGGTCTCCTACGAAGACATGGATGAAGAGGTCAAGTTCGATACAGTGCTGGAGCTGATCAGCGGCGAGTACGAGGTGAAGTAGCGGGATGCGCGAGGAACTTCTTGAGTATTACGAGAAGGAACTGAACTATCTGCACCAGATGGGTGGAGAGTTTGCGCGCAAGTATCCCAAGGTCGCGGGGAGGCTGTTGCTCGACAAGGAGCATTGCAACGACCCGCATGTGAACCGGCTGCTTGAGGGATTTGCTTTTCTTGCAGCCCGTGTGCATCGCAGGATCGTCGACGACTTTCCCGAGATCACTGAAGCTCTGACCAAGATCATCCATCCGGGCTATCTCCGCCCTATCCCTTCGATGACCATTGTGGAGTGTAAGTCCGACCCTTCTCAGGGCAAAAAGACCGCGGGAATGCGCATTCCGCGATTAACGCCTCTGGTGACCAAGTCGACGGTGAAGGAAGGGCTGCCTTGCGAATTTCGTACCGCGTACGACGTGGAACTTTGGCCGTTTTCGGTCGCGGTCGCAGAATGGCGCCAGCCGGAGCGGATGCAGCGTCCGCCTCGCTCATCGAACGGAGTTCAGGCAGTAGCAGCGGCTCGCTTGCGGCTCCGCTGCTACAGGGATGTAGCCTTCACCGGTCTTGACGTTTCACATCTGCGCTTTCATTTGGCGGGTGACTCGAACGTGGTGTTTCCGCTGTACGAACTTCTTTCCAGCAGGTGCATCGAAATACAGCTGCGCGATCCGCTGGACGACAAACGGTTGATTGTTCTGGATCCCGCGTGTCTGCGAATGGTTGGATTCGAGGGCGAGGAAGAGAGCCTGTTGCCTTTTGTGCGGCGATCGATGGATGGACACCGGATTCTGCAGGAATACTTCGCCATGCCGGAGAAGTTTCTGTTTTTCGATCTCGACGGTCTGGCGCCACTGGGACAGGCCGGGTTCGGCGAAGAAGCGGAGATTGTATTCCTGTTTTCGAGCTTCGAGCGCGCTGAACGGCAACAGGTTCTGGAGCTGGGAGTAAACGAAGGAACATTTCGCCTCGGATGCACACCGGCTATCAATCTTTTTTCCAAGCTGGCAGATCCAATTCCTCTGAAGCACACGCGGCACGATTACCCCATCATTCCGGACGGCCGCTATGCACAGTACATGGAAATCTTCAGTATCGAGAAGGTATTTGCCACCAATCCGCGATTTAAGCGATCGGTTGAGCTGGAACCCCTTCATGCATACCGTTATCAGACGCGGAAACGCGACGACCTTGCATTCTGGGTGGCGACCCGGCACTTGAACGAATTTGGCGCACGAGAACCGTCCACCATGACCATCTCCGTAGTCGACCTCGTGGGTAGTTTCACAGATCCCGAGGCTGATGTGCTGCAGGTGGAGACGCTTTGCTCCAACTTCGATCTGCCGTCACGCTTCAGGCAGGCTTCCGAATCCATCGATTTTGAAGCGATTGGGTATGCAGCGGCCAAGACCGTGACTGCGCTGCGCCCCCCGACAGCGAGCATCAACCCACCCGGCGGGCCGGGGCACTTGTGGCGCCTGATTTCCTTGCTCTCTCTCAATTACTTGTCGCTCACAGAAAGTGCGCAGTCCAATGACGGCAATAAAGTGGGCAATGAAGGCGGTCGCACGGCAATTCAGGAGATCCTGCGACTGCATAATCTGGCCGGCTCAGCGGCCAGCGAGAACGAGGTCGGATCCATCCAAAAAATGAATTCTTCGCCTAATTTCGCGCTGGTTAACTCAGCCTACGGACTCATACCTGCCAGGGGAACGCAAGTCGAGATGGAGTTTGATGAGCAACAGTTTGCGGGCAGCGGCTTGTATCTGTTCGCCACCGTGCTCGATCGGTTCTTTGCCGGATATGCATCCATGAACAGCTTTTCGCAGCTTATCGCACGCAGCAGTCTACGAAAGGGGGTTCTGGGAAAATGGCCGCCGAGAGCTGGAACGCAAGCACTGCTGTAGCTACGCAGTCAATTGAAAAAGGCAAAACACCCGACTACCGGAACCTTCGCAAGCTGCTGGAGGAGGAGCCGTTCCGTGTGCGTTTTTTCCAAGCCGTGCGCTTGCTGCAGAAGATGGATCCGGAAAGCAAACCGGTTGGGTATTTCATCACGCCTCAGCGAGAGACGATCCGGTTTTCGGCACGAACGTCACTTGCGTTTCCGCCCAGCGAGATTTTCGATCTGCAGCGCATGGAAAACGGCCAGCTGAGCTTGACAGTCGAGTTCATGGGCCTCTGTTCATCGCTCGCCGTCATGCCTCTGCCCTATACGGATTTCCTGATCTCGCGTGCGCGGGATAAGGATTTTGCGATGGAAGATTTCCTGAATATCTTCAACCATCGCATGATTTCGTTCCTCTACAGAGCCTGGGAGAAGTATCGTTTTTTCATCGAATACGAGAAGTCGGAAAACGACCGTGTTTCAGCTATTCTGATGAATCTGTTGGGGCTTGGCACCGAGGGATTGCGCGGACGAGGCGGAATCCCCGATGAAGCGTACCTGAGCTACGTAGGCTTATTGGCGCGTCATGTGCGTCCGGCTGCTTCTTTGCAACAGATTCTGGAGGAATACTTTGGTGTTCCGGTGCATGTACAGCAATTCGCCGGCACTTGGCGCAGGCTGAGCCCTGAGAATCAAACCTGCTTCGCAGGAATCGGCGGTGCGAGTGAACGTCTTGGCATGGGAGTCGTGGCCGGAAACGAAGTTTGGGATCATCATGGCCGCATACGGATTTCACTGGGCCCGATGCCCTTCGAGCGGTACCAGGGATTTTTGCCGGAGCACGACGCTTACAACGAACTTGTTGCGTGGTTGAAGTTTTTCTCGAACGGCAGCT
>JBEKCU010000358.1:0-4450 GCA_050014735.1 Candidatus Acidiferrales bacterium | reverse complement strand
TGCGTGCCCGCGTCAAGTCCAGTAAGCACGTTATCCAATGAAGTGGAAGCACGAACGACGGCGGATCTTTGCTGCGTCCGAGAGTTGGACGGGCTGGTTCTGCGAACGATGCTGCTGGAATCGACCTCTGCTCCGTTCACAAGCGAGCGGGAAGGCTCCGCCTCCAGAGGCGAGCCGGAATTTGAAGCGCTCGATTTGCGAAGCCTTTGCCCACGCCAACTGGCACCCCTTCCCTATTCCCAATGCCTTCAACTATTTGATCGTGCGGATCATTGTGCCGCTGAAGTGATCGAGGGTAAGACGCTACCCCATCTCCTGAGGTGGACGTCCCAGGAATTCACCTTAATCGTGCCGGCATGACCGGAGCGAAAGAGACCCCGGATTGCAGGGTTAGAGCATGGTCGAGCAGAATGTTGTTGCATCCAGCTTCTTCACTGACTATCATGTCGGCCATTCCTCTAATATATTTGGAGTTTGCGGCTGCGGACAGGGCAGTACAGTGGATATTTCGGGAGGCGCAATGAGCGTTCTTGAGATAACGGAGGATACACGCAAGGATTTGGCTTCGAAAAACGCCTTCAAAGGTCAGGAGGGAATGACTAGTATCCTCCCAGTGACCATAACGACGGCGGAAGAACTCCGTTTGTTCGAACAAGAAGACCGCGAGGCATTGCTAAGAAGAAGCGCATTTTCTAGCGTGTCCAACCAAATCGGTTTGGAGGAAAACAAGAGATTGCCCTCTATCTCCCGTACCGTTGGCCTTATCTCGTTTGCTATTTCCCTGCTCTGCGTCGGTATTGTGGTAATGAGACGCAGAATGCTCCGGTAGATTTTGGCTGGTTCGGCTTCACCTGCTCCTTTAAGTCAATGGCCAAGCGCTCCGTTCTTTGTGGCTAATTGAGTTTGTCCATTAAACCACCACGACCAAACTGGACAGTCGCACGTCGGCTTACATTCCCCCAATATTTTCAGGGCTTTACCAGTACTGCTTCGGTGCCGCGGAACGAAACTATCTTGACTGGGGTCAAGCAGGATTCATTTTGAACCATTAACGCCCCAGGAATATCCCTCCGATCCAGTTTCAAGCTGCTGCTGATCTGGGCTGATTCTCGCTGTCGGTTCGGAGTACGACTCTTATCCTCTAAGGCAGCGGCCTGACGGCGATACCGAACGGGCTGGCACCCACGAAAATATCGTCCACTACTGTGTTGCTTGAGGTGTCGATCACATAAACACTGTTATTGAGAACGTCGGTGACATAGGCATGTTTGCCAAACGGACCCATCGCCACGCCCAGCGCCGTAGTAGGAGCACCTTCTGGTGGCGCAAGCGAGATCGTCGTTAGGATGGTATTGGTTTTGGTATCGACCACTGTCACCTGGTTAGATGAGCAATCAGGCACATAGGCGAGCTTCCCGTTAGGCGTGATCGCCACATCGCAGGGATCGATATCGATGGGCCCGAGTGAGATGATGTCGCTTACGCTGTTCGTAGCAGTGTCAATCACGGTGACGCTATCCCCACCACCGACCGTCACATAGACATATTTGCCATTGGGGGTGACCGCTAGCCCATTGGCAGTGCCGCCAAGAAAAAAAGGCGGCTGGTTCGGGATCGTGGTCACCACGCTAAGCGTCTTGGTGTCAATTACCGAAACGGTTCCGTCTTCTGCGTTGCTCACGTATACGTATTTACCGTTCGGGCTAATGGCGATACAGCGGGGCGCCTCGCCGACCCCAATGTTTGCCACGACAACGTGAGATCGCCTGTCGATTACCGAAACAGTTCCATTATTCCCGTTCATCGAATCGAAGTAATTGTTCACCACGTAGGCACGGTAGTCGTCGGGCGAGAACACAACACTGTTCGGAAAAATCAATCCCGGATTATTTGAGGGCAACGTGGAGACGACGGTGTTGGTTGCCGTATCGATAACGTCTATCTCGTTTGTGGCTACCACCCAGACCTCTTTCCCGTCATGGGTAATGGCCACGCCGCCGGGGCCAGAGATGCCACCGATGGTGGCCACCACAGAATTGGTGGTTCTGTCGATCACCGAGACTGTGTCGGAACTTTGGTCGGCGACATAAGCATACCTAAAATCCCGGTCGGCTGCTGCCATCCCCATGCTGAGCGAACAAACGATAAAAATAATCCAAGTCAAGTTGCGCTTCATGCTGAACTCCTTCGAATTCGCTGCGGTCAGTGGAGTGTGACTTCATGAGGGACACCTCCGACGAGAGCTCCACATGCACCGTTTTGATGGGGCAGCGTAGATTGCTGGTTGGCCAGAGTGTTGCCTTTTTATGGCCACTTCGAGAATGCGGATGATTTCTACTTATGACGGATTCTGTCACTGTGGCCTGACATTGTCGGGGCGGTATTACCGGCTTCGTTGAGGGATGGGTGCGGTGGCAACTATGAGGTTTCCCTCGAACCCATCGGGGTTAAAATCATGAGATTGGCCTGCATTGATTTGGAAGCCAAAGGGGAACAACGATGCGGTGGTACCACTACGTGGCATATTTCTTTGGGGGTGCATTCCTTGCGAACACCCTACCCCATCTCGATAATGGAATCTCGGGGCGTGCTTTCCAGAGTCCCTTCGCATCACCGCCCGGCGTGGGCTTGTCGTCCTCGATGGTCAATGTCCTGTGGGGTCTTTTCAACCTTGCCATCGGCTACCTGCTCATCTGTCGTGTCGGCACCTTCAATCTGCGCAAGACCCGACACGTGGTCGCCCTGGGTGCTGGCATCCTGATCATGTCGCTCCTTCTTGCCCACGGGTTTGGTCGGTTTTACGGGGGACTCTGACCATGCCTTTTCATGCCGCGAAGTTGATTGCGAGCGGGGCCTTCACAAAATTTTTCCCTAAAATACTTGCCAAGTAGATGCGCTTCAACCGTCGTGCTGGTTGTCCGATGAAGCGATTAAGCTTAGGAAGCCAGTACCGGTCTTGGCTCGTGGCTGCGCGCGCAAGTTGTCAAAGCTAGGCTGAGAAAAGATCACGCCACGAGGCTGGTCGCGGCGTGCATGTATGTGCGCCTGTTCAAACAGATGTGGATGCCCAGAGCACTTATATAAAAAGCCCAAATAATCTTTAGGTCGGACGAATCACGACCAATGCTGCCGGAGCGAAAGGCACTGCAAAGGGTGACTTGACTACAGGCGTGAGCACGCCGCTCGTAGAGTTCACCTGCATGACCGCTACTTGGTCTCCGGAGGCGCTGCCAACAAAGACGAAGCCATCATTTGAATCAAAGGCGATGGAATTGGCGCCGGCGAGGAGTGTTTGAAATGGTGATCCAGATAGGGCAGTGAGTACCCCGGTATTGGGATTAAAGTTGAAGACCGAAACATCATTGCTCACGTCGCTAACGACATACAGGAACTTATTTGCCGGGTCAAAGGTCATGATCGTCGGGCCAGTTCCAGTAGGCGTGGCGAGGAGCTGTGTCACTATCCCGGTGGTGGGTGCGATGGATAAACCAATGACTGTGTTCGTGGCCAAATCGGCAGCAAACAGGTGTGTTCCCGAACTGTCCGCCAACAGATAAGTGATGTTGGCAGCGGCGAGAGAGAAATTTGATAAGACGGTTAATGATCCTGTGTTGGCGTCAAACCGCAGTCCGGTAATCCCAGTGCTGCTGGCTACATACAGCAGGTCTCCCGCAAAGGTCATCGAGGACGGCGAGAACGTAAGAGGATAAGCGCTATTGATGGACTGCAAGTCTCCATTGCTGGCGACAGAAAAGATAGAAAGCGAATTCGAGCTCTGATTGGCAACCAGGAGGAATTTGTTGGTCGGGTCAAAGGCGAACTGGACTGGCTTGGTTCCAGTGAGGGCTGACATACCGACAGAAAGCGTCCCATTGGCAGAGATCGAGAACTGGCTTACGGAATTGGAGCCTGCGTTCATGGTGTAAATGTTGTCATTAAGGGTGAGCAATTTCGTCGGTTGGAGGAAAGTAGCTGCCGTGGTTTTGGTCGAGAGCGAACCGTCGGTTGCGATTGTCTCGATGAACAGGTTTTGTTTCGCTGAATCAACTGACAGGAGAAAGCTGCCGCTGGATACAGGCGTGCCGCTGGCTCCGCTTCCACAACCAGTCCAAAGCAAGACGACTAGTAAGGAGGTTAGACCGAGCGCCTTTGCGCCAACACGTGGTGTACTCACGGTGGTGATCTAGGATGCCGATGGCAAACCTGAAGTTGGCCATAATCATTCCGGCTTTGGCTATTGCGATTGCCGTTTTGCCGACAACGATGTCACTTGTGGCGCTGGCGGTAGTGCGAGTCCGTTTTAGAACGCCCGGCAAGTAGAGTTCGCAGCCACTGCGATGGGCACCATCTACTCAGTTTTACTGCGCTGCGAATTCCCGTAACGGGTAATTTCAATTTTCTGGCGGTCGGTCGGTGAAATAAATTCGCAACCCAAGCGAAAGCCGACCTT
>JBEKCU010000357.1:0-4463 GCA_050014735.1 Candidatus Acidiferrales bacterium | reverse complement strand
CTGTGCGGTGTGTTTGGCCTGACCGGCTACGTGGTCGCGGCGCACACGGTTTCCCGATTCGCGGGCGCGCCGATTGCTCTCGGCGTGGCGGCCGGCGCTCTACCATGGATGTTTGTCGCTATTAAGCGCCGCAAGCGCTTGCGAAAATTTGAAGAGCAGTTCCCCGAAGCTCTGGATCTGCTGGGCCGCTCGATTCGCGCCGGGCATGCTTTTACCACCGGTCTGGAAATGATCGGCAAGGAAACACCCGAGCCGGTCGCCGGCGAATTCCGCAAGACGTTCGACGAACAGAATTTTGGCTTGCCCGTACGTGACGCACTCCTCAACCTGGCGGAACGGGTTCCCTTGATCGACGTCCAGTTCTTTGTTACCGCCCTGCTGGTTCAGCGGGAAACGGGCGGAAACCTGGCGGAGGTTCTGGACGGACTGTCGCGCGTGATCCGCGAACGTTTCAGGCTGTATCGCGATGTCAGAGTGAAGACGGCCCAGGGCAAATTGACAGCCGGAATCCTGATCGGTCTGCCTCCGCCCATGATGTGCATGCTCGGAATGATCAGCCCGACCTATGTGCGGGTGCTTTTCGACGATCACCTAGGCTTGCTGGCTCTGGCGCTGGCGGCGGGGCTCCAGCTCGTTGGCTCCGTAATCATCTGGAAGATCATCCACATAGAGGTCTGAGGAAGAGCAGGGAGAAACGAACATGTTGTGGAGCTTAACAATAATCACTTTTGTCGCCATTATCGGGATTTCCGTGGCTTTGCTCTATGCCTTCGCTCCCGAAGGTGTGGGCGTCGCGGGGCGATTGTCGCGATTCATGAAACCCGCGGAGGCGGTGGCCGAGAAGACAAGTTTCGTGGAAAAACAGACGGGGAAAGTCAGCGGCACGCTGGTTTCGCTGGGCAAGTTTCTGCCGGCGAATTCAGGCAAAGAATCTTCCTCGCGTCTGCTCATCATTCGAGCAGGCTTCCGCAGCCCGAACGCGATTTTTGCGATGCGGAGCATTAGAGTGCTGCTGCCCCTCGGACTCGTCTCCGTGGTGTTTGCCTCTGGAATCTATCGCAGTAATCCATTTCTGTATCTGCTGATAGCGGCAATTGCGGGCTATGTGCTGCCGGGGCTTTGGCTTGGCTGGCGGGTCAGCGCACGCCAACATCGGCTGCGGAAAGGGCTTCCCGATGTTCTGGATCTGCTTGTCGTCTGCATCGAAGCCGGGCTTGGCTTGGATCAGGCGCTCTTGCGAGTCTCGCAGGAATTACACATTACTCACCGCGAGCTCAGCGAGGAACTGCAATTGGTGAACCTCGAGATGCGCGTCGGCAAGACCCGCGTTGATGCTCTCCGAGAACTGGCACGTCGCACCGGCTTGGACGACATTAAGGCGCTGGTGGCCATGTTGATCCAGACAGAGCGCTTCGGCACCAGTATCGCCCAATCGCTTCGCGTGCATTCCGACGATCTGCGCGTCAGGCGGCGTCAGCGCGCTGAAGAAATGGGCGCCAAGACAAGCGTAAAAATGGTGCCGCCGCTCGTGTTCTTTATCTTTCCAGCTTTGATGGTGGTACTCCTCGGCCCGGCGGTAATCGAATTTATGCGGCAGCTGATGCCTGCGGTTAAGTAGCTCAGCGCCTTAACCTCAACCTTGGTAAAAAACAGGAAACTATAAGGAGAAAAAATGGATAACGTAATGGTAATTCGGATGGTATCGGGCGTGCTCGCGGTTATCGTTCTGGCGGTCATTGTGATGCGGCGCAGGCAGAAGGCGATCGAGTAAGCTTTGCTGCTGTAGGGATAAGTCTTTCTGAGAGCAGCCCTCGGACGGAAGGTAGAAGACGGAAGGTGGGAACAGGATCCATGGCGAATGGTGTACAAGATCGGCTGGTATACGTTTATAACCAAACGCGAGAAACATTTGTGGCCACTGAGGTAGCCGTCGCCAACAACTACGTACTCCGTCTCGTTGGGCTGTTAGGGAAAACCGTACGTTGGGCACAACCGGGAAGGGGCCTGTGGATCGTTCCTTGCCGGGGCGTCCACACTCTAGGAATGATGTTTCCCCTCGACCTGGTTTTTCTCAATCGGGAAAAGCAGGTGATTCACATCGAAGAGTACGTGCGCCCCTTTCGGATTTCGAAAGTGATTCGAAAAGCGGCCAGCGTCCTGGAACTCCCAGTGCATACGATCTATCGCAGCGGAACGCGCGAAGGAGATTGCCTCGAAATCGCGTGGTTGCGAAATGAGCGCACGGAAAGCAATTCAACCCTCTCGAGACGAGTCGAATTGCAAAGCCAGTGCGACTTCTGCGAGCCCTCGAAGCCGGCGGCCAACGCCGGCAGAGAGCAGGAAAGCGGCAAACGCATCGCGTAGGCAAAAGACGCGCCGGTCCGGCGACTTCTGTCGCTTGGTCTGCCGCACCACGCGCAACCACGGCGCGTGCCGGGGCTCCGGCTTTCCATCCCAACAAGCCGGCAACAGGCTTATTGGGAACCGCGGCTTTCACTCCCAGCAACGGCAAAAACAGCCATTACCAGGCTCCGGCTCCGGCGCGTTTTTCCGCAGCCGTTGTCGCCCTCGGGGATTCTTTGCTTTCATGCCGGCTCAGTTTGCTACGGAAAACTTGTAGACAATCCTCCCGCTGTACCATTCTCCGGGGTCCAGCCGCGTACTCGGCCATTGCGGCTTGTTCACCGAGTCCGGAAAATGCTGCGGCTCCAAACAGAAACCGCTGCGCAGGCCATAAACCTTGCCTCCCTTGCCGACGTCGCGCGGCACCTTGCCCTCAAGAAAATTGCCCGAATAGAATTGCACGCCCGGTTCCGTCGTAAAGACTTCGAGGACGCGGCCGGTCTGCGGTTCACGCACCCGTGCCGCCAAGCTGAGTTCCGATCCAGTTTTATTCAAGACGTAGTTGATGTCATATCCGGGGCCGTATTTCAACTGGTCATAGTCCTGGTTGATTCGAGACCCAATCGCTTTCGGCTCGCGAAAATCCATCGGCGTGCCATTGACCGGGCGAAACTCGCCGGTAGGGATCAATGTTTCGTCCACCGGCGTGATCCGGTCTCCATTGATCATCAGTTCATGGCCCAGGATATCTCCATTTCCCTGGCCGGCCAGATTGAAGAAGATGTGGCTGGTGAAGTTCACTACCGTGGGTTTATCGGCCGCCACCGCATCGTAGGCGATGACGAATGCGTTGTCGTCGGTAACGCTGTAGACTACTCGCGACAACAGCGTGCCGGGGAAATTCTCTTCGCCGTCCTTGTAGGTGTAGGTCATCTGCACCGAGCTGTCGCTAAGCTGCTTGGCGTCAAACACTACGAAGCGCGAGCCCTTCTGCCCGCCGTGCAAAGTATTCGGCGGGTTATTGATGGCAAGTTGGTATGGCTTGCCGTCCAGGGTAAACTTGCCCTTCGCGATGCGATTGGCGTATCGTCCGACGAAGGCGTTCATCGAACCCTGGCCGTTCATGACCTGATCGATCGACTCGTAACCCAGTGCCACGTCGCCCGGTTTGCCGGCGCGGTCGGGAACGACGATCTGTTCGACCCGGGCCCCGTAGTTCGTGATGCGGACGATCATGCCCTGGGTGTTCTTGATGGTGTAGAGATCGACATGCTTTCCGTCAATCTCCTTTTGGAATTTCGCGCGGTCAAGTTCAACATAGGATTGGCCGTTGGCTGGAGCCGCGAACCCCGGCACCGCAACGGCGATCAAGAGTACCGCGCAAAGAGCCCGTAGAATTGTGTTCCGGTCCATTTCTGTCTCCCTATGGATGATCTGGCTTGCATTTGGACGGACGCCGCTGCACGGCGGCCAGATCACCTGAACATCATAATGCGCGGCGAAGGGCGTGCAAATACCCAAGAGTATCGTTTGAAATAGGAGCCAATCAATTCGTCAGGGGCAGGATGGTTTTCAGCCGGATGGCAAGATAAGGGAGGCTAGTTTTGACACCTGAGGCCGGTTCAAATATCAGCGCCAGTTCAGACAGCAGGCACCAAGAGACACCCAGGTTTTTCCGCCGCTTGTTGCTCAAGTTCCAGCAGTCGCGGAACAGGGATATCCGCGCCTTGTGTACGCAACTGCTTTCCGAGCGGGGCGAGGCATCGCAAACCGTGCTGGCGCAAGAGCTGATCGGTACCTACAAATCACTGGATGACGGGCAGAGACTGGAATTCTTCACAATACTGAGCCAGGAATATGGCACGAATGAAGCTGCTCTTCGCAGCCTTGCGGGCAATTATCAGCGGTCGCCAAGCGCTGCTACCTACCAGGCGTTAGTCGCCGCCATGGAATCGCCCCGGCAGAAATTATTTCTACGCATGAACACCGCGCCCCATGGGATGGAGACCCTGGTTGCCATGCGCGGACACATCGGACGGCTGCTAAGGAAACATCCCGACCTCGGCCCGCTGGATGCCGATCTCAAATATCTATTTGGCCTGTGGTTTAATCGTGGCTTT
>JBEKCU010000356.1:0-4467 GCA_050014735.1 Candidatus Acidiferrales bacterium | reverse complement strand
CTTGGATGAATCGCAGCATCCGACGTGGCCACAACTCAGGCACATTCGCAGATGAACCCACGAGTCACCCATTTCCAGACATTCCTTGCATCCTGTACCGCTGGGATGCACTGGCTTAATTTCCTTAACGTGCTCGCAGGCTTCGGTTGCCATTGCGCCGTGCTCCTTTCCGCATGCTCGTCGTAATATGCATTTTTACTTGTATCACACTCGGAAACATTCCGCATCGAGCGGTCCGCGGTCTCCGGCTCACTCCCGCAGGCGTTTGGGTCCGCTGACATACAGACTTCCGCGTTCGTAGAACCGGAAAAGCCGGTCTACGTCCCTTGAGATACCGATTCGAATTGTCTCGCCAATCGGGCCAGCTTGCCGAACGCTGCTGCCGAGCCAAAGTGCGCCGCGCGAGCACAGGTTGACGCCGTCGTATCGTTTGTCGATATCCAGTGCTTGTGCCAGGCGCCCTGGACCGCGCGTCAAATCGAGCAATCGATTCGTCCCGCGATGTCGTTCCATAATCGCGATGCCTTCGAGCGGTTCCAGGGCGCGGATCAGAACCCCCGCTCCCACGCCGCTCGCCTCGCTTGAGACGTTCATCATGAAGCAAGAGCCGTATGCAAAGTAGACGTAGGCACGACCATGCGGAAGAAATAACGAGTGATTGCGGGGAGTTTGGCCGCGGTACGCGTGCCCCGCAGCGTCGCCGACCGGATAGGCTTCCGTTTCGACGATGCGGCCGCTCATTCTTCCCTGAGATAAATCATGGACAAGCGTCATGCCAATGAGGTAACGCGCCAGCTCAATCGTGCCAACGGGCAACTCCGTGCGGCGCAATCGCCGGATGCGTGGCGAAACCTGTTTCGTGTTTGTAGCAATTTGCATTCGAACGAGCCAGCGGCTGCAGCATTTTCGACTTAAGTGTTTACACTCGATCGAAGCTGCCAATGCCGGTAAAACTCAACACAGAGCACACAAAGAGCACAGAGGTCACGGAGAATCGGGCGAAGCGATTCACAGAACGAGCGAAAATTGAACTCTCCCGGTTTTCTCCGTGCCCCTCTGCGTTCCTCTGAGAACTCTGTGTTGAATTCCGAGATCGTGAATATTCCGAAAAGCGGATAAGCTTCGTACACTGTCATTCCAATAAACGCCGGCTCAATCGACCGGTTTCACGTCATCCAATAACGTAAAGAATCCTTCCGCCAGTGTGGGATGGATGAAGATGGCGCCTTTCAGCAATGTGTACGGAAGACGGCCCAGCATGAGGGTGTAGAGCACGTGAACCAATTCGCCCCCCTCCGGCGCCAGGATCGTCGCTCCCAACACCTGATCGTTGGCGGCGTTCACGACGATTTTCATGAGGCCAGCCGTTTCATCCCGTTCAACCGCTCGGGCGACATAGGTCATCGGTATCCACCCGATCTTTAATTTGTATCCGGCCGCCCTGGCTTCTTTTTCCGTCATGCCTACGCCGCCCAACTGCGGATCGGTAAACACACAGTATGGGACGATCCGGTTTTCAATTGTCAGGTTCTTGCCCTGCGTCAGATTTGCATCGAGGATCTGAAAATCGTTGTACGAAATGTGCGTGAACGCGGGCCCGCCCTTTACGTCACCGATCGCCCATATCCCAGGCACGTTCGTCTCGAG
Organism: Candidatus Acidiferrales bacterium; assembly: GCA_050014735.1. GTDB lineage: Bacteria > Acidobacteriota > Terriglobia > Acidiferrales > UBA7541 > Palsa-360. The sequence continues at coordinate 2,820 of JBEKCU010000356.1, read as the reverse complement.
CCGGGAATTCACCTTCACGAAACCGTGTCTGTCTGTCTCGACACCGGCCTTTTCCAGACCGAGGTCATCGGTATTGGGCTGCCGGCCGATGGCCGCCAGAAGATGCGACCCGGAAACGCTAGCAGGCCCGTTTGCCCCATCAAAGGAGAGGGTGATGGAATTCCCTTTTTGTTCCGCCCGCGTGACTCGAGCATTCATCGAGAACGCAATACCCTCGGATTCGAGAATTTTTTGCATCTCGGCCGATACTTCCGGATCTTCCCGTCCAATGATTTGATTGGAATCCTGGAGCACCGTCACCTGGCTGCCAAACCGGCGGAACATCTGTCCGAACTCCAGTCCAATGTATCCTCCGCCAAGGATGATCAGATGTTCCGGCAACGCCGTCAGCTCCATGATATTTCTATTCGTCAGAAATTTGACGGAGCTGAAGCCAGGAACGTCCGGAATTCGCGCGCGGCAGCCCGTGTTGATGAATATTTTTTCGGACTCGAGCAGAACCTCCCCTACTTGCAGCTGGTGAGGACCAACGAAGCGAGCCCGGCCTCGGAATAACTGCATCGTTGGCCGCTTTTCGATTCCTTCCTGTTTTCTGGCGCGAAAGTCATGAACGACTTTATCTTTCTGCGCGACGATAGTTTTCAGGTCAGCGGAGACGTTTTCGGCGCGAATGCCCCAGCGGGCCGCGTTCCGCGCGTAGTGAGCCACCTGGGCCCGGTGTACCATCGTCTTCGTGGGCGTGCATCCCGTGTTGATGCACGTGCCGCCGACGTCGGCTTTTTCGATCAGCGCGACACGCCGCCCAAGATCGGCAAACCGAAATGACAACGGATTCCCCGCCTGGCCAGAGCCGATAATGATTGCATCGAATTTCATGGGAAGACGCCCCACTTCCGTTTTGGGGCCGCTAAAACGGCCCCGTCCGCGACCGATTCCAAATTCAATATTATTTATTCCATGTTCGCGGGAATTAGACAACGAACAGGAATGGTGGATAGCGACCGGTTCGGATCTCCGAATCAATTCGGGTGGCCACGTTATTCAAACCGACCGGCTATTTGGTTCCGCCGGCGCTACTCAATCACCAGTAAGAGATCCTTCGCCTCGACCTTATCGCCGACGTTGGCCAGTTTTTTCGTCACTTTGCCTTCAACTGGAGCGTAAACTGTCGATTGCATCTTCATCGCTTCGAGCACCAGGAGGCGGTCGCCCTTTTTTACCGTTTGGCCGACGTCCACCACGATGCTGGAAATCGCGCCGGGAATCGGCGATCCGATCTGGCCCGGCTCGGAGGGATCAGCTTTCGGCCTTGCCGCCACCAGGGCGCGCAGTTTATTGTCCCTGATCTCCACTTCGCGCGGCTGCCCATTCAGTTCGAAGAAGATCGTACGCGTGCCGTCGAGGTGAGGATCGCTCACCGTCAGTAATTTCAGCACGAGGGTTTTCCCCGGCTCGAGCTCGATCGCGATTTCCTGGCCGCGGTCCAAACCGTAGAAAAATTGCGGCGTGGGCAGAATTTCCAGGTTTCCGTATGCCGTGCGAGACCGCGCGAATTTCAGGAACACGTCGGGATACATCAGGAAACTCATCAGGTCGTTGCCTGAAATCTCGTGTCCCAGCTTCTTTTCGGCGAGCGACCTGGCCTGCTTCAAATCGACTGGCGCAAGGTGTTCGCCGGGGCGGCCGGACACCGGCTTTGCCCCGCGCAGGATTACCGATTGTAGCTTCGGAGGCCAGCCGCCCTCGGGTTCACCCAGCGAGCCCGCAAACATCTCGACCACGGAATTTGGCAGGGTCAGATTGTGGTCCGGAGGGAGCGCCTCCAGGTCCTTTACCGTCATATCGTGGCTAACCAGAAAAATTGCCAGATCGCCGACCACTTTGCTCGACGGCGTGACCTTCACAATGTCGCCGCACGCAAAGTTAACGTCAGCGTAGGTGTGCGCGATTTCCTGCCAGCGCGCGCCCAATCCCATTGACTCGGCCTGCTCGCGCAGATTCGTGTATTGCCCTCCGGGCATTTCGTGTATGTAGACTTCGGCGGTTCCCGCAGGCGGCGCGTTATCGAACGGGCGGTACCAGGTGCGGACCGTCTCCCAATAGTCGGCGCACGCATTCAGCGCATCGAGGTCGAGACCCGTATCACGCTCGGTATGCTGTAGCGCGGCGACCACGGAGTTTAGGTTGGGTTGGCTCGTCGTGCCGCTCATCGACGCGATGGCGGCGTCCGCCGCGTGCACTCCGGCTTCGGCAGCCTTCAAGATCGAAGACGCGTTGATGCCGCTCGTGTCGTGTGTGTGAAAATGAATCGGGAGCCCAACTTCCTCGCGCAATGCCGTGACCAGCCGCTGCGCCGCGTAAGGTTTGCACACACCCGCCATATCCTTGATCGCCAGGATGTGCGCGCCCATCTTTTCAAGCTCTTTCGCATGGCGAATGTAATACTGAAGCGGGTATTTTTCCCGCTTCGGGTCCAGCAAATCGCCGGTGTAGCAGATGGCCGCCTCGCAAATCTTGTTCGTCTTCCGCACAGCTTCGATCGGAAGCTTCATGTTGGGCATCCAGTTCAGCGAATCGAACACGCGGAAAATGTCGATGCCTTCCGCAGCCGATTCCAGAATGAAAGCCTCGACAACGTTGTCCGGGTATGCCGAATATCCCACGGCATTGGAAGCGCGCAGAAGCATCTGAAAGCAAATGTTCGGGATGGCTTCCCGCAGCGTTCGCAGGCGTACCCATGGATCCTCGATGAGAAATCGCATGGCCACGTCAAACGTCGCCCCGCCCCACATTTCCAGGCTGTATAGGTTGGACAATTTG
>JBEKCU010000355.1:0-4503 GCA_050014735.1 Candidatus Acidiferrales bacterium | reverse complement strand
ACCGACCGATCTGACTTTGTCGAGACTGAAGCGAGGGACCGACTCTACGCAGCCGGCGAATCCATTCCCTTACGGTTGAATAAGCTTGCCCAGGAGATTAGCGACAATCGCAAAGCTTACGATGATTCTGAAAAGCTGAGAGAAAGCTTTAAGCGTCTGCGACAAAAGTTGCAAGACGGGACGATCCAGCGGTCGGAGTTGAAGACAATCGAACGAGAGTTGTATGAAAACATAGAAACGCTCAAGGGACGAGCTGCAAGATGTCGCGACAAGGAGATTGAAGACTTCAACAAGGAAGTTGTGAAGTTCGGCCGAGGTCTTGAGAAAGAGCTCGAAGAAGCAAAATCGGCACGTGGGCAAAATGGACTGGCAGATATCGCTACCGAATTGTCCATGACATCAAAAGCGAAAAAAGTATTTCAGATCATCATGGACACGCTCTCTATGCACTACGAGGCGGAACCGGAGGATTACTACGAAGTCGCCGGCAAGATTGAAAAATCCCTGCGAAAGAAATATTCATGACCTCTCCCCGCGGCACTGTGTTCCGTACTAATCCCAACAAAGACTTTCTGCGCCGCGGCTATGACACCGGGCATGTCGAGCGTTTGTTCCGTAGTCTCGGACGACCCCTAAAGTACCTTGGACTGCCCGCCTGGGAAATGCTGGACATCCTTGAGTGGGACAAATACTTAAACAGGTTTACGACGATTGAACGCGAAGAAAATCAACAACATCTGATGTTTCTCCGTGCCAATGTTAAAGACATCGAGCACCGCCTCTACTCTCTCTATGGGGAATTCGATGAAATCTTGCTAACTGGACGCGACCAATACGGCAAGATGCCGGAGTGGCCTTACGACGTGGTTAACCTCGATTACTTCGGAGGCCTCCTCTACTCCGACTTTTCGCGCCCGCAGGCTATCAGGAAGCTGATCAGAAACCAGGCTACGTACAAGTCGAGTTTCCTTCTGATTGTCACGCAGCACATTCGAGATTGCGACACTAGTGGAGAAAAGAAGTCGTTTCTCGACGACCTCCGCCGATCGCTAAAGAATTCGAGCATCGATGCTCAGAGGCACGGAGCGATTGACAGGATCATTGACTGGTACGCAGAGCCCGGCACTCCCGATGCGGCCAGGCAGGCTCTATATTTGAACATGCTTCTTCGCGATGTCGGCGAGGCTGAGTACTTTGACGTAACCAGTCGCCCTGCGATCCTCTATGCGGGCACCGGCGGCGCAGTAATGATCCATTTTGTGACCGATTTCACCTTCCGACCAGGAATCAGCCACAAGGTTGGAAGTTCGCAACCAATCGCCGATGTGCTCACGTTCTCCGTCCGGGAAGCACACGACGGAGCAAGCATTCGCGACCGGCATTTTCCACCGAACATTTGATGGCGCGCGCTCGGCTGAAAACAAAGCCCTTGTGTCAGCAGCTAATTGCTGGCAGAATTGCAGTGATTCAATGCATATTCCCTCCGTCTCAGGGTGCAGATGTGCCAAGAAACGTAAAAATCTCGGGCCACTTGGGCCAGTCGGCAAATAGACAAGTATTCCTCGGATTTGCGCCGGCGGCTCTTCTTTATTCGCTCAGCTTCGCTGATGTCCTCAACGAAGACACTCGACAGGGCTATCAACGTCGTTTCAACCCGCAGCACAGCCTTGATTTCCGAAAGTATATCCAACAGGAAAACAGCTCAACCATCCCGCTGACGTTCAATTTGCGTCCTCCTTCAGACGGTGCTTGGGCGATCCGAAAATTGGGGCCAGCAGGTTCCGCCATGTTGGAAATCAACCCCGGTGCGGACAAAGTGCTAGCTCAGGTCGACTGTCAGCATCGTTTGGGTTATCTCAATGATGTGAATCTGGAACTCCCATTCATGTGCTTTCTCGGTCTCACCCGACGCGAAGAGATGGAAGTCTTTAACGTTATCAACAGCAAGGCAAAGGGGTTAAGCACAAGTCTCTTGGACTTTCACGACGCCACGTTAGCCACAGATCTTGCAACCGAAAGACCCGAACTCTTCATCGCTCTTCATCTTAATAACAACAGCGAGTCACCTTGGTATCGACAGCTCGATTTGGGCGGCGCCAGTACGTCAGGCCTGATGCGGCGGGCGTCGCTTCGCACGATGCAGAAGGCCGTAAAACGTTTTCTGAGTCAGACAAGAATCTTACGGCTGCATAGTCCCGATGCAGCTGCCCAGATTGTGCTGGATTTTTGGGCGGCCGTTGCGGTTGTCTTGCGTGAGGCTTGGGATAGCCCACGCCAGTACCTCATTAATAAGGGTGTGGGTGTCTACGCCCTAATGGGCATTGCAAGCGACCTCTATCTCGAAAGTAGTGGAAAAGTCTGTGATAAACGCCAATTTGTTACGCAACTAGCGGAATTCATTACTGACATCGATTGGAGTAGTCAGGGTCCTCTGAAAGGGTTCGGCGGGCAAGGTGGCGTAAACTCGGCACTGTCTCTCATCAGAGAAAAACGAAGAAAACCGCTCCTCAAGGTCGTCGCAAATGGCTGACAAGAATATTCTTCTCATTGAGCCGGGATATAAGAACAAATATCCTCCACTTGGTCTCATGAAAATCGCCCAATATCATGGTCCGCGAGGAAAGAGGGACCACGTAAGGTTCATTAAAGGTGAGGACAGCGCAGTTTTAGGAAGCGCATGGGACCGAATCTACGTAACCACGTTGTTCTCTTTTGAGTTTTCCCGAATTGCAAGAAGTATCGATTTTGCGTTACTCGCAGCAAACGGTCAGGCGGACAAAGTGTTCGTCGGCGGCATCGCTGCGTCACTAATGCACGACCGTTTTCTAGTCGAATCCCGATGGCGTGGAATACGCTTCATAAAAGGACTCCTCAGTACAGCTCCGTCAAGCTCCTTGCAACTGGATGATTTCTCAGAAGAACTATATTCGGAGGACCGGTCTGGAACCCCGATCGAAGACCTGATCCCCGACTACAGCATCTTGGATCAGATTCCCTACAAATATCCTGTGCGTGACGCCTATTTCACTTATGCCTCACGTGGCTGCATTAGAAAATGCAGTTTTTGTGGAGTACCAAAGCTCGAAGGAGACCAACGTGATGCCGAATCAATTACGGCCGTTGTCAGAGGCGTAGACGCGCTTTACGGGCCCAAGAAAGACCTAACTTTGATGGACAACAATGTTGTGGCCTCGGGACGATTTAAGGAGATCATCGCGGAGATCCGAGACCTCGGCTTTGTCCCTGGAGCGAAGCTCAATCGGGGGCGGACACCGGTACAGAGACGGGTGGATTTCAACCAAGGCGTGGACGCACGCATCCTTTGCAAGGAAAAGATGTATCTGCGCGAGCTGTCAACGATCTGCCTGAAACCGCTGCGAATCGCATTTGACCATATCGGATTGAAGAAACCCTATGAGCAAGCAATTCGTTTTGCTAACGAATTTGGATTAACAGAGTTATCTAATTACATGCTGTACAATTTTCACGATTCCCCTGCCGATCTCTTTGAGCGCATGCGACTGAATGTCACCTTAAACGAAGAATTGCGCATTCGCATTTGGTCTTTTCCCATGCGTTTCCAACCAACGGATCTCCCGAATCGATCACACGTCGGGGAACATTGGTCACGATATCAGTTGCGCTCAATGCAGCTTATTCTCCAGGCAACGCACGGCGTCGTGAGCGGAGCCCCAGTGTTCTTCAAGCGGGCCTTCGGCGATTCTTATCGGGACTTCGAGGACATTCTCTTGCGTCCGCATCATTTCATTTTCAACCGAGACTGGTATGAACAGTTGGCCGGGAAACTCGAATTCGAGGAATTCACGACTGAATTCAAGCGGCTCTCTATATCCGACAAAGTTGAACTTCTTACTCTGCTGTCTTCCGTAGAACCGAGGAATATTGGTAGCCTTCCCAGGGAAACGTCCAATTCGCAGCTGCGTAGGATTTTGCATTTCTACAAGCCGCTCCCAAAAGGAGAAGAAGAGAGAATCTGGTCTCTCCAAAAGAGTATTGATTACTCTCCAATGCCGGAAGATGAGCGTGTCGAAGATGCTGGCCTCTCAGACTTTTCTGACGAGGAGCTTGCAGCAAGAACCGCAAGAGACCAGACGGAGGTGGCCATCGCATGACATCTGCGTTGGTTTCATTTCCGCAACTTGAAGTCAAATGGTCGCGTCCGGAACAACCACTCCTCGTCGGCAAAGACATCCTCGAACTGCTCAGTACCTCTATGTACATCGATCCGATGTCGATGTATCGAGAGTACATTCAGAACGCTGCCGACGCCGTTGACCTAGCGCAAGCAGCCGGAGTATTGCACGTTCCCGGACGTGTGGACATTCGTATTGACCAAACAACCCGATCGGTCTTTATCCGCGACAACGGCTCTGGCCTTGGACAGGAGCAGTTTGTCCATCAACTCACCGCACTCGGTGGCAGCAAGAAGCGCGGGACAAGAGCCAGAGGCTTTCGTGGAGTCGGCAGACTCGCCGGGCTCGC
>JBEKCU010000354.1:0-4515 GCA_050014735.1 Candidatus Acidiferrales bacterium | reverse complement strand
GAAGCGAACGACTGAATAGTTCGGCAGCTTGTCTAAGCCTATCCTTATCTAAGCAGACGCGAACAAGACCGAGAGCTTCCAACGACGTTCTACGGCCGGTGGGGAGACAAAACTCGGCCGCAAGTTTGCCCCGGATGAAATCCTGGAAATCGTCATTGTTATCGAATACCTCACCGTCCCGATCGATGAAGCTCCGTCCGTGTGAGAGTTGATCGAAGACATTAGAGGCAAGGCGCGTGAGGCGCTGCCCTCCGGGGCTCTCGTCAAAGGCTCGCATAACCGCCCACCGCAATAAAATCTCCTGGTTTGTGCGCTGGAGGTATGGAGCAAAGAACGCAGCATCCTGCCGATTGTCTGAGAAAGCCAATAGCCGGCGGCCCCGACCTGGCAAGTGCCACGATTCTGGCTTCTCCGGTAACGCCTGATAAAGCGAGTCGGTCACCACCGCCGAAAGAGCAAAATTCCCCGGGTGGAAGCCCGTCACCACCTCCGCATCGGTTCCAGCCGTGCCGCCGCACGCGGGGCACTTTCGGAGATATCGCCCGCTACCTTCCTCGTCCGCCGCGAGCGTGACCAATCGCAACGGCACGGTCGGTCCGTCAGCCGGATTAATCTCGCCGTTCTGTGGATTGACTTGCCACACGTCGCCCAGCTCTGACGCCTCCTCGGTGCGATCGTCTCCTTCGTCGTCCACATGGGCGGCGGAGTCGCTAAGCCACATGATGCGGCGTTCCGCGTGCAGGGTCTTTCGGTTCGTGGGCAGCAGATCAGATCCCGCTTGAAAGCCCTCCACGAAAGGCTGTCCGCACTTACGACAGACAAGTAGCCGATAGAGATTATGTCCATCCTCAACGAAGTGGTCCCCAAGTTGTGCTTCCGTGAATCCTTCTCTGCCGGCCGCGAGTTTCACCGTGACGTTGTCCACGCCATTCGCAAAGAAATGATATCGACCCGGCAGCAAGGAAAACTCTGTTGGCTGCAAGCGGGCGCGAATGCCTATTCCAATTAGCCCTGCCAAGCCGGACTCTGCGCGCGGATCGTCCTCACCGAAGACTCGTTTCGCCAGAGTGCCGAAAGGCATAGCTCCGGATCCCGCCAAGGCATTCGAGGCGATCCGAAGTTCCCGAGAGTGAGCGAATGCCTGAGCCAAAGCCGGCTCGAAAGCCTCACTCTTCTTCAGCTTCAGGGCGAGTTTCTCGGCATCTGAAAGCTCCAGCCCGGCCACCGACGTGTTCCAGGTACTCACCAGCATCTCATCAGGCACATCTTGCGCGGCAACAACGTTTCCCAGCTCGGCCCATACGTTTGCTCGCAACGAGAAAGGAGAGTCAGACTTGGCGGTGAGTAGCGAATGCTCCTGACGATCGCCGCGAATTACGCGGGTAAAAGAAGCGCCGAATAGATCCGAAGCAAATTGGAGTATCGCACCATCTGCATCAGCGCCTTTTGCCAAGGTGGCGCTCGTGCCGATACAGCGGACTTGGTCCGCCGTCAGCCGAAGGCGGCGACGGAGCTTTCGCAATAGCAACGCCACCTCACTCGCCTGTGCACCCATGTACGTGTGTACCTCGTCAAGGACAAGAAACCGCAACGTGGAATGACGGAAAAGGGCTGCGTTCTTTGGGAACAGCAGCAGGTGCTCAAGCATGGCGTAGTTCGTAATCAAAACGTGCGGTGGATGCGCGAGCATCTCTTGCCGAGTGAGCTGCCAGCTACCGGGTATGGACTCTCCGAACAGGGACTGCAGCGATGGGTCAGATGCAAGTACGTCTTGTACAGCGTTCTCCCGTTTTAAGTCATCGCGAGTCAAACCCGTAAAGCGTCCAACCTTGATTCCAGAAGAAGCATACCGCCCTACGAATAGCGGAACTACACGTTTATAGAGCTGGTCGTTTGCAAGTGCATTCATTGGATAAACGAGCAATGCACGCACGCCCGGCTGTCGTCGCAACTCCGGTGGCTCATTCAAGAGGCTATCGAGAATCGGGTAGAGAAAGCATTCTGTCTTTCCACTACCTGTGCCGGTTGCGACGATCACGTTCCGTTGCTCACCCATAATGGCGTGAAGCGCCTCGCTTTGGTGCAAGTGTAGCGGGCGAGTGAACTCATTCTCAGGCAACCGACAGAAATCCCGATGGGCCAACGGAGTCTGCCCAGTTGCCAATGCTTGGAGCGATGCAGCTTTGGGAAAGTCCGGCACTGCTTCAACAAACGGGCCTTTCAAGAGAAGAGCGGGTTGATTCAACAGCCGCTCGATCTCCGCTGCAAGCTTAGGATAGTTGCGACTGACCGGGAGAGCCGACCTCAGATATCGGCGAATACTCGTCTCTAGGCTACGGCCAAGTACGATCGGGTTTATTTCAATCATGATAGTCAGCTCTTAGTGCGGCATCGTACGCAGAATTAGCTCCCAAAACAGCAATTGATGGCCGAAAAGCTCGGGAGCGAGGCTAACCAGCATGGCAATTCCTTCCTCGGTCATGTATCGGCGCCCAACCTGGGTTTCCAGCCAAGCCAGCATCTCATCAAATTCGAGAAGCCCAGCGGCGCTAGCTCGGGCCGCCAAAGCAAACAACGATGCAAATCGTGGTGCGGCTTCCAGAAAATCAGTGTCCGGCGCCGCGAGGCGCAGCCACGGTGCATTCCAGGAGGAGGCGGACATCACTCGGTTCGCTCTAAGCCGTGAACTCAGCCATGTCCGGAGGTCAGATGCGCAATGCAGGAGGGCGTTCGCAGCTGCGAGATTGAGCTCGTGAGTTGAGTGTTCATATCGCTTTACGAGTTCCGCGAATGCCCAAACGGTATGTGCCCTGCCCAAAGTCCCTTCTCCAAACCAATCGGAGGCAAGGCGGTTCACCTCCAACGTGCCGATCAGTTCTTGCCAGTAGTTTTCATGACTGAAACGCTCGAACTCGGCTCCCGAGGTCCCGTCAACTCCACTTGCTACGGTCGCGAAATTTGCAAAGCAGCCGACGACGTTGATGTCAAAGAATGTGAAATCGTGCTGGACGACTTCGGCAACGGAATCAGCCAATGCGAGCCGACCACACCTGCGGAGAGCGTCGTTCAATGGATCCCCTACGGGAAGTTCGCAGTATTCTCCGGCCGGGAGGGCCAACAGGCCCGGGAGGTAGACGAAACCGTCATGGTTCTGATCCTGACAAGCGAGATTCAGGAGCCGGGTCTGGAGCGGGGCACCGTTGGCGCGTCGAGCCATTCGGCCAGCAAGTTGGCTGAGTGATCGAACCGCATCCTTCAACCAGCCGAAGTCCTGCCGGGCGACTGATGCGAATTCCCACTTCCGAAGAGCAATCAAGTCTACCAGCAACGCAAATAGTTCTTCAGACCCAGCGTCGTCAAGCGAGTGATCCTCTATCTGAGCTCCAACTGAAACAGAGGCCCATAGCAGGGACGCCCTAGTGGTGGCAGCGGTGCGACCGGCGCGGACAACCACAGGTGCGTGCTCACCTCCGTGAATGACAACAGGTTCCCATTCGGCAGCCTCGTCTCGGCGAACATCGAGATCAATGACCCAGAAGCCTTGAGGCCAGCCCAGTTTGGCAACGTCGAGAGTGACGCGATGACCCAACGGAGCGCCTGATGCGTTCGGCTCGGGCAGGTTGGCGCACTCGATCTTCGGTAGGTCTTCCGTGAGGAATACGCAGCGCCCCGCTGCCCCGAACTGTTGACCACCTAATGAGCGCCTTTGACCAGTTGCCAAATCCCAGGCGATGACCCGCGTCCAATCGATTCGTTCTGGAAAATGAAATGTAAGGCCGACCCTTGCCTTATCCTCCACGCGCTCAACAGCCACCGGTTGCAGTGGGCTGCTGAATCGCGCTACTACCAGTTCTCGTCTGCCTAGGCGCAGCAGAATTTCACCGCCTTGAGGGAACGCCAGCGCCAGACTGGCGAGGCTGAACTCAAGGAATTCACGACGATCCCCTGCGACGGCACGCTGCCACGATTGTCCAGCTATTACGATTTCCCAGTCGCTCTCGCCGGTCAGCCATAGCCGCAGCCAGCGGGCTGAATCGAGGCTCGCAGAAAAAGCTTCACCTAGGCGGTGTGGACGAGGCATCGATCGCTCGCCAGCCCTCCGTTCAAGTGATTCGACGAACACTCCTGGCTGCGACCAATCGAAAACAACTGGAGTTCCAGAAACATTGAACGCCAGCGTATGCTTGCGATGGCGATCAGTTCTGTGAAGGATGGAATTCTCCTGGCAGGAGAACCCACGGCATTCTGAATTAACAAGATTGGCAGGGGGAGCAATAAGACGGAATCCGGCACCGTCGAAAGATTGCAGACCTTTCCACAGCCAGTATTCGGCATACGCCTCGGCCCGACCACGCTCCGCTCGTTGCAGACTGAACTGGAGTCGATATACGGCTGGCGCCAGAGATTCAAGAAAATCTGCGGACTCGACGCGGCACTTCACCATGCCCCCCACTTCGTCCGCAGTTCGTGAAAGGCTCCACTTATGGTCGACTTCGGTACCACGAATACCCACAC
>JBEKCU010000353.1:0-4517 GCA_050014735.1 Candidatus Acidiferrales bacterium | reverse complement strand
GAGGAATCCCACGCCGCCATCGCCGCGGAAGTTGCGGACGTGCTACAGATTCCAGCATTTCTTTCGCGCCAGACGGATCTACTAATCGCCGCGGGAAAAACCGGCCGGGTCGTAAATCTGAAGAAAGGGCAATTCTTATCGCCTTGGGAAATGGCCAACGCGGTTGAAAAGGTGGCCAAAACGGGTAACGAACAAATCATTCTTACCGAGCGCGGCGCATCCTTCGGGTATCAGAATCTTGTTGTGGACATGCGCTCGTTTCCGATTCTTCGCAAGACGGGCTGCCCGGTGATCTTTGACGTAACGCACTCGGTGCAATTGCCCGGTGGAGAGGGAAAGTCCAGCGGAGGACAACCCGAATTCATCGAGCCGCTCGCGCGAGCGGGAACCGCCGTCGGCGTTGACGGGGTATTTCTCGAAGTGCATGAAAATCCCTCGAAGGCCCTTTCGGACGGAACCAATGCGTTGCCGCTGGGGGAATTGCCGGGCTTGCTGGGAAAGCTGAAACAGATTGCCACGCTGGTCCGCAGTTGGAGCGTGCAGTGAGTCTGGAAACCGCACGACGCGTTTTGCGTATTGAAGCCGAGGCGCTTGGGGAAATCATGCGCCGCCTCGATGAGAGCTTCGAGCACGCTGTAGACTTGTTGATGAGCTGCAAGGGACGCGTGGTCGTCACGGGAATGGGGAAATCCGGGCTCATCGGTCGGAAAATCGCCGCCACATTTTCGAGCACAGGAACTCCATCGGTCTTTTTGCATCCGGCCGAGGCAGTTCATGGCGACCTGGGAATGCTGATGCGCGAAGACGTAGCGCTGGCCGTGAGCTACGGAGGCGAGACGGCAGAAATTGTTGCACTGCTGGAAACCATCAAACGGCTCGGACTGCGCATGATTACGCTGACAGGCCATCCGCGATCCACGCTTGCCGCGGCAAGCGACGTGGTCCTCGACGTCAGCGTGAAAGAAGAGGCGTGCTCGCTGAATTTGGCGCCCACGGCTTCCACTACCGCAGCGATGGCGATGGGAGACGCGCTGGCGGTTTCGCTGCTCGACCGACGCGGATTCAGTTCGGGCGATTTCGCGGCGTTGCATCCGGGAGGGCGGCTCGGCAAGAAACTGCTGCGCGTGAAAAATCTGATGCACTCCGGAGACGACATGCCGCGCGTCGCCATGACCTCGAAAATGCCCGACGTCATCTACGAAATTAGCAAAAAGGGATTGGGAATGACGACGGTCATCGACTCCCACGGAGGGCTGGCCGGGATTCTTACCGATGGCGACTTGCGCCGCTTAATGCAGCAGCGAGGCGCCGCGACGATGGATTCGATTGTCGGCGATTGCATGAATGTGAAGCCGCAAACGCTTCCGCCAGACGAACTGGCAGGCAGCGCGCTGCGAATCATGGAAGAACGAAAGATAACATCCCTGGTGGTGACCGATTCGGACCGCAAGCCTCTAGGCGTTTTGCATCTTCACGATCTGTGGACGCTGGAATTGTTTTAGAGCATGCGCGGGCGTGTTTGAAACGCGTGGCAGCATAATCTGAGGAATGATCGCGGCATGCCGTGCCCCTACATGTGCAAGATGCACGCAGAAACGGCGTCGATTAAATGAAGAAGAGTTCCCCAACAAAGGTGGCACGCGCAGTCAAGGCTCGCGCGAAAAGTATCCGAGTCCTGATCATGGACGTGGATGGTGTCCTTACGGATGGCCATGTCTGGCTACTTTCGCGCCGGGACGGCACCGCCAGCGAAATCAAGGGTTTCAGCGCCTACGATGGCGCGGGATTAAAAATGGCGCATTCGGCCGGAATTCGCACTGGGTTTATTACGGGCAGGGAATCGACCGCGGTCGCGCAGCGCGCCAGGGAATGCGAAGTTGAGTTTGTCTACCAGGGGCGGGCGACAAAGATCGGCGCGCTCGATGAAATTCTTCGCGCGACAGGCGCTGACAAGGCAGAAGTCGCCTATGTCGGCGATGATCTCCCCGACCTTCCCGTGTTGCAACGCGTCGGCTTTGCCGTCGCCGTGGCGAATGCCGCGCTAGAGGTAAAAGAGGCGGCTCACTACGTCACGTCCCGTTACGGAGGAGAAGGCGCGGTGCGGGAAGTCATTGAACTGATCCTCAAGGCGCAGGGGAAGTGGGCCGATGCGGCTCGCAATGCGAAGGCGTGATCCTCTAAATTGCCAAGTGGATGCGGGTCGAGGATGCTGCGCTGATCGAGCTTGGCTCCGCCCGCTCGTTCCGCTAGCTGATCGGCGTGCTGCTCGATGTCGCATTTCCGGTAGAATCGCTGCGAATCACGGACGACTGGTCCGTATAAAATCCACGCGTGCCGGTTACGCCGGGAGTGGTCGGTGTGGTCGTAATCGTGTAAGTGGAAATTGTTCCGTCTGTCCCAGCGGGCCCGGCGGCATATGCAAAGCTGTATCCGCTCTTCATGCCCGTAACTAGCACGGCATCGATGAGATCCGCGGCAGCGGAAGTGGGAGAAGCAGACGGACCCAAATTCGTTAAGGACACCGGATATCCGATGCCGTACTCACCCACATAATTGACGATCGCGGTGTTGATCGAGTGCAGAGATCCCACTGCGGAAGCCTCATTGGCCGCCATCTTGGAATGAATCAAGCTGGGTATCGCGATAGCCGCAATAATTAAAATAATGGCCACGACGATTAGCAGTTCGATCAGCGAAAACCCCTGGTTACGGTGTTGGGTCATAATTTGTCATTCAGATGCGGCTCGCGGACACCTTACCTATCGGCAATTCTGCTATTAGATACAGTAGTTCGATGTGGATAGAACCGCAATTGACCGTTGGTACAGGTCTTCGCGAACGCCGAAATGGGAAATGACGGGAATATTTCTAAGATTGTGATAGCCCAGAATCGCCCAGGTACCGAAGATGAACGCGATCGCGTCCAAATGGTACGGGGCGCCCGCCATGGCGGGCGCCCCGTAGGTTGTCGGTAAGTTGTTTGATTTCAGGCTGTTGATCGATGGCTTCGACCCACCCGCCTAGTCGATTGCAGTTGGTAGTACGGCTCCCGTGTAATAGAGCACCACGTAAGCCTTAATCGTGCCGTTGGCTTGAGGAATCCCGTAGACTTCAACCGGAACCCCCGTGATCAGAGTGGACGTTACCGCGGATTGACCGGCTGAGGTCGTGATGTCTTCAGGAGTAATCGTGACGATGAGGCCGGTTCGGGAAACCTGATAGACCAGCGTCCCGGAGCCTGCGACGGTACTCATATCCACGGTCACTGCCTTCGTTCCTCCCGGCACTGTCATTGTGATTGTGCCGTTCGGGCTGCCCGAGCTGAAGCCCTGAGCGGTGGTCGCCAGCTGCACTGGAGTAGGATCGAGCACAGTCCAGGGCACCGACCAGCCCGTGAGACTTGCAGGGTCGGCCCACCACGCATAGCTTTCGCCTGATGCGGTAACGGGTGCAGCCGTGCCGCCGAAACTTACAGCCGCACCGCCGGTCGCGTTAACGAAATCCATAATGGGGGTAGCGTCAGTGCCTCCAGCCGCATCGCTGTCAACAATTGTTGGGTAAGTGAAATTCCACCACTTGAATCCCGTGATTGGATTTCCGGTAAGCGGATCTTTGCCGTTCGCTGTTGACCCCGAGATGTAAGGCAGAGTGACCGCGTAATTGTCCTTGACCGTGCTGAATTTGCGAGTGAACGTGAAGCCGGTGGTATTCGCGGCCGAAATTAAGCCGTCATACCTGGCAATTTCGACGTTAATCGTATCCGCCACCAGCGGGACCGCTAGAGGATCGACTACGCTGGCATGGATTTTGAAACCTCTTTCGAGATTCGACAGGAAGGCGATCCCCTGTCCGGTCGTGGAAATTTGGGTGGTGCCTGAATAGAAGACGGTGCTATTGGTGACTTGAAGTGGAACGCCGACGCCATCTTCATTCTCCACAGTGATGATGTCCGTGCTGGTGTTCACATGAAGTACGTGGCCCTCCGGGCTCACGTAAATCTTGCCAAACGAACTGCTCGCCCACGTACGCACTGCCACGAGCGTCCCGCCGGTTTGAAATCGGGCTGCCACTCGAACGAATTGACCGACAGGCAGATCCGAAGAAACAGTTGCGTAAGTCTTGATCGTTTGGTTCTGAGTCGAATTGTCGACGTCATAGAACAGCGTGCCGTTTGTAGAGTCCGGCAGGATGGTAATGGAATGAGCCGTGCTGACTGCGGCTTCCGATGTTGCAGTTGCCGCCGCAGGTTCGGCGGGGAAGTCTCTCGTGATCGTAATGGAGCCATCCGAATTAACAGAGGTAATCGTTCCGTAAATATCCCGCAGGAGGAACTTTGTAACGTCGGGGATCGGATGGTGGCGCAAAGGACCATTGAAATTAATTGCCCAAATCGTTGATCCACCGGCGCTATGTCCCACTAAAAAAGCGGGATGCGAAAGGTCGAATTCCAAATCGAGTGCGGTCGTTCCGCCAGCCGTTACAACCAACGGTGACACAAAGGTGACGTTCACGGACAC
>JBEKCU010000352.1:0-4518 GCA_050014735.1 Candidatus Acidiferrales bacterium | reverse complement strand
GAGCCGCCTTCGATTCCTCCCGAAGAGATCGTTCGCCGATTTGCCGCAAAAGAAGACGAGATGCTACACGCTCTGATGGGCTACACCTGGGAGCAGAGTGTCCGCCTCGAAGAAATGGGTCCGGACAACAAACCCTCTGGCCAGCTCGAAATCGTGACGCAACAAATGTTCACTGCGGATGGAAGGCTGGCTGAAAAACCGGTACGCCGCCAGCCATCGACTCTTCACGCCCTGGACATCCAGCGGGGAGAATCGGATCTTCTCGCCCCCTCGCCAATTTTTCCGCTCACAACCTCGCAGCTTCCGAAGTACGAGATCACGTTTGGCGGAAAGCAACCGCTGGACGAGCTGAATGCCTACTTTTTCACTGTAAGACCGCGAGCCCTCGAACGCGCACGCGCCTATTTTTCCGGTGTGGTATGGGTCGATGAACAGGACCTGGTCATTGTGAAGAGTATCGGGAAATGGGTTACAGAGACTGGCGACGTGACGGCCTCGTCGGTTCCGTTTACCGTATTTGAGACGTATCGGCAGCAGGTTGGCAAGAACTTGTGGTTTCCCTCGTACTCCCGGTCGGATGAAACCATACAGGCAGGCGACACTCGAGTGCCGATTCGTATTATTGTGCGGTGGAGTGATTTCACTCCGCTAACCGGCACGCCCGGCGCCGGCGCGCCAGCGGTGAAGTGAGTAGAACAGGATTCAAGCCTGTTTGCTTTTGAATTTTGTCAGCACTACAGAATTCAAACCCACACGGACTGAATCCTGTGCCACTGTCACATCACAGTCAGTTCTGGGCCTTGTGCCGCAGCGTAGGTGCATCCGGCTCGCGCGGCGTGTTGTCCTTGGGCGGAGGCGCCTCCTGCGGCGCGATGACCCACTGGAAACCTCTGTCGAAATCGACAAGCGCCATGGATACTTTAGCAGCCGGATCGGCGACGGCTTTAATTCCTGCCTTGAGGAACGCAACATCGCTCGCCGCCATCGACTTTTCGCTCTGTCCCGCCAGAACAAACCCCACGGATTTTGCAAGGGCATCGTTTCCGGAGCGGCTGCTCGCCAAGCGCGAGTCGTTTTGCCGTAACAGATCGAGCAATTCCGGATCGTCTTTCACGCGATTTTCCGGCGGATAGCGAACTTCGACCAGCGTGTGCGGCTGGCCTTTCTCGGGTGGATACAACTGATTATACGTGGGGCGAAGGACGCGCGTTCGAAAGTAATCGTTCCCGAGGTCGTCCTGGCGGATATGGTAGTCAATCGTCCATGCTTCGGGACCGTAGTCCGGCACATATCCAACGATCACGAGACGAATCAACGGTTCATCTTCGCGCAGATTGATCTTGTTGTGCAATTGTTCCGCTAGCTGACGAACGCGCTCGAGCAGGGCCACGCCTACAGCTTCAAGGTCGCTTGCGGAATTCGAATAAGTAGGCCGGCCAGAGGTGTTGAGCGCTGTTCCGACAAGGCGAGGAAGTTCGCTATCCAGGCGGACGGGCTTGTCCTTCGATTCCGGCTGTACCCACTCGACCGCGCCCAGGATCACGCCCGCGCGAAGCGCGGAAAGCATCGCAACCGCCGGCGGCCTTGAACCCTCCTCGCTGTGCACATCGATCGTGGCAAGAATAATTCCATCCTTGGCCGCGCAAATCACGACCCGCCCTTCGGCCAGATTTACGGCGATCTCCTGGGCCGACTCTACCTGCGCAAATGCAAAGGACGGAGGAAACCACAGATGAACACAGATGAACACAGATAAAACCAACGCAATAGGGGAAATGAAAAAACGGCGATGCAATTTACGCGCTGCCATGGCTCTAATCCGGGGAATAAAAATTCTGGTTCTCTTTCTCTGTCATTTTCTTCATCAGTGTTTATCTGTGTTCATCTGTGGTTCCAAGGATTTTCCCTGCCGGGCAATGGCCTGCAGTGCCGTGATTGCGACGACGTTCACCACGTCCTCGGCTGAGCAGCCGCGCGACAGGTCGTTGGCCGGCTTTGCAAGTCCTTGCAGGATGGGTCCCAGCGCTTGCGCACCACCAAGGCGTTCAACGAGCTTGTAGGCGATGTTGCCGGAGTCGAGATTCGGGAAGATGAGGACGTTGGCGTGACCTGCGACAGGCGATCCGGGCGCCTTGGAATTCGCAATTTGCACGATCAGCGCCGCATCGGCCTGGAGTTCGCCATCGGCGGCAAGTTCCGGAGCGCGAGCCTTCAGAATACGGAGGGCCTCGCGGATCTTCTCCACGCGTGGATGCGTTGCCGAACCCTTCGTGGAAAATGAAAGCAGGGCCACGCGCGGTTCGGTATCGAGCAGCGCCCGCGCATTTTCCGCCGTGGCCCGCGCAATTTCGGCGAGTTCATCGGGATTCGGATCGGGCACAACCGCGCAATCGGCGAAGAGCAATGCTCCCGCGGGCCCCAAGTCCAGGCCCGGGCGCTGCGGGATAATCATGATGAAGAAGCTCGAAACGAGCTTTGCATCCGGCGCCAGTCCAATAGCGTGCAGCGCCGCGCGCACGGTTTCTCCCGTGGTGTTAGTTGCTCCGCCCACGGTGCCGTCGGCGTCGCCGGCGGCCACGGCCAATGCCGCGAAGTATAACGGCCGCCGCGCGATCTCCGTCGATTCTTCAAGCGAGACACCCCGAACTCGGCGTCGCTCGTAATAAATTTGCGCGTAGGTTCCGATCCTAGGACTTGTCAACGGGTCGATGATCGCGAAGCCTTGCGGCGAGGCACCCAGGTCGTTCGCAACAGAATCGACGATTTGTTTTCGGCCGAGCAGCGTAATTTTGGCGAAGCCTTGCAGCGTAATCGCAGCGGCAGCTGAAACCACGCGCGGATCTTCACCTTCGGACAACACGATCCGCTGGGGATGGATGCGCGCTCGCGCCTTGAGCTTCTCGATCAGTGTCATGCCACGCCCAAGTTATCACAGGTTGGCGGCGGGGGGTACCGGAGGGCCTCGATAGCCTCGGTGTAGTGGGTTAGTTCGCAGGCGGCACAGCCAATCCTGCCTGTGATTTTCCGGCGTCGCTACTCGCTGTTTTGATCGCCCATCCTGTTTCTGTACAATAGGCATACAAAAATATTTCTAATTTATGCAGGTGTACCGAGAGAGGTGATGGCCATTCGACACAACGGCAAGAAGCTGAGCGACATTCTTGATGCACATGCGAAATACCACAAGGGACAGCCTGGCGGGGAACGCGCCGATCTTTCCGGGGCCAACCTGTCGAAAGAGGATTTGCGGAAACGCGATTTAACCGGCGCGATCTTGGTGGGATGCAATCTCCAGAAAGCCGATCTGCGCGGAAGCAAGCTGAGTTTCGCCGATTTGAGCAAAGCGGACCTGCGAAAGGCCGACCTGCGCAATTGCGATTTTACCGAAACGAAGCTGGAAGGAGCGAACCTTAGCGAAGCCGATTTGAGCGGCACGGAACTGTTTCGCGGCGACCTGCGCTCGGCGAAATTGCACAAGACGATTCTGCGCGGAACCGTCCTGCGGCAGGCGAATCTTCGCGGGGCGGATTTTTCGGGATCGGACCTGGCGCTGGCCAGCTTCCGCGAAATCGATTTAACGGATGTCACACTGGATGGCGCGGAACTGAAAGACGCGGTAGTTCGAGATATTCGGAAGTCCTGATTGAATTCCAATCGAGGTTCGGATAATCGATCCGATTCCCGGCGCGATTATTTCCCGGTGGCCGGGACCGACGATTCATCGCCAGCCGCACGGGCCAGGCCACGGCGGCGAACATCGATGCCCAAACGCTTAATCTTCTGGTTGAGCGTTGAAAGCGGAATCTGAAACTGTTCTGCGGCGCCCGTTTGATTCCACTCGGTGCGCTCCAGCATGTCACAAATGACGCGCCGCTCGATTTCGTCCATAATTTGAAACAGCGACGACTTTGAACTGTCCGCGCCGGTGCGGGCGCCCGATTCACCCGGTAGTGGCGGCACGAATTCGGAAAGCCGCACCCGGACGCCGCCAACCAATTCCTTCGTCAAGACGCTTTCTGGAAGCAGGTCCGCGTCCAGCAATTCGTGGGACGAAAGAACCACGGCACGTTCCACGACATTCTCGAGTTCGCGCACATTCCCCGGCCAATCGTAATCGACCAGCAGCTTCAGCGCAGCGGGAGTGAACCGTCCCAATGGACGATTGTTCTCCTCGGAAAATTTCTTGAGAAAGTGATCCAGCAAGAGAGGTACGTCTTCCCTGCGATCGCGGAGCGGAGGCAGCGGAATCGCGATCACGTTCAACCGATGGTAAAGGTCTTCGCGGAAGCGCCCTTCACGCACCAGACTCAACAGTTGCACATTACAGGCCGCGATGATGCGCACATCCACTTTGATGGTTTCCGTGCCGCCCAGGCGCATGAATTCACGTTCCTGGATCACGCGCAGCAGCTTCGCCTGCGTTTCCGGGCCGATTGTCGAAATTTCATCAAAAAAAATCGTTCCTTGATCGGCGACTTCGAAGAGGCCTTTCTTGGATGCCACCGCGCTGGTAAATGC
>JBEKCU010000351.1:0-8036 GCA_050014735.1 Candidatus Acidiferrales bacterium | reverse complement strand
GGAAACTCTATGAGGTGCCCGTTGGATTCAAGTGGTTCGTCGATGGCTTGCTCAGTGGTTCACTCGGCTTCGGCGGCGAAGAGAGCGCGGGTGCTTCGTTCGCCCGTCTGGATGGCACAGTTTGGACGACAGACAAGGATGGAATTGTCCCGGCGTTGCTATCGGCGGAAATCACGGCACGAATCGGCCGCGATCCAGGGGAAATTTACCGTGAATTAACGCGCGAGTTCGGTGATCCCGCCTATGATCGTGTTGAAGCACCGGCCACGCCGGACCAAAAAGCTCTGCTGGGAAAGCTTTCTCCGCAGCAGGTTAAGCTCACCGACTTGGCGGGGGAAAGAATTCAGACCGTCCTGACCAACGCACCGGGGAACGGCGCGTCGATCGGCGGCTTGAAAGTGTCGGCCGAAAGCGGATGGTTCGCTGCACGTCCGTCAGGGACGGAGAATATCTACAAGATTTATGGTGAGAGCTTCCGGGGAGCGGATCATCTGCGCCGAATACTGGCGGAGGCTCAGACCATCGTCGACAATACTTTGTCGGCTGCGCCGCGCCGAGCGGGGAGCTCCAGCTAAGCAGGCACCTCATTTCGAGACCCCGACACATGCAAAGGATGCGCCGTGAGCGACGAAAAACGTATCAACCAACACTTTAGCCACTTCTTTCCTACCGACGTCGATGGCTTCGATTCCTTGGCGGAGTTGGCACTGGACCTGCGCTGGTCGTGGAACCACGCCACCGACGGATTATGGCGCACGCTCGATCCCACGCTATGGGCACTCACTAAAAATCCGTGGGTTGTCCTTCAGACAGTCTCGCGCGACCAACTCGATCGCTTTCTGGCCGATCCTGCTTTCCGAAAGAACATCGACGACCTCTTACAGGCGAAGCGCCAGGAGTCGGAAAAACCGGCGTGGTTTCAGCAAAAGTATCCGCAATCTTTCTTAACCTGTGTCGCCTATTTCTGCATGGAATTTATGCTGAGCGAAGCGCTCCCGATCTACTCGGGAGGACTTGGCAATGTGGCCGGCGATCAGCTCAAAGCCGCCAGTGATTTTGGCGTGCCTGTGGTCGGGGTGGGGCTGCTCTACCAACGAGGCTATTTTCGGCAGGTCATCGACAAGGACGGAGCGCAACAAGCCCTTTACCCGTATAACGATCCCGGACAATTGCCGATCACGCCCTTGCGACACCCGAACGGCGAATGGCTGCGGTTGGAGATTGCCTTGCCCGGCTACTCCGTTTGGCTGCGTGCCTGGGAAGTGCAAGTCGGCGGGCTGAAACTTTATCTGCTGGATAGCAATGACGCGGCGAATTATCCGGCCCATCGCGGTATCACCAGCGAACTTTACGGCGGCGACCCGGAGCTGCGCCTCAAGCAGGAACTGCTTCTGGGGATCGGCGGCTGGCGACTTCTTCGCGCTCTGGGGATCCAACCGGAAGTTTGTCACCTCAACGAAGGGCACGCGGCTTTCGCCGTGCTGGAGCGAGCGCGCGACTTCATGGAAGAAAACGCGCAGCCCTTCGATGTCGCACTGGCAGCCACACGGCCCGGAAATCTTTTCACCACTCACACAGCCGTGGCCGCAGGCTTTGACCGGTTCGCTCCCGCCCTGATCGAGCAGTATCTTTCGGTGTTCGCCGTGAAGAGGCTTGGGATTCCACTTCACGACCTGTTGGCGCTGGGCCGCCAGAACCCGTCGGATTCGTCAGAGCCTTTCAACATGGCCTACCTGGCGATCCGGGGGAGTGGGTCGGTGAATGGCGTGAGCCGTTTGCACGGAAGAGTCAGCCGGGATCTCTTCGCGCCTCTTTTTCCGCACTGGCCGGAGGACGAAGTTCCGGTGGGACACGTAACCAACGGTGTCCACATGCCCACATGGGACTCGGCCCCAGCCGACGATCTTTGGACCGAAGCGTGTGGAAAGGGACGCTGGCTACGCCCTACAGAGAAACTGGCTGAAGAGATTCGGCACGTGAGCGATGCCAGACTTTGGCAGTTCCGCACAGACGCCACCAAATCCCTTGTTGAATATGCTCGCGAACGATTGTCGCGGGGTCTGGCAGCCACCGGTGCCCCGCCCGAGGCGATCGAGGATGCGAAGCATCTCTTCGATCCTAATACGCTGACGCTGGGCTTCGCGCGGCGGTTCGCAACCTATAAGAGACCGAACCTGCTGTTGCATGACCCGGAGCGGTTGCTCCGCCTATTGACGAATCCTCAGCGCCCAGTCCAAATCATCATAGCGGGCAAGGCGCATCCAGCCGACCAACCAGGGAAAGACCTGATTCAGCGATGGGTGCGTTTCATCCGGCAGGGCGGCGGGCGCCCCCAGGCAATTTTTCTCAGTGATTACGACATGCTCCTGACCGAGCACCTTGTCCAGGGCGTGGACGTGTGGATCAATACACCGCGCCGCCCCTGGGAAGCTTGCGGGACGAGCGGCATGAAGGTGCTCGTGAATGGAGGCATTAATCTTTCCGAGTTGGACGGCTGGTGGGCGGAAGCGTACTCGCCTGAAGTCGGATGGGCGGTGGGCGATGGCCAGGAACATGGCGACGACCCCGCCTGGGACGCCGCTGAAGCGGAAACGCTGTATGACCTGCTCGAACGAGACGTGATCCCTGAATTTTATAACCGGGACCAGCATGGGATCCCTCAGGCTTGGGTCAACCGGATGCGGGAAAGCATGGCCCAGTTGACGTCGCGGTTCTCCGCTGACCGAGCCGTGCGTGAATATACCGAGCAGCATTACCTCCCCGCTGCTTCCGCCTATCGCGAGCGCGCGTTGAACAAAGGTGCAGTGGGTAAGCAAGTCGTCGATTGGCAACGCTCGCTCGATGCGAAGTGGGATTCGGTACGTTTTCAGAACGTGCAGGTTGAAACCAATGCGGACCACCACGAGTTTGACGTTGAAATTCTTCTGAACGATCTGGACCCGAATATGGTGCGAGTTGAGCTTTATGCGGACGGAATTAACGGCGGCGATCCCGTTCGGCTCGAAATGAAGTGCGCCTCCAATGCATCCGGCCACTGCACTTATCAGGCAACGGCGCCCGGGAAACGACCGGCGAGTGACTTTACTCCGCGAGTGATACCGTATCGCGCCGGAGCGGCTGTTCCGTTGGAATCCACTCGAATCTTGTGGCAACGTTAATGTGCGGCATAACACGAAGCTTTTTTGCGAGAATCGTTGGGGACAGCTGTCATGATTTATTTTTCTTCTGCTTTTTGATTTGCGGGGCTACGAGTCGAGCGCTCGTCCTCTTTGCTCGGTGCGGCGCACCGCTTTGAACCACCTTCGGATCGCCAGTGGAAGCCCTCTCCACATCTCCGCCCGCGTCGCGAGCGATATCGGCGAGGAGCCTCTTGCTCAGCACCGAGCGAGGTTCTTCTTTTTCGATATCGTTGGTTGACGCGAACTCATCCCGATGTTTGATCAATAGCCACGATTTATCCGCTCTGCTGCCGTACCCACGCGTGCGAACCAGAACCCAAGACCCGTGCAATTTTTTCCCGTGCAGGGTGAATTTTAAGTCGCCCTTTCGCAGAGCGTTTTCTACGTCGTCAATTTCGGGCGTCCAATCGCCGTTATCCCACACCATCACGGTTCCCCCTCCATATTCGCCATCCGGAATTACGCCCTCGAAGTCTCCATATTCTATGGGATGATCCTCCACTTGCATGGCAAGGCGTTTGACGGAAGGATCGAGCGATGGCCCTTTGGGAACTGCCCATGAGAGCATCACGCCATTGAATTCCAGACGAAAGTCATAATGAAGTTGCGTTGCGCGATGCTTCTGAATGACGTAGAGCAATCGCTTTTTGGAATCTGCCGCGGCGCGCGGGGTTCCGCTCGGTTCCGGTGAAACATGAAAATTACGCTTCTCTCGATACCTCTCGAGGGACATCCGTTGTCCTCCTTGCGGTTCAGGAAGCGGCCCAAGAAGACACGCTACCGGCGCATCGTTAGAATCGAAACAGTCTGGTTAGCAGACCTTCGAAACGAAGAGGACGGCAATTAGGCATTCGCCGTTCTGCTATCTTCCGGGGCCTCCTGGACTAGGTACATTTCGTTGCCGCAGCAACACTGCGGCAATAAGTCTCCGCCTGCTTCTCCGCTTCCGACGATGACTTGAATTTCCGCTCCGCAAAGTTGATCTGAGCAGTGATACCGTTCGCCGGTGGTCAGGGCCATGAAAATCCTCCTTCGTCGGCTACTCAATAAAGCGGTAAGCCGGCCTAGCGTAAATCCGTTTGTTCGTTCAGAATTTCTTCCTCGGCTCGAAGCCAATCCTCTATCTCACGGCCCGGTTCGCTCCCGCGCTCTTCATATAAACGATAAGCGCGTTCCGCGATCCTGGTATGCACATGAACCGCATTGCCGTCACACTCTAGCTGACCCTCGGAGCCGCTGTAGAAGACATGCCGTGTTCGTGCTTGCGGATGACTCTCGACGCGTCTCTTGAATTTGAAATTAAGTGTACGTTTTCACGACCCCTATAATATAGTGTTGCCGATACGGGTGCGGTGACGCCGGCCTACGGAAATCGGCCAGCGCTCCACACGCCGCGCGGAGATCTTCCAAGCGCGTAGTAAGTCATTCGACAAAAGAAAATAGAGCACGGAATAGATTGAGAACGACGCGACTTCGTGTTCCAATTCTTCGGTTTGGCGCGGATGGCTTGGTTTCTATCTGTTTCGTTGCATTCATTAGCAACTCGATATTCGGTCGGCCCTTGAGGAGGAATCGTCCATGAAGCGAAATCTCCGCTTCCTAAAAATTCTTGCTGTGATACCTGTATGTGTTCTCCCATGGTTCGTAACAAAACAGAGCCACGGCAATCCGCTGCCCACCAGGGGCGATTTCATCGACGGAGTCGTAACCAGCGCAAAAGGTCCCGAAGCGGGTGTGTGGGTGATCGCCGAGACCAACGATCTGCAAACGAAATTTATCAAAGAGGTTGTGACGGACGATCACGGGCGCTATGTGCTGCCCCAACTACCGGACGCCAATTACAACGTTTGGGTGCGCGGCTACGGGCTCGTGGATTCAAAACCGGTGTCCGCAAAACCCGGTCAGAAGTTGGACTTGAAAGCAGTCGTGGCGCCGGACGGCAGGGCGGCCGCTCAAGTTTATCCCGCAAATTACTGGCTCAGTCTCGCAAACGTTCCGCCGGGAAAACTTGCGGGCGATCAGGCGGCGGGAATCGTTAAGAGCTGCATGACCTGTCATCAGCTTGGCGATCTGGCGACGCGGACACTTCCGCCAGCCACGATGCAATTGGGGAATTTCAGTTCCAGCCTGGAGGCATGGGACCGCCGCACGAAATCCGGGCCGGTGGGCGCGAATATGGGCGCCGCGTACATCTCGCTGGGCGACCAGCGTTCGATATTCGCCGACTGGACCGACCGCATCGCGGCAGGCGAGTATCCGAAGGAAGCTCCGCCGCGTCCCAAGGGCGTCGAGCGCAACATCGTGCTGACCATGTGGGACTGGGGCACGCAGACTTCCTACATGCACGACGAAACCGCGACAGATTTGCGGAACGCTTCGGTCAATCCCAACGGTCTGGTTTACGGAGCGCTCTCGAGCGGCAATTCCATCGAAGTGCTCGACCCGGTTAAGGCCGTGACCTCGATCGTGGACGTTCCTTCCAAGGGCGTTCCGATCGGTTCGATGAACATGCCGTCTCCGTATTGGGGCGACGAGAATATTTGGCTCTCTTCGTCGCAACCCCGCAGCGTCGCAATGGACGAGCATGGGCGTGTCTGGTTCGCGGCGCGCATTCGGGGCGGCAACTCCAATCGAGACGGCGGCAAGCAGCCCGATTTTTGCAAAGCCGGCGCCAGCAACAAATTCGCTCAATACTTTCCAATCGATATGGGTTCCAAACAGGTTGGCATGTACGATCCGGAAACCAAGCAGGTTTCCGAAGTCGATACGTGCTTTACGACCGACCACAATGAAGTAGGTCCTGACAGTAGCGTCTTTTTCGGCCAGACCGATGCGGTCGGCTGGGTCGACACGAAGGCGTGGGACAAGACCCATGACGATGAAAAATCGCAGGGTTGGATCCCTGGAGTGCTGGACACCAACGGCGACGGCAAAATCACCAAGCCGTGGACTGAGCCGAACGAACCCATCGATCCCGCGAAGGATCATCGGATCAACTTCAGTTGCTATTCCATTTCTGTCAGTCCCGCCGACGGCAGTGTGTGGTGCTCGGGAATCGGGTTGCAGCAGCATTCCCTTGTGCGCGTGGAACGGGGATCCAATCCGCCTGAAACCAGCAAGGCTGAAATTTATCAGCCGCCGCTCGGAAAGAACCCCCCGCTCTTCAGCGTGGGCGGAGTTTCCGTGGATAGCAACGGTGTCGCCTGGCAGAATTGGCGGGGAAGCGACTACATAACGTCGTTCGACCGGCGGAAGTGCAAGGTGTTGAACGGTCCGACCGCAACCGGCTTGCACTGCCCGGAAGGCTGGACGATCTATGACACTCCGGGACCGACGATTCAGGGTGGCTTGGGGGTCAAGTCCTCCATGAACTACCTGATCTTCGTGGATCGGCACGGAATTTTGGGCCTCGGAAAGGATGTACCCATGACGGGGGCTGTCAACGCCGACGCCGTTTTGGCTGTCATTCCCAAGACCGGTGAGATCGTGACGATCCGCCTTCCATACCCGATGGGCTACTACGCGCGCTCGATGCAGGGCCGGATCGACGATCCGAAAACGGGATGGAAAGGCCGCGCCTACTGGACCAGCTACAATCCCTATACCCCCTGGCACCTGGAAGGTGGAAAGGGAACCAAGGACAAGGTTGTAAAGATTCAGATGCGCCCCGATCCGCTTGCAAAGTAAGCGGAATGAGGGCTTGTTCTTTCGATCTTTCCAGGGGCACGGTTCACCGAGAACGTTCTCCGTGAACGTCATGCCGTGCCCTGCAGTGAACGAAGCTCGATCGCAGTCCTGGCCGAGCGCAAAGTTGTCACGCGACTTCGGTCTGCTCAATCGGATACCGCGATTCGGATGATACTCGAGGAGGGAAGTCAATGAAGCGAAACCATTGCTTCGCGCGAATATTTGTTCTGATCCCTTTGTTCTTGCTTACGTGCTTCGTGGCTAGACAGGGCGACGCAGCGCCGATGCCGGCTGGCGCCGATTACATCGAGGGCGTCGTCGCCAGCGCGAACGGTCCCGAAGCGGGAGTCTGGGTCATTGCGGAAACGAAAGACCTCCCCACAAAATTTGCGAAAGTGGTTGTCACGGACGATCATGGTCGCTACATGCTGCCCCAGATGCCCGACGCCACATACAGCGTCTGGGTGCGCGGCTACGGCCTGGTGGATTCAAAACATGTGACGGCGAAGCCTGGCCAGAAGCTGAACTTGACGGCGGTTATCGCACCGGATGGCAAGACGGCCGCACTGGTTTATCCCGCCAACTACTGGTTAAGCCTGTTGCGAGTCCCGCCGGGGAAATTATCGATCGATGACGCGGCGGGATCGGTGAAGGAATGCCTGGTTTGTCATCAGATCGGAGACGTGGCCACTCGCACGCTCCCGCCAGCGACGATGAAGCTGGGAAATTTCGCATCGAGCCTGGAAGCCTGGGATCGCCGGACGAAGTCGGGTCCCATCGGCGCGAACATGTCCGCCAATTATTACAAGATTGGGGATCAGCGAAAAATGTTCGCGGATTGGACCGACCGCATTGCCGCAGGCGATTATCCGACGGAAGCGCCGCCGCGCCCGAAAGGCATCGAGCGCAATGTTGTGCTCACGCTGTGGGATTGGGGCACGGCGAATTCTTACATGCACGATGAGGCGGCCAGCGACCTGCGCAATCCCACGGTTAATGCGAACGGGAACGTCTACGGAGTGGTCGCCAGCAGCAACATCATTGCCGTGCTCGATCCGAATAAGAATACGGCCTCCCAGGTTGAGATTCCAACCAAGGCTGAGCCGGCGGGTTCGATGAACATGCCGTCCCCTTACTGGGGCGACGAGAATATATGGTTTTCGACAGCCC
>JBEKCU010000350.1:0-4531 GCA_050014735.1 Candidatus Acidiferrales bacterium | reverse complement strand
CGCGGAATACAATGTCCGGAAAAAAATCGGTTGCATCGGTGGTGAACATGGTAAAGCCCGATAGAAGCGCGAAGAACAGAGCCGACCATGTCCACGGCGAAAGCGTTTCCGCGAGTTGGGCCACACCCTGGTTTCGCGCGGCGACGCCGAGAATTCGCAAATCCAGGAGCACGATCGTCCCGATTAGAATAAACATGCTGAAATAGTGGATCACCGCGAAGGTTGCATACAACCAACCGATGTTGTTCAACAGGTTCGTAAATGCGTTGTGCTGGAGCAGTTGCATTAAACCCGACACTTTTCCCCCTCCGCTCTCCTACCGCGATCGAGCTATCCGGGATACTCTTTGCTATATCCGCAACGCAGCCCAAAATTATGGCAGCGGCGGAGCGTTCGCCGTGTATCCATCGGGATAGAAATGCACTCCTGTCACGATAGGTTCACCCCGGGTTCCGAACCAGATCGTGTTGTTATCCTCCACCTCGATTTTCGGGACGCTCTGGTGGGGTTGGGGCATCGGATAAAGCACGAACTTGCCGGTCTTCTGATCGAATTTGGCCATTGTGCTGTGTACTTCGTCGGGGACCCACACATTGTCTGACTTGTCTGGCCACGCTTCGTATGGGTGTGCGC
Source organism: Candidatus Acidiferrales bacterium (assembly GCA_050014735.1). Taxonomy (GTDB): domain Bacteria; phylum Acidobacteriota; class Terriglobia; order Acidiferrales; family UBA7541; genus Palsa-360. Next base: position 3,898 of record JBEKCU010000350.1, on the reverse strand, counting down.
CAGTCCCGACCGGGAGCTTGTATTCGGTGAGTTTGCCCGTCGCGGGATCCAACCTGGCCAACAAGCCGGAATTGTACTCCGACCCCCAGACGATTCCCTTCGAGTCCACGCCGATGCGGCGGACCTCACCCCAGGAATTCGGCACCTTATATTCCTTCACTAACTGAGTCTCCGCGTCCCACGTGCTAATAGTACCCTTTTGCCAGCCCGCGCCCCACAAGTTCCCGCTCTTGTCAACCGCGAGGCCGTAAATTCCGTTGTCAGGAGTAGGCGTGGGGTAGGTGTGAATCATCCGCGTCTTGGCATCCAACCGGCCAAACTGAGCGCCCCATATCAGCGCAAAGCCGATATTGTCATCCTTGTCGGCAATGATACCGACATCGACGCCCTTTTCCGGGATCACGTACCGAATCTGTTTCCCGGTCGCCGGGTCTAATTCACCGAGCATCCCGCCCGTTAGCTCGCTCCAGTAAACCTTGCCCTTGCTGTCAATCGTGATTCCGCTCACCGCGACCCAGTGGTCCGGTCCCTTGACCGGATAGTTTTTCCACCGCTTAATGGGATCGGGTTCCTTGGGGTCCAGTCGAAGCAGGGAATTCGAAACACGAGACGTAAACCAGATGCTGCCATCCACCGGGTCGATCGCGGCGCACTGCAAATGATGGAGAGTCGGCGCCCCCATTTGTTCGGTTACACCGTCGATCATTGGCGCACCGTATCGGCTTCCCTGGCTCGGCTCCCGGGGCAAGTCCTCAGGAACGTCATAGGAAACGTAAATCTGCTTCGAAGCGACCGATTCATCCACAACCAACGGATCGATCCGAAGTCTCCTGACCGGGTTGTTGGCACCGAAATTCTTGAACAGATAATCCGCGATCAACCCTTTATCCTTCGCGCCAATGGGTGTCCTTCCCAACGCCAGGACGTTTGGAAAACCCGCCGGACCTGTTTCTGTCATCCTCTCGACGCCCTTCATGAAATCTTCCCTGGTTTTAATGTTGCGCCACGAGTTGCCGTCGGCATGGCATCCGGTGCAGTTCTCCTTCATCAGATCGCGCCCCGGTCCTGGCGGGTAGACTTCGTCCAAGCTGTTGACCCAAACAATATTTCCGGTATTTCGGGCGTTGGGCATTGCCTCATCGCCTCCGCCGCCACCCGATACTCCCTGCCCGCGCTTCTTGATTGCAACATCGGCCGTCTTGCTGTCACCAGGCCCGAGTTGTATGAGAGTTTTTGGCGAGTCATAGTCCGGTTCGTAAACCATCACTTCGTAGCGGCCCGGCAATGCTTGAGGGACCGTGTACTTACCCTTGGCCGTAAACACCGTGTACCAGAGTCTGCGATCCAAGTTGTGAGCGGCAACGCGGAATCCGACAACTTGCCCGTGATCGGAGGTAATCGTTCCGGTGATGGTCCCGCGGCTGGATTGCTGCGCGAAAGACGAGAGAGAAAAGCACATCAACATTGACGCGATGCCAAACGTCACGGCGAGGCGGGTCTCCAAAGTCTCCCTTACATTTTTGAATCCCATGACCATCCCCCCTATTTAATCAAGATCGTCCGGGTCTTGGAATTGGCTTAGTTCGGTCTTGGCCCAAGACAGGACGGAAGCCTTTCGGGTATATGCGTAATACTATCCCTAATTTATGTTAATCGATGATCGAAAATTCAGCTTTCAGAAACCAACCGAATTGAGCAGAATCTTGACGGTTCCGAATGGTCCGTAGACACCTTAGGCCAATTTCTCCCAGATGAATCGGTGTCCTACAGCCGTCAGGTCCCGGAACCAAGATCGTGTATGGGCACACGGCATGCCGTGCCCAGCGTCAACTTCGCCACCAGCTGTTTTGATCGACAGCTTACTTGGCTGGTGCTGGGGCAGGCGGGCCCCCGACCCGCGCCGCTCCAGGAGGCGGCCCTACGCGCGCGTCGTATTCGTGCAAATTTCCGATCAGCCACTGACTGCCCTGCTTGAACAGCGTGACGTCATACCCCATTTTTCGCGCAGGAAGCGTCGCGCCGTCATTGCCTTTCATTCCGCTCATTTCGGCATCCACATAGGCAAGCGCGACGTCCGGCTTCAGGAAGTCGATGGTCTTTACTGAGAACGTGCGTTGGGCGCTCATCAAAGCGGCGCCTTCTGTAAAACGAGGGACAAAATGATCCAGGATTTCCTGGCGTCCATGATTCGTGTCTCCCCCCGAATTGGTGAACGCTCCATTGTCGGCGAAAAGCATGGTGAAAGCGTGGGGGTCGTGATGGTTGAACGCGTCGTTATAACTGCTGAGCACTTTGTTGATCGCATCCTTGTCCGCGTCCGAGCCTTTCATTTGCCCGCGCAGATACGTAAGCGGGAGCAAAGTGAAAATCAGGCCCGCGGCCACCATTGTTACGCGATTGAATTTCATAACAAACTCCTGATAGTGAAATGAGCCTGGATTGCTTGCTTGCGATTCCGATCCGCGCGATTGTACTGCCTTTTTCGGCAATTTTGCGACAAAATCCTGCACGCTGCGTTTGTGGGCGCTGCCAGTTCGGGAACGCCAGCGATAATTCTCTTTTTTGAAATCTCCCAGAAGCGAATTGTTTGCCTCATGATCGAGTGCGCATCACTCAGGCGCTTGCGGCGTCCTGTTCGATTGGTATACGGCTCTTGTTTTGCGCAAGCCACGCATCGAATGTTTGCAGCGAAGGATTTAGCTCGCGAGCGACGGCAGGATTGCGCGCACCGCAAAAATAGGACTCGAAGTCGTGCTTGAATTGAAACATATTGCCCAAGTCTTCGGCTCCCGGAAACCCAAATCCTCGGTAAACCTCTGGTGGCACGCTGTTATATACAACTTCCTCCCCCAGCGCTTTTGTGAACGCAGCGGCCATTCGCGCGCCCGTGAGATGCTCTCCAGCGATACCCACGGTTTTCCCAATTAACTCTGGTCCCTTCTTGAAAATGCCGTAGGCGCATTTGCCGATATCTTCCGCTGCGATCCCAGGGAGCTTCTTGTCACCCATCGGAAAGGTAATCGCCAGCTTGCCATCCGGGCCTCGTTTCGGGCCCATGCCAAAGTAAATAAAATTGTCCCAATAGAACGACGTCAGCAACAGCGTTGTGGGCACCCCGAGATTGGTAAACAGCGCGTCGGCCTCGCCTTTTGCATCGAAATGCGGCACCTTGTATTTCCCCATTAAGGTGGGCATGCGATTGTCGCTCAGAGGCACCCATTTTCGCGTGTCTTCCAGCGTTGACCAGATGACGTGCTTCAAGCCAGCGCTCTTCGCGGCCTCAGCCATCGCTTTCGCTTCGGCCAGTTCCTTTTCAGGTGAGAAGTGCGCCCAAAAAAATGTGACGCAAAATGCTCCGTAGGCCCCCTGAAATGCCTGTTTCAAACTCTCGGGATTATCAACATCGGCTGCAATAACCTCTGCCCCGAGCTTCGCCAATTCTCTCGCTTTAGGCGAGTTCACATCCCTGGTGATCGCGCGTGCGGCAAATCCGCCAGTCGGGTCGCTTAGAATGGCTCTTGCCAAACCTCCGCCCTGCGCGCCGGTAGCGCCCAGGATTGCGATAGTTTTTTTCTCAGGCATCAGGATCCTCTTTTCTACTTTGCTTATTTTTTATTCTGAATCGGCGGTGATATTACCGTCGTCTAAGATTCATGGCGTTGGCTCGACATTTTCATGGGTGCGGCTGAATGGTATACTATGAGTGGCGTTATATTCCAATGCTGCTTTTAAATTGTGCCCTGGGTCTGAGGATAGGCATGTGAGTTCTAGTCCTCGCGTCAAGATTCTGTTCAACGAAGTCGGAATTCTGCAAGCAATTTGCCTTGAGGATCGCGTAGGGTAGCTGGCGGGAGGAGTGAAAACCGATGAGTGCTAATCCAACAGTATTTGGTTCGTT
>JBEKCU010000349.1:0-4537 GCA_050014735.1 Candidatus Acidiferrales bacterium | reverse complement strand
TTCCGGAATGATGCAGGGCGGTTATCCGTTTGGCTATCTACTGGCGTCAGTGGGTATGCAGACCGTCGCACCTGCATTCGGATGGCGCGCAATGTTTTTTGTCGGATCGCTGTTAGCAGCGACGATCGTGGTGCTCATCTTGCTCGCGCCTGAGTCAGCCGCATGGAAATCGCAGGGCAAGGCATCGTTTCACCAACTGTTCGCTGTCTTATACAAAAACGCAGGCATGTTCCTGTATCTGTTGCTCGTGATGACGGCGATGAGCTGCCTTTCACATGGGACGCAGGATCTTTATCCGGATTTTCTACGGACGCTTCCGTGGATGTCGCACGCAACCATCCTGGGGATGAGGGCAGCGCTCGGTATCCCGGTGATTTACAACGTGGGTGCGATTCTGGGCGCATTGCTCATCGGCAATTTATCGGAAAAAGTAGGTCGCCGCAGAGCCGTAATGGGCGCGCTGACGCTCTCATTGCTTTCCATTCCCGCGTGGGCGTTCGGAAGAACAGCGTTCGTCCTGGTGTTTGGAGCGTTTCTTATGCAGGCCGGCGCCCAAGGAGCGTTTGGAGTCATGCCGGCGCACCTGAATGAGCTTTCTCCCGCAATAGTCCGCAGCTTATTCCCTGGATTTGTCTACCAACTCGGCGTCCTCATCGCGTCTCCCACACCGCCCGTGCAGGCCGCGTTGCAGCGTCGCTTTGGATATCCTGTGGCGTTGTCTTCGTTTGAGGTCTGCGTCATCGTATCGCTGCTCTTAATATTTGCTCTTGGCCCGGAGCGGCGCGGCAGAGACTTTAGCGCTGGGTGATGGCGATGGGTTTGGCAATGTCGTCCAGCAAGTCTGGCACATCCTCTTTGCGCGTGAGATGCGGATATTGCTCGCCCTGGGGGCATGGGATGTGCACGGCGTGCTTATACCCCGTGTTGCTGACAGTAAGTAGAAGATCGGTGTGCGTGGCCTGTGCGGTCTTCATCGCCTGGCGCATTGCGTCCACAGTGAAGGCTTTTCCCCCGGCATCGAGGACACGCATTCCTGGCGCAAGCCCGGCAGCATCGGCGGCTGAGCCCCAGCCAACGTCCGTAATCATTCCGTTGCCGCTCAACTCCAGGCCGATGGAGTACATGGCGTTCAAGCTGCCCGTGTCGTGTGCTGCAACCGCCATCTGTTCAGTTGGAGTTTCCGCGTAGCCGAGATTCCAGCCTCCCTCTGTCAACCCATCGAGTGGAGCGTTCGGCGCATGGGACTGAAGCCGCTGGTTCAGATAACCTTTCCAGTCGTAAGGCACAACGGAGTTCAAAGCGGCGGTCAACTGCTCGAACGTATAAGGAACTGTTTCAGGCCCGGTATCACCGCCGCGCCCAAAGAACAAACGGCAAAAGTCGTCGAGGCTCTTCGCATTCTTCGTTAGCGTCCGAATCTTCACGTCCACGCCGAGCCATACCAGCGTGCCTTCAGGGTAGTAGTCGATCCCGCGACGCCAGTTTGCCCAGCCATGGCCTGCATTCAACATGGTCTGCATGCCGAAGGAATCATCCTGGAGATTTCTCCACACTCGTCCGCTGACGTGATCCATCTGCGCGGCCTGGTCTGCGATCGAGTCGCGAAAGTCCTCCGCGGTGGTTGCACCGCTGCGCGCCGACAGCACGTAGCCTAAATAGTTCGTAAGGCCCTCATAGACCCATAAAAGCCGCGTATCCAAGGGGGTCTGGAAGTTGGGAACGTACTCGCCGGCGGGACGGCGATACTTGCCGTTCCAGGAATGAGTGTATTCGTGGGCCAATCCCATTCCCACCGAAATGCGCCCAGCCGGCGAGCGAAAAACGTTCGCTGATCCAGGGTCGTCGCTCGATTCATGATGCTCCAGTCCGCCGATGCCCGTGTGGGCACGGAACTTGTCGCTGAGCGAGATCAGGAAGTCGTAGTGTTCGAAATGGTACCAATGGAAGAGAGCTCCCGCTTGCACAACCAGATTGTTGAATGCCTGGTCCTGCTGAGGAGTCGTCACCAGGTCGTCAGGCGCGTCGGCAACGATATCGACGAAGTGAAGCGGCTTGATCTCCGGGGCGATGGGAATGCGACGAAAGTATTCACCGGCGATCACCGGGGAATCAATCAGCTTATCGAGCGACACTGCCGCGAAGGTAACGTTCCGCTCTGCCTGGTTTGCTCCGTCCAAGGCAGTCGCATATTTCCATCCCTCCGGCAGCGTGATCTCCGGCTTCATCATCCAATCGCTGGCCTTCGCGTGCTCTGGGTAGAGCACGACGACCGCCCAGCGCAGCACCGCCTGCTTCTCCGTCGTCGCCGTGCTTGCGGCCGGTCCAAACTCCGGCGTGGCCATCGCGAGGAAGTCCAGCTTGACATCAAGCGTCGTGACGTTGGCTGGAATTTTGACGTGGAAGGCATACATGTCGAGCGGGTCGCGAGCCCAGTCAAGCCGTCTGCCATTCGCCGACATCACCAGGCCGGCAAGGTTCCCGATCGGTCCCGTCGGTGCATGATTCCCGGGAATCCACTTCGGATAGACGAGCGTCATGTCGCCGCCCGTAACAGGGATCTGAAGGCTCGCATGAATGACGTTCTTGCGAGCGTCAGATAGGTCGACGTGTATGGACTCGACCCGCTCCTGCGCGAATATCGGAAGCGCAAGAGTGAGTGTCCCAACTAAGAGGAGCGAGTTACGCATGGTTCGCCTTCGGCTAAGATCAGCTAATTTGAGTTAGAAGCTGATCTTGCCCGTGAACTCGATCATACGCGGCGAGGCATCGCCCCCGAGGTTCGAACCCAACAAGTTCACCGGCGGCCCAACGGTCGACGTGATTGTGCCCAGAGTGCTGCTTCTGACGTCGTTGCTCGGAAGGGTAAAGTTCGGGTGGTTCAGGATGTTATAGAACTGTGCGCCCAGTTTCAATTTGAACCCTTCGTAGTGTGGCAATGCAAACGACTTGAAAAGAGACAGATCGGTGTCGAAGAAGTTCGGTCCGTAGAGCTGGTCGCGATGTTGTGACCCGAAACCGATCGCGGTGGCAAAGTAGGTTCCGTCCGGGTTTGTCGCCGTCGCAGGTGAGCCAAGGCATGACGTGGTTACAGCAGCGCTGGTGCATTTGAACGGGCGGTAGACCAGTTGCTTCGCCAGCAGGGTGCTGTCATAGCGATACGATCCGAGGCTCGATCGTGTGGTGGTATCGGTGACGTAGAATGGAAATCCCGAGTTAGTGAAGATCGTTCCCGCTAGCTGCCATCCGTCCACGAGCACAGACGGTCCTTTGACATGCGGCATCGTCAATATGTAGTTTCCGTTTAAGTCGTGCCACACATCGTAATCGGCATTTCCGTAGTTGTCTGCAGTCGAAAATGGATTAATCAGTTACCCGATCGACGACGACCGGTTGTCCGAGAACCGGCCGCCATTCGACACGTCGTCCAACGCATGGCTGTAATTGTAGTTAATTTGCGCCGTAATGTATTGGCTGCGATGCGCCACGGTCGTAACCAGCCCGTTGTAGTTGGACACGTTCTCCTGCGTGTACTGAATTACTTCTCCAAAATTAGGGTTTGGCTGAGTTGTTGGAAGACCTGTGAAGTTCACTGTCGGATTGCCGCTCGAATTCAAAGGATCGTATGCATTGGCCGAGGCATTTCGCAGCAACCCGTCCTTCCCATTAGTGCCCACGTATCGTACATCCAGGATCGTGTTTTTCCCAAGTTCCTGCTGGATACCAAAATTGTACTCATTGTAAACCGGATAATTGGTGAATGCCGGGTTGGAGACGGTGGGAAGGCTAAAACTACCGCCCTGTGCCTTGACCGCAGCCGAGATGGTCGTGTAGGTTCCGCCTGACGCAAATCCGGCCGCGAATGCTGAGTCCGAAGCATTCAGGCTGCTCACAGCGCTCCCCGCGACGCCCGGAGCAAGCAGGCCGGACGTAGCGGTAAAGCTCGGGGCATTGGGCAGGTTCGACAGAAAACTCTCGGCGATATATGCGGAGTACTCATCGGCGTACAATCCGTACGATCCGCGCACCACGAGCTTCTTGTTTGAATTGAAGGGCGTCCACGCGAAGCCGATGCGAGGCTCAACCTCGAAGGCCTGGAAGCCCGGAAACGCATTCCTCTGCCCTGACGCAATCAGTTGGTTGTAAGGCGTGGTGGAACTGCTGGGCAATGACGCAAAGTTGCCGGCGAAGTGCGCATTACAATTTGTCTTGCACACGGGGTTTGCGAAGTGCTCCACCCTGACGCCCATATTGATGATCAGGCCCGGCGTTAATTTCCAGTCGTCCTGGACATAAGGGTCCATGATGAATAGCGAAAGTGGTACGGAAGCAGCGAGAGGATAGGCCTCCGTCATCGAGGACACAGTGCCGCTCTCGAAGGTCGAAAGCGTTTCGCTGGCGGCCGGGGTCAAATCCGAGTAGAAGTTCGCGTCGGAAATATTGGCGTGATCCAACAAGATGCCGGTCTTGATGGTATGTTTTCCAATCTGGTAACTGAAGTTGTCGCGGAGGATGAAATCGAAGGTTCTGTGGCCTTCCG
>JBEKCU010000348.1:0-4547 GCA_050014735.1 Candidatus Acidiferrales bacterium | reverse complement strand
GGACGCAGCACTGGCGTAAAGCGCGAAAGGCCCAATCGGCTGCCGTCATACTATTTCCAGGCCCGGCGACGCTACTTTCTCAAAAACCACGGTCCGGGTTATGCGGCAATGGCCGATGCCGGCCAGATCTTCGGTCAAGCACTGTGGCGGTTACGCGTGATGCTCACCGGCAAAGAGGATACATCTGCGCCGCATTTTTTGGCTGATGCTGTTCGGCACAGCGTGTTTATGACCGGGTTCGATCTGAAGAACGTCGAGAACCCGGCGCTGGCCGGTAATTCTGACGCCCCGGCAGGCGCCTGAATATGCCGGCCCGGCGGCAGTTGAATTGTTGAGCTGGGCTGACGCCGCACCAGCGGCCGCTATGCCCCGATAACGGCCAAATTTCGCGGCGGCAGCGAAACGTCGTCATGGGCCAGTTTGAGACTCATGCACCGCAGCAAACAGCGTAGCTATTTGATCGGCACGTCGCCGTCACAGCACGCGTAGAAAGACCGCCTCTCGCGGCAGTCTTTGCGAAATCCAATTAGGCGTTCGGATCAGGTGGCTTCAATGACGGGCACGGTTCTTCCGCCTCCTGCGCCAGCCAATCAGGCCCAACGCGCTGAGGCCAGTGGCGAAGAGCGGAAGGGCAGCCGGGAGGGGAGTAGGCTCAGCGCCACTGGTGCCGGGTAAGATGGAAACGTCGGTCAGCAACCACCATGATGGCTGTTGCTCGAAATAAAAGCTGAGCTGCTCAAAACTGCCGGTAGCCACGAAGGTGTAACTAAAGTACGTCCACCCAATTGGTGCGGTGGGAGAATTGTTGAAATTAGCGGCAACTGATCTTCCATCCAGCATGGCATCGAAGTCGTTAGGTGTGCCACCAAGATTTTGGAGTTCAAAAGATAAAGTATATGTGCCTCCCGCAGTCAACGGGATGATCTGATACATGAACCCGTCGCTAAGTGGACCGAGGTAAGCTGCGGTTTGGCCTGGATTTGGTGGAATGGTGGATGCTGAACTAAAATCAGTTCCGGTAAAAGTGCCGGTATAGGTGCCCGTGTAGCCACCCCCACTGTTCCCAATCAAGGACCAGTCGTCGAAGGCCTGGTTAGTAGGGCCGAGGGAAAAATCGCCGTTTAAAACAAGGTTTGCATGAGCCGGCGATCCTAGGAAGGCGATCATGGGTAGCGCGAGAAGAGATGAGAATTTCCCTTTTTGGGTCGCTCCCAAGATCGCATTTCGCATGTCCGTACCTCCACTTGCACTTTAATTTGCCAAGACGCCCGACGTCGAAGCTAGCCCGGGATTGGTCCTGGTGGCTTGGACCACCGCGTGTCACAAGCGGACTCCCGATCCCACCCGACAAATACCCGTTCGGCACCCGCGATACGATGATCAGTGTTCAAAGAGTTGTTTGACGCCTACCGATGGCACTGGCTGCCGACTAATTACAGGTGACTTCGGTACGCCACCTACTGGCAGCCGCCGGGAGAAACATCTCCCAACCTGTCGTACTTCAATACATACTTTCCGACGAATTAATCTCCCGCGCAAGGGGGGGCGTGGGGTTTGTTAGATTTTCTACTTTCGCATTTTGTCTTCGTGCCGCCGGCCTTTGTCGGCGCCGCTGCGATGCACACTCCACTTCCGACATGGGTTAATCGGCACCGAGCGGCTCGGCGCCTGTGAAGATCAACATCTGCGGTTCTCCGATAGCGACCATTCCGCGGATCGAGGACCCCGAGCCGACATTCATTTCGGCCGAAGCAGGCGGCGCCACCAAGTTGAAATACACCAGTGACTATCTGGAATTTGATGTCACTGGCGATGCGCCGGGTACAATCGACGTCAACGTGCTGTCCAGCCAGAGGTATCCTAGTGAAACTTGGCGGCTTGTTGAAGGCAGCCCCACTGGCACCGTGATTGCCAGCGGAACGCCCAACAACACTCCGGTAACGGTGGCATTGCAAACCACCGACAATCCGTTCTTCGTGGAGTTCAATTCCACCGGAGCGCCTGGTCGTCACGGCGGCAACTCGGACTTCTCGATAGGCATTCCGGCGACGCCGGTTCCTTCCGCGTTGCCACTGTTGGCAGGGGGGCTGGTTTTCTTCGGCTTGCTGGCCCGGAAGCGTCGAGCCTATAATAAAAAGGGCTGGTAATCTCGCGAGCACTGGCCCAAGTTCACCGCCAGCATTTTGCTTCGATTATTATTTGGCACGAATAAATATCGTAATAAATGATTCATGCCGGAGCGGGCCGTGCCAACGGTTTCAGCCGGCACAAATTGAGCGACGCCAATTACTTTCAATTACATATCCTTCGCACGCCAACCGATTTAGGATCCCCGGATCAAGTGCCGTATCATCACTCAGCTTCAGACATGCGGCAATTTGAATTACCAGATTGACGACGTTTGCTGCTTCATCTTCTGCATGAGGTGCCCGCGGTAGGATTCTATTGCCTTTGGGCCGATACGAAGATGGCGTGCCATGTCTTTATTCGACATTCCGAGAAGCACGCATTCCAGAACCTGCGTTTCCCGATCGGACAGCGTTGCGAGCCGGTCCCGCGTGACCTTTTGCTGGTTCAAATCCGTTGAGCCGCGATGTCGCTACGCACCCAGTACTGAACCGCTTCGATCAAGAGCTCGTTGTTGAGGGCCCTTTCGAAGAATTCGACCGCGCCCAGCTTGATGGCGCGAACCGCCGTCGCCAGATCGCCGCAGCCGGACATCAGGATGACGGGAAGCGGCCTTCCGCGCGTTCGCAACCACGTCAGCGTTTCGAAACCGTTCGGTTCCGAAATTTGCAGGTCAAGAATGACACAACCCGATCGACGGGCATCGAACTGTTCAATGAACGCGGATCGCGATGAGTAAGTAGCGGTCCTTCAATCCGACCGTATTGAACAGCAGCCCCAACGAGTTGCGCATGGGTTCATCATCGTCGACCACGTATATGATGGTTTCCGACGTCGGTGGTTTCCCGTTGCTTCGCAGTCGACTGGTGCATAGCGAAACGTCCGCTCCCGGCACCTTAGGTCCTGCTGAACGGAGCCATGATTTTCGGTCAGGAAGTTTTTGTAGCGGCGACTACACCGGCTGAAGCCCGAGCGTTTCAACGACTACTCTATACAGCGGTACCAACGGGAGCTGCCGCAGAGATGTCATCTGATGGGGACCAAGCTCAATACCACTTTCTCGTCCATATCGACGCAGTTGAAGTAAGCGGCGTCGATATGGAAGGAGCCTCGCAACGGCTGCCACAGGCAGTCAGCGCGCTCTTCCGGCTTACGAGCCGAGAACTTTGAGTTCCGGCGCAAAGCAAACCGCTGCCGGTTCCAGACTTCGAAATCCCGATGCGGCCCCGCAATCCTGGCCACCCGTGCCGGATTTGATTACATAAATCAAAATGAGGGGCCAGACTGGGCATGGCCCCGCGCCGTCGGCGCCTACTCAAAAATCCGTACCTGCGAGCATGGGCAACGATGCTGCGCCTTCACTTACAGACAGCGGCCGCAAACATTGGCCAAAAGACGACCTGTGCCTATCCTCGCTGGTTTTGCGCGGCTTTCGAGTTGACTTTCCGCTGAACGCCGCGTCTTCCGCTGCTCGCTGGGCCAGACTGATCCACTCAGCAGCCATTTCGCGGTGGAGCGTTCGCGCGTCGTGATCGCGCAGGATTTTAGCTGCCTCCACACAGTGCTCGGCGTAGCGAAGGTATTCGGCTGCCTTGTCGGCGTTCGTTATTCCCAAGATGTCCTCCCGAGGGCTTAACCCCGCCAGATACCTAAGTTGCCACAAACAACCTCACTGTCCAAAATAGGACATCGTGAATAAGGGGCTACGGAAAAATTCAAGATGACCCCGGGGCGGTCAGGGCGATCTGACCCCTTCCGGGGCGCGACAGGCTCGCGAGCATTCGGCAAGACGCCGTCATACTTGCCGCGTCAGGATCGAATGTCCGGTCCCGTACACAGGGCACACTAATCCGCCCTTGATGCAACCGCTGATAGGCGTAGAGTGTATTTGGGGGTGTAATTCGGTCAGGGAGGGACCGATGACGAAAAATCGAAAGCACCCGCCATTTGATGTGATGGCACTCATCACAAAGCATAACAAACGCTGGTCGTTGTCGAAATACGACGACAGTCAGACTGTCTACTCGCAGGGAGATTCTGCGGATTCGGTTTTTTATATCCACAGCGGCAAGGTCAAGGTTACCCTCGTTTCTAAACTCGGCAAGGAAGCCGTTGTCGCCATCCGTGGACCCGACGAGTTCTGCGGCGAGGACGCGCTGATCGGAACACCCCTGCGTCAGGCTACCGCCACCACGCTCTCGGCATGCGAGATTATACGGCTGCGAAACGCGACCGTGGTCCAGCTCCTTCATGCACATCAGGAATTCGCGGACTATTTTCTGTCCCATCTTTTGATCCGCACTGCCCGCGTTGAGGCCGATCTGGTCGATCAATTGTTTAATTCCAGCGAAATGAGACTCGCACGGGCGCTTTTGCTGCTGGCCAACTACGGCAGCGACTCCGGTCCAACGCTCATATCC
>JBEKCU010000347.1:0-4558 GCA_050014735.1 Candidatus Acidiferrales bacterium | reverse complement strand
CATGCCGCCGCGCTGGTGATCGATCCGGTCCTGACTTACTCGACTTACTTTGGAGGTACGGATGCGGAGTTTGTAGTGGCAGTTACTTCGGACACGGCGGGAGACGCGTATGTTACGGGGCTGACGCTGTCTGAGGATTTTCCGCTGACGGCTGGGGCGTTTCAGGCAGTGAATTACGCGACGCCTTCGAACAATGTGAGCACGGCGTTTATCAGCAAGTTCAATCCGTCGGGCACGGCACTGCTCTACTCAACGTATCTGGGCGGGGTGGCCATTTCGAGCACGCTGCATCAGCAAGGCGATTACGGCAAAGCGATTGCGGTGGACGCCGCGGGGAACGCCTACGTCACGGGTTACACGTATTCGGCGGATTTTCCGATTACCAGCGGGGCATTTCAAAAGGGCAATCTTGCGGCGATTGTCGAATTGGCAACGGGGTTTGTGACCAAGCTGAATCCGAGCGGAACTGCGCTGGTGTATTCGACATTTCTAGGCGGCAGCACCCTGGACGAGTTGACTGCGCTCGCGATCGATTCCGCGGGAGACGCGTATATCTCAGGCATTTCGTTCTCGTCGAATTTTCCGACGACCGCCGGGGCGTTGCAGACGGTGAACAAGTCCTTCACGGCGAATGGCTACAACGCGGTGATTACCAAGATGAATCCGACAGGGAGCGCGCCGATCTATTCGACCTACCTGGGCGGGGGCAGTACGGATGGCAGCACGCTGGGCAATGTTTACTGGACAAACCCGATTGTCGTGGATAAGAACGGGAATGCGTATGTGGCCGGCTTCAGCAGTTCCGGGGATTTTCCGGTGACGGCCGGGGCATATCAAGCGAAGAATAACGGGTCGATCAATATCACGGTATCGAAGCTGAACCCCACGGCCACGGCCCTGATTTATTCGACCTACCTTGGCGGCAATACGATTTCCTACTGCGAGGGGCTGGCGGTGGATAGCGCGGGGAATGCCTATGTGGCCGGATACACATCGGATCAGGATTTTCCGGTGACCAAGGGCGCGTTCCAGACGGTGAACAAGGCGGATACGAATACCGCCGATTCTGCCGAATCGAATGAAAACGGCTTTCTGACCAAGATAAATCCGACGGGGACGGGGCTGGTGTATTCGACCTATCTTGGCGGGAGCACCGGGCCCTGGGGCGGCGACCAGATTTACGATCTGGGGGTCGACTCGGTAGACGAGGCGTATGTGGTTGGGTCGGCGATGTCGGCGGATTTTCCGGTGACGTCGAATGCATATCAACCCAAGAACAAGGGCGCGTCACACTGCTGCGATTACACGGCGTATACCTCGAATGGGTTTCTCACGATGTTCAATCCGGCGGGGACGGCGCTGATTTATTCGACGTACTTTGGCGGGACTGGAACGCAGAATCCGGCGGGTCCGGGCGGCTCAGGCGATACGGCGTATGGACTGAGGCTGGGCGGCCTGGGCAGAGTCTACCTGGTGGGCTATACCACTTCATCCAACTTCCCTGTGACTGTGGACGCATTTGAAACCGCATATCACACGCAGCAGAATACGGGGTTTGTGGCGAACTTCGATCTTGCGGCTACTCCGCCGTCGACCGCGGATACGGAGACGACGCTGACGCCAAGCGCGAACTCGGTAACGCCCGGTACGACGGTGACGTTTACAGCGACAGTGAAGCCGACTTCCGGAACGGTGATACCGACGGGAAATGTGGTCTTCAGCTTAGATGAATCCACCGTTGCAACAGTGGCTCTGAGCGCCGGCAAGGCTACTTATACGAATGCGACGCTGGTAGCCGGGGAGCATTATGTATTGGCCAGCTATGGCGGGAGCACAGAGTATGGGGCAAGCGGGGATGGGTTGAACGAGGTCGTTTCTCCGATCAAGCCGGTGATTTCGCCGGCGAGCGGGACGTATTATGCGCAGCAGACGGTCAGTATTACCGATGCGACCGCGGCATCGCCCTTGTATTACACGCTGGATGGTTCGACGCCGACGGTCTTCTCGACGGTTTACGCGACGCCGCTTGCGATCAACACTTCGAAGACGGTGACCGTGGTCGCGGTGGCGGAGCACGATGCGACGAGTCCCGAGGCGAGCGCCACGTACACGATCGTAGGCTCGCCAGCGGTGCTGGCCGGACCGGCGACTGCGGTTGGAACAACTGGCGCCACGCTCAATGCGTATGTGAACACGGCGGGCGTGGCGGGGTCGTATCTCTTCCGCTACGGTACGAGCAGCACGGCGCTTACGACGAACACGGCCTGGACAGTGCTGAGCGCGTCCGCTACGCGTGCGACTGCAAGCGCAACTGTTACGACGCTGGCGGCGAAGACGAAGTATTACTACCAGGTCAAAGTGATCACGGCGGGGGGTACGACGGTGGGGGCGGTGCAGAGCTTCACTACAAATTGATAAGTAACCTGGTTGCCGTTGCGATGGCTAGACAGTGCAAATGGAAGAGCAGTCGGAATTCTTGGAACGAATTCAGCAAGTTAGCCCCCGCTTCGCGGGGATAGCGAGTTAGCAAGTCAGCGGGAGCATTGGTCGCCAGAAGTTTCATGCCTCCGCGGGCCGGCGATGCTGAAGGATGACCAGGGCGGCTTCTTTCGATATAAGAAGGCCCCTGGCTTGGGAGGAGCCAAAGGCCTTTGAGGATTTGTTCTGAACTGCGCGGATTTGCTAGGCGCGCAGAGCCATTTTCCGTCGCAGGAGAAGGGCAAGGCCGGCTAGCCCGGTCCCGAGCAATAGAATCGAACCCGGCTCCGGGGTGGGGCTGATAGCATCCTTGGCGATGTCGCCTTCAGCGCCACCAAGCCCGGTCAAGTACGGGATATCGATCAACGAGATGTGGTTTGGATTCTGAACGTCAAAGTCCAGCGTGAGAAGGTTCTGCTCGGTGACCTCGTGTCCATGAACCTTTACGTTCCAGGGAGTATCACCCGCCACCACCCCGTCCACTGTGCCGAAGAGGTCAACGCCGCCGAAAACAAGATGCAGGGGATCTGATCCAGATCCCTGGAAGCCCAGCCTTTTGGGGTCATAGCCGAGAAGGTTTCCGGTCAGACTCGTGACTTCGTTGAGCTTGGTATTGAAATCGACGACACCAATGAATTGGGCGCCGTTTGCGAATGTCAGATCGACGTTGTAGGCAAGCGTATCCGCTTTGGCCGAGGTGGCGAATGCCAGGGCAGCCAAAACGATAAGAACAGTTGCAAAACCTCTGAGAGTTTTCCGCACAGCGTAAGTTCCTTTCAAAACTGAGTTGTGCCCGCGACCGATTAAATTACCTGCATTTGCAAGATAGGAATTCCTTTGTTTTATGGCTTAACTTCGATGCCAGACAATCTTCGGTCGCCGGGCGTTGGAAGCATCCGCGGGAATCTTTGCAGTTTTTGTGCCAATGCATTTGATAGATATTAAACGACTTATGCTGTATCGGTTCAGCCGATGTGCAAGTTTATGCACTTTATCATGAGAAGGTCTTTACCATTTATTCGCTATCCCAACCCAAAATTGGTCGCTGGCCGGGACGGGATATTCTTCCCGGACGGGACCGCGCGCAGTTCGCAATAGCAGAAAAGCCAAGGGCAAACTCCTCGCGTTCGCGCTCGAAGTTAAATCCATCTTAGGATGCTTCGCTCTTCGCCTTTTCGATATTTTCATGGCGAAATTGCCCTTGCTGTGGGGCAAAAGAGGATCTATTTAGTAAACATATGTGCAAGTTGTTGCACATATGCGTTGGCTAACGAAGGCAAGCTATTGAATATAAATGTCTTAAATTTGGCATTCAACTTGCACGGAAGATGGCAACCCATTGTGGCCAGATTCCGCGGATTCGGACGAGTCTCCGTAAGCGGTTTGGGCAGGGTGACCGCAAAACCGGGAGGATATATATGAAGAAGATCTCGATTGCTTTGCTCGCTTTGGCTGCGGCCCTTGCGATTACCCCTGCTCAGGCTGACACTTGGATATATACCATTTCTGGGTCAAACTTCACCGCCGATTTTACCCTCTATACAAATAGCAACACTCCTACCCAGACCATTACGGACGTGTCGGGGACGTTCGACATTGTTGGCAATTCACCTGTTTCATTCGGAGAAACGGCAACTCTGAACGCCGGAGGCGCTACCGCCAGCAACCTCGCATTGTCGCCCGGTGGCGGTTTTCTCTTCGACAACCTGCTTTATACGACTGCCGCAGGGAATGCGATTCTGGATTGGGGCGGATTCCTTGTTCAGTTGCCCGATGGATACGAACTCAATATATTCTCTGGTGCTGCTGGCTTAGGAGGACCGGGAAATGGATACTTCTACTTTGCGGACAATGTTAACTATCACAACAACATCGCGATCCCGGACTCAAAAAACACCAACCTCCCAGCCTCAAGCGGAAGTGCTGATGGATCCGAATCGCTGACCGCGACCCCAGAACCTGGTTCTTTATTCCTTCTCGGCACCGGCCTGCTTGGCCTGGCATTGATTCTTTTTCGGAAGGCTGGCAAACAGAATTCCTCCGGCTTGGTTCTGAGGGCGTGATCTGGCAGATTGGAGAA
>JBEKCU010000346.1:0-4559 GCA_050014735.1 Candidatus Acidiferrales bacterium | reverse complement strand
ATCGGATACCTCTTTTCGAGGACTGCAATCTTCCTTTAAATATGAGCGCGAGTTCAAGCCTGATGGGTGTCAGCGGTCACAGCAATGAATGACGGCGGTCACTGCAAGTAGCTGGGAACTGCTCTATAAAAAAGCGCAATGGATAGGCACCACGGATACGGATCGTGGGCAGAGAAAAGGTCCGGAGGACTCCAGTCCCGAAAGAATCCGCATGACCATCCATTTTCGGGAGCAGCGACCAGAAGTGCGAAGCCGTTGGAGCGGTTACTCGACTTTCGACGCGCCGGCCATCCCCCCGGCCGGGCAAACTCGCCACCGGCCGCTGCTCCCTTTTTCTCGCTCGCGGAACGCCCGATTCCTTCATTTTAGATGATGTGTTTAGACGCTGAAAGCCATAGAATTGTGGCCATCGACCACGGCAATTTGGCTTGTGCTTTGAAGTCATACAGGGACAGCGAGGGGGCATGCAATGACTTTCTCTTCAAAGAAGGCTCAAGAAATCTATGAACGTATGAAAACTCGCGGCAAGATAAACTACTCGATCGGCCTCGCGGAGAAGAACTACATGACCGAGAGCGACCAGCATCAGCCAGGTCCAAAATGGAACTATGACGCTCCCGGACTCAAAGAGGAGCTAAAACGGCAGTTGGCAAGCTCCGTAAATGACGCCGAAGACAAGGACTGGGATGAAATCGCAAAGTGGCTTTTCGCTCTGGCGACTTTGGCCAGGTAATCGATCGTCTCGTGATTTCGGTTGGTGAGCCGGGTAGCGTTTTACTGCGTTTCACGGTCGCCGGCGGCTATACACCATCGAGCGATTATCGTTGCTCTATCAACGCGAGAAGGACGCCAGCATGGTTGCCATCGGTTTCAACGCCCAACTCGTGGTCCAGGAATTGTTTTTCGCTGCCGCTCGAATAGGGGACAGCCCTGAATTAAATCGATGCACGTGTTGAACACGAACCAGCTCGAAAGTATCAAGAACGTCAGCTTCACCATATAGCTTCTCCTCACTTTCAAGCCTACATGGAGAGTTTTAGCCGGACAATGAACTATTAGTACCGATCTAAAAACTTTCGTACTGTCAGTTCGTCCAGAATTAATAAGTGAACGGAGGGAGACAGTCGGATTGAACCCAAGCATGCGCTCAGGATCTCTAGCAAGAATTGACAGCAGTCACGTCGTGAAGTGAGACTGTCACCACTTGTGACCGTCTTCTCGCACTTCGTGAATAGGTCTTGATAAATGGAATTCTCATCGGCTGGTAATCAGCCATTTCAATGCTTGTCGGACAGTAAAATATAGGCAGCTGTGGGCTTCGGTCATCACCCCGAGATTGCTCCAATTCTTGAGCGTGTACGCTGACTCTGAACCGATACGCTGAAGAAGTACTGCGCTGGAACTGCAACCGGCGGACGCCTTCTGTTGAAGCGGGGCGTACAACCCGAGTTTCGTGCCTGGGGATTGGAGCATTGAAGGAACGGCCCGGCCTACTCGAGTAACCGGCGCCACTGCCTCCTTATTCCCGATCTCCGAACGTGATTCCCACGGCTCGTGCTGTGCGCACCATACTACCTTTGGGGTCGACCAAACGCGTTTCACCCACAGCATCCTCGAGCGGAACCGATTCAATTTCACCGGCGCGAAGGCATACCATGCGGCCGAATTCCCCGCGCGCCACTAGTTCCACCGCTTCCACTCCGAATCGGGTGGACAGAATGCGGTCGAAAGGACTGGGCGATCCTCCACGTTGGATGTGGCCCAGCACTGTGGTGCGCACGTCCTGTTTCAGCGATTTGTGAATCGCCTCGCCAATCAGAATGCCCGCTTGGCCGGAGCGCGGCTTTGGAAACGGATTTCCGAAAGGATCGTTGGGAGGCAGCTTTACTCCTTCCGCGACGACCACGATGGAAAATGACTTTCCTGTCCTGGCCCGTTGACGTAATTTTTCGCAAATTGTTTCAATCGTGAACGGTATTTCCGGGAGCAGGATCACGTCGGCCCCGCCGGCAATTCCGGAATGCAGCGCGATCCAGCCCGCGTCGCGTCCCATGACTTCGATCACCATGACGCGGCCATGCGATTCCGCGGTGGTGTGCAGGCGGTCGATGGCATCGGTGGCGACATGCAGCGCCGTGTCAAAACCGAAGGTCACTTCAGTGGCGGAGAGATCGTTGTCGATGGTTTTGGGCACTCCGACAACCGGGATGCCCATCCGTCCCAAATCCAGCGCGATTGATTGGGTGCCGTCGCCGCCGATTACGATCAGCGCATCGATCCCCAATTGATCCATCGTCCTGCGGCATGTCAGGTAATCGTCCTTGGTTACCTTTACACCCTCTTCGTTTGTGTGGTGGAAGGGATCTCCCTGGCTTCGGCTGCCCAAAATCGTGCCGCCGCGGGGCAGAATACCGGCGATCGACTCGACCGTTAGCGGAACTGTCCGCTCCGGCCAGATCAGTCCGTCGAAGCCGTCTTGAATGCCGACAACGCGCCATCCGTGTCCCAGGATGGCTCCGCGGACCGCACCGCGTATGACGGCATTCAGCCCCGGGCAGTCTCCTCCGCCGTTGGCGATGCCGATAGCTCTTATGATTGGGGTCATGCAATCTCCACAATGCGGCAGGCGACGGGGCCTTAAACGCAAGGCCGCTATTCTACCTTGAAATCGCCGATTTTTCCGATCACCGTCTCAGCGGGATAGTATCCAAATTTAAATTTGAGTTCGGGTGTCGGCTGGCGAAATCTGGGGACGCCAATCTCCCGATTGGCGACGGTACAGAAGCACAAGATGCCAATCGGGAGATTGGCGTCCCCGGGATTGGACTCCGAAGTCGCAGTCTCACATTTCTTCGAGCGCATTTCACTAAATTAAAACACTACCCTCAGCCGGGCAGTGACTCGGTTTGCGGTTTCCTCCGTGCCCCTTTGTGCCCTCGGTGATCTTTGTGTAAAGCCTTTCGAGAATCTACACAGAGGGGCACGGGGACGTCCGGCTGTCGGACTAAGTCACTACACTCAGTCGAAACACCGCCATCCTGGGTTACAATGCCGGCCAACACGACCTGCAAAGCAATCGGCTCCGTTTGGGGAATGAAGTGCAAGAACTTGAAGTCCGGCAATTTTCCCAAAGAGGACACTACCTGACCGATAACAGCGTGACACTCGACGCCATCTCGCAGTTCGCTCCAAACGCACGCGGCGTCGCCGTAGTCCTCCCTGCCGTTACTGACGCTGAGTTGCAGAAAATGCACGATGGCGGAATTCGCGGCATCCGCTCCGTGAATCCCGCTCCCAGCGGTCTCCATACGATCGAGATGATCGAGCCGCTTTCAAAACGCGTGAACGCGCTGGGCTGGCACATCGATATCGATCTGGACGCCGAGCGCGGCAACGCGCCGTCGTATTCTTGTTGAAAATCCCGAAACACTATTCGGCTTTGCAAAATCCGCGTAAGGCGGCATGCTCGTCCCGCAAAGTTATTGCGCCCGGAATTCTAGACCTACCCGGCAGCCGGATCGGGACGCGCGTTTGCCAAGAGGCGCTTGCTCACTCAAAACGGGCGGAAATCTTGAGCCGCCTCCAGGCCCATTCTACTTTGCGAGAATGGATCGCCGAGCCCTGCCTAAAGAACCAAGCCCTCCGACACCTTGAAAACCGCAAGGGATGGGCCACCGGGAATTTAGGCCTACCTCAAAGGCTGTGCCACCGCTCAGACCCTTCGAAAATCGCGAAGGGTCTGCCACCCGACTACTAGCAATTTGGTTTTGTCCTTGACTTCTTCCCAATCCCAGGAATATAAGAGGCGCAGTAATTGCGATGTCGATCCCGTGTTCGCTTCGTGGGCCAGCGATTTAATAGAAGATGTTTAATGGAAGAAGTCTAGCCTCGGCTTTTGTGACCGGTACGAATATGGTTAGTCGAACAACGAATTAACCACATCCTCGCCTAATTGGCTTGCGGGATTAGGCCGCGTATCCCGGAGGGAACTAGATGTTCGAGAGTAAGAATTCGCGGGTCGCGTGGGCGGTTCTTGTTTTTCTATTTGTCGCGTCGGTTCCATCCCTGATTGCACAGACTGCCGCGACAGGCGCATTGACGGGCACAGTTACCGATCCTACCGGCTCCGTGGTTCCCAATGTAAAGGTTACGGCCACCAATACGGACACGGCCCAAGAGCGATCGTCGGCGACGAGCGCCGACGGCACATACAAGATTGGCCTGCTGCCACCGGGTAGCTACAGAGTGCAATTCGAAGCCACAGGGTTCAACACAGTCGCGGTCCCTTCCATAACGGTCATCGTGACGGAGACAGCTGTCTTGGATAGACGCTTGGAGGTGGGAAGTCAAGCTCAGGAAATTACAGTGCAGAGCGAAGCGGAGACTGTTCAGACGGCGAGTTCGACGCAAGGCACTGTAGTGCTCTCCCAGACCCTCACCGAACTTCCACTGACTGCCCGTAACTACACTGCCTTGCTGGGTCTCTCGGCCGGCGCGAATGTCGCTGTGTACAACGCAGCCGCAATGGGACGTGGTACGCAGGATATCTCCGTGAATGG
>JBEKCU010000345.1:0-4566 GCA_050014735.1 Candidatus Acidiferrales bacterium | reverse complement strand
TCAACACCGCCACAATCTGCTCCTCGCTGAAACGGCTCTTCTTCATCGTTGCTTCTCCTCTCATGGTTTTATACCCGGAGAAGCTAACTTTTGGATGGACTAGTTTTCGGGGGGCAGGTCAAGGTGTCTCCATCAGGGAGAGGTCCATATTTTAATCGTTCCGGTTATGAACCTTCATGAACATGCGGTCGTTGCGAAACAGCATTTCCATCGTCAATCGAATCGAACTCCATCGTGTATAGAGGAAGGCTTTTATGGGCTCCGTAAATCGTGAGCAAAGCAAGGAACCTCTTGCCTCTGTAGCTGGAAGCGAAATTCCTCCTTTCCTTGCTCCTCAAGAGGACAATACAACATCGAAGTTGAGTTATTCGATCGGGCGGCCAACAACGCATAAGGAATGCATATCGCAACCATAAATAGGCTCAATATCGAATAGTTTTCGTTAATCGTTCCTTTGTCGTGGAATGCTAAGCTAGAATTCAACTGTGGAAAGACACTTTCGTTCAAAGACAGCCGGATACCTTCTCAGCCTGGCATTTGTGGCATTGACCACGCTGGCATACCGGAATGCCACGATATTCGTACCGACGACCGTTATCCTTACTTATCTTTTGGGAATCCTGGCTGCCTCAGCATTTTGGGGGCTCGGTGTTTCGGTTTTCATGTCCGGTTTAGCAATGCTGGCTCTCGACTACTTTTTTTTCCCTCCCATTGGCACTTTCCATATTTCTGACCCGAGGGATTGGGTGAGTCTATTCGCTTTTCTTGTGACTTCCTTGATTGGCAGCGATCTCTCCGTTCGTGCGCGGCAGCAGGCGGAGGAAGCCAACCGGCGGAAGAATGAATTGGAGCGGCTGTACCAGTTCAGCCGGGATACGATGAAAGTGCGGGATTCACTTGTTTTACGGAATGAAATCCCCAAGATCATTGTGGAAGTCTTCAAGGCGAAAGCCGCAGCGCTGTACCTCTTGGATAAACATCAGATCTATGGTTCGCGGGATGAAGCTCCCCTAGTGGGGGAGCTTCGTCTGAAAGCTGCGGCGGAGCAGGAAGAGATAGAAGTAGTGGATCCTTTGCACGAAGGTCAATTTGCCCCGGTGCGTCTCGGAACGCGAGTCATAGGCAGCTTCGGCATGGTTGGGTCGCTTGTTTCAAACAATTCTCTCGAAGCGATCGGAACATTAATCGCGTCCGCCATCGACCGCGCGCAGGCCATCGAAATGTTGGGCAAAGCCGAGGCCGTGCGCGAGAACGAACGGCTGAAATCGGTCCTGTTGGATGCGATTACGCATGATTTCAAGACTCCCCTCACTTCCATTAAAGCTTCGGCGACAAGCCTGCTCGAGGACCTCCAGTTCAACAAGAAACAACGAAAGGAATTGCTAGTCATCATCGACGAAGAGTGTGACCGGATCAACCGCCTGATAGGAGAAACCGCGGATATGGCACGCCTGGAAGCAGGTGACGTCACACTTCAGTTTGCCCGGCATGCAGTCGGCAAACTAGTCTCAGAAGCCCTGTCGGATTGCGCGGACGTGCGAAGCGCCAGACCCATTCGCGTAGAAATCAAGGATCCCCAGTGCTCTGTTTATGTGGACTCAGTATGGGCAAGAAAAGTCTTTGCCAATCTCGTTCGAAATGCCGATCTTTACTCCGCGCCCACGCAACCGATCATGATCGATGCAGAAAGAAAAAACGGATTTATCGCATTTCATATCGCGGACAAAGGGCCAGGGATCGAGGAATCCGAGTTGAAATATATCTTTGACAGGTTCTATCGAGGCAGGGGACACCGGCATCGGGTCCCGGGAACGGGCATGGGCTTACCGATCGCAAAAGCCATCGTGGAAGCCCATGGGGGAACAATCGAAGTCAGCAGTCAAAAGGGGAAAGGATCGGTATTTACGTTCACCTTGCCAATCGATCCGGAAGCAAGCCACTCCGAATCGACTTCCCGTCCGAGCGAATAGGATATCCGGCAGATGGGCAATCACCGGGACACTTGCGGCCCCTTGTGGACCGGACGCAGACTCGATTGAGTCAGTTCCTTGACGTCGAGATCCCCGCTTTTGTCCTTATCCAATCTATCGAACTCTGCTTCCATAAAGTCCATGTACTCTTTTTTGGAGACCCTGCCGTTCTTATCGGTATCCATAAGGAGCAGCAGTTGCTTGACGTCACTCTCTCCAAGAGCCAATTTATCTTGCGACTTTGGATCTGCCTTTTGCGCAAGCGCAGTGCCCAGCGTCGCGCCAGTCGCGAGCAATGCTGCTGCCGTTATGACCAGTAAAATCTTAGGTTTTCTGAACACGAGTTGCACCTCTCCGGGATATTCTACCCCATCATTCGGGTCGTCAGTAGCCTGTCCGAGATGCAATCTGAACGCCCCCTTTTCTTGGCCCTTCAAAAATACCCGGTTAAGCATCGTGCGCGGCCGGAACGTTTGAATACCAGACTTAGAAAAACCAAATGATATCCCCCGCCACCGTAAACTGAGTTTTCTTGGTACCCACTTGATACACGGGATTGTCGAAAGAATGTTCATATCTGAATTCGGGACGGAATAGGACCGACGTTCCGATCCAATGTCCCCAGTTGAACATTTGCTCCGTGTATCTGGTCCGAACGCCTGTCCTCTGGCCTCTCATGTCATCGAAGTACTCGTTCCGAAAGGACAGGTAGTTGTGGGCATTGATCAGAAACTCAAGATAATTTGTAATTGCCCATTCAGGAGCGTAGCAGGTAATTGGATAAATGCCCTGGGGAGTCGGATTGCACCAGGCTCCGTTGGCATTCGTCTCAAGTAAAGGAGCCGCTGCGCTGAGCACGTTCGCAGGGGCGGCCGGGTTCACGTCTGGCGTGTTTTTCTCCCACTGATACCAATACTCGGTATCCGTGTGCCAGCGTTTGCTCAGTACGTGATAGTAAGTGAGATAGTAGGCTTGCAGGTTGTTGTAGGCGTATTGGCCTGAATTATGGGTAAGGTTAGTTTCGTTGTCGCAGAGGTTGACGTCATCCTTGCCGGTGTTCCATTCATACTGGATACAGGCATTTAGCGTCAGTTTGGCATCTTTCTTATCCCAGGGCGCCACGTCACAACCCGGCGATAACCCTATTTGAATTGTCCAATGATTACTGATTCTCGTTGTGTCGTTAATACCGGTTTGCGTGTAGCAATCGAACGTGTAAAGCAACGAGTGGCTATAGGAGTAATTGTTGGGCGCCAATTGCGCCTCGATGTCCGGAAGCGAAACATATCGTCCGATCCTGAGGTCCGAACCTTGTCCCAAGTGAGGAAAATATAGATCCACATACATCATCACAGGGTCGTCCCCATACTGTCTACAAGTGACGTTGGGACAGCCCTCCGCATTCTTTCCCAACAGTTGCGAACTGAAAATGCCTTTGGAAGTTGTAAAACGATAGTCAAGACCCCAAAGATCGGTGAACCGGAAACCCCAATCGAAGTGGTCCGTTTGCACCGTATTCGGCTCGCGTTCGATATAAATCACTTCCTGGTCCGGCTCGATCGCGTTGGCGACTTCGTCATACGACGTAGGGGCGTTCCCGTACTTCCCGGTATCATTGGGAGTGGGAATTGCGTGTGAAGTGCTCCAGTTCCCGCCAAAATTTAGCCATCCGTAAATCTGGATGCCGCTCTTCTTCCAGGCATCGCCGTGCGGGCCACTCCAAATAGCTTGCATCAAGGGACTCGATTGGGCCCAGGACGCGCCGATCCAAACTGTTCCACCGATTGGCCAATCGGAGAAAGGGAATGGCGGTCCTGATTCAGGGGCCGGCCACATTCCCTGCCGGCGATCGTTCGGAAGCAAAACATTCGCCGGTGTTGTGCCCTTCCAGTCGTATAGATACGCCTCGCCAAATCTGCGAAAGAACCCGCCGTGAAAAGTAGTTGCCGGAGGTGCAGATGAAGATCCCGCAGAAGCCGAGGCCGAGGCAGAAGGTTGTGGCGATGATTGTTCGAATGATGACACGACAAATGTCGATCTCAGTGAGAGGTCTAAACTGAAGCTTTGCCCTGCCGCCAGTTCGACGCTGGTTATGGCCGAGGCTGAAAATCCTTCTTTTTTCGCCGTTACCTGATACTCGCCTGGCTTTAGGTTCTTGAACTCGAAAGTTCCGTCACTACCGCTGACTGCCGTGCGATCGATGCTCACATCCGCTCCGGTGAGAACGACCTGTGCTTCCGGCAACGGCAAACCGTTTGGATAGCGAGTTACACCCGATAGCTCGCTTGGAACGTCGCGCGTTGGAGGAGCTTCTTCGTTCGCGTCAAGTGGTGAAACAGGTCTGCGCGCCGAATTATAGCCCCCGGAAAGACCTAGCGGGGCGACAGCTAATGACCGGGAGCCAAGACCAGATTGTGCGTGAGAGACGGGAGTAAATAGGATCGATATCAAACAAAAGGAAAGGCAACCAATATATTTTGTCGTAAGAACACCTTTACGGTTCATTCATACCTTTCATGCTTCTTAGAAAAATTAAGGTGAACAATAAACAGCGCGTAAGACAATGGTAAAGCTAGTGTGTCGAGCATAAACATTG
>JBEKCU010000344.1:0-4569 GCA_050014735.1 Candidatus Acidiferrales bacterium | reverse complement strand
GGTCCGGTGACCCAGAACGTAACCGGTCAGCGCTACTTCTTCACGGATCAGAGCGGCGTGATTCGCGCCGACGTCGCCACAACTGCAACGTCCGCCAGCACCCCGATCAGCTAAATCTGGTTTGCGAGCAGCACGTGGGGAGGAAGCAAATCACGTCTTCCTCCCCACTTTTTTAAGCAGAGAGTGGAATTGATCGGATTCTGAACACAGATGTGCCAAGGAAGAGGTGAGAGGTAAAATTATGGGACCGCAAATAAAACATCGGGCGCCCGGAAAGCGCGGTCAATCGAACGAAGGGTTCTCACTGGTTGAGTTACTCATCGTTGTCGCCATCATTTTGATTATTGCCGGGATTGCCATCCCGAATTTTATCCAGTCCAAGATGCGGGCGAACGAAGCGGCGGCTGTTCAGAATTCACGAAACATAACAACCGCCGAAGTGGTCTACTCCACGACGTATGGAATCGGCTTTTCGAACGGTTTGACTCCACTCTCGGGTAATAGCGCGACTGTGGACCAGAATAATGCCGGACTCATCGACGACGTCCTCGCATCGGGCGTAAAAACCGGGTACATCTATACGTACGTGGTGCTCACGACAGATGCGAATGGGAATTGCACCAGCTACTCCTTGAACGCCGACCCCCAAACGGCGACTAACGGCCAACTTCATTTCTATACGGACCAGTCAGCGGTGATCCGATCAAACTCGGCCGTCGCTGCTGGACCCAGCGATCCTCCGATTCAATAATGCCTTATTCGGGGCGCTTGTGCGCCTCGAAATGTAGTTCCGAAACCCGGCTGCTGCTACAATCGTTAAGTGATTTCAAAGCGCTTCACTGCCTTCGTTCTCGCCGCAATTTTTACTTCCCCTTTCGCGACGAGTGCCAAAACCGGACCGCCTGCCGCCGACGCGACGGCCACCGCAAAATCTCTTACTCGTCTCCTGGAGGACCATTACCGCCATGCTCAATCCCTCCGGGCGGTATTTCTCGAACGTTACAGCGAAGGGCCAAGACAAGCTCGGATCGAGTCAGGAACCGTCTATTTCAAGCGGCCCGGCCGGATGCGATGGGAATACGAATCACCGGAAAAAAAGCTATTCCTGGTGGATGGGAAGACCGTTTGGTTCTATGTGCCGTACGACCATACTGTGACGAAGGCTCCTGCCAAGGAAAGTTCGGACTGGCGTACCCCGCTCG
Source organism: Candidatus Acidiferrales bacterium (assembly GCA_050014735.1). Lineage (GTDB taxonomy): Bacteria > Acidobacteriota > Terriglobia > Acidiferrales > UBA7541 > Palsa-360. Next base: position 3,367 of record JBEKCU010000344.1, on the reverse strand, counting down.
CCCTCCTGACAGGAAAGGCGGATCTCTCCCGATTGTGCAGCCGCGTGGATTTAATCGATGAGAGAGGCACACCCAACGGTCATGCGGTCCTTCGGTGCGTGCCTAAAGGCTCGAAGCCCGACGCTTCGACCTCGATGAATCAATCGGCGGAGGCTGGGGCGGAATTGGCCGACGCTGAGGATATTACGGACGTCCTGCTGGAGGTCGATACATCCAACGGCGAACTGGCGCGCATTGAAGTTCGCCAGCCGGGTGGAATTCAGATGGAGTACCGTTTTGGCGACTGGAAGACGGATATACCCCTGGCGGACGACATGTTTCATTTTCAAGTCCCCAATGGCGTTGCCATTGTCGATGGAAGCGTAACGACTACGAGCCCTCGCTAGCCCGCTCCGTAAACGTCGAATAAATGAGCGTAAGTGATACTAACGATTTGGGTTTCTCGGTACACGTGTAAAGCTCCGAACGATATTTTTAGATGCTAGACTCGGCATAATCCTGAGGAGCCACACTGGCCGATGGAAACAACACCTTTGGGCGTATCTGGAAGCGCGCAGACGACAAATCTGTGCGAACGATACTTTATCAAGGTTATTCTCGCGCTCACTGCGATCACGTATCTGGGTACAGTCAAGTTTGATTTTGTCTACGACGACTATCCTCAGATTCTTTCCAATCCGTTTGTGAAATCCTGGCAATACGTTCCTCAATACTTCAGCGGTTCGTTTTGGAAGCAATTGTCTCCTCTGATTCCTGAGAACTACTACCGCCCGCTGTTTCTGCTGTGGACGCGCATGAACTATTCGATTTTCGGTCAGAATTCTTACGGCTGGCACGCCACCGCTGTTGGACTGCATCTTCTGGTGACGTGGCTTGTATATGTTCTGGCTAAAAGATTAACTGGGCGGCTCACCGTCGCCTGGCTGACGGCGCTAATTTTTGGAGTACACCCGATCCATCATGAGGTCGTGGCCTGGATTTCCGGTACAACGGAATCCCTGTTTGCTATTTTCTTCCTGGCTGGGTTCTTGGCGTACTTACAATCGGAGCGGAAATCACGGACAATCTGGATGACGGTGTCCTGCGCGTTATACGCGGCCGCTCTCCTATGCAAAGAGACAGCGGTCGTCTTGCCCGCGTTGGTGTTTACCCATAATTGGATTTCCAATTCTCCCGCTGAACGATCGGAAAAGACCGAATACCTCCAACGATTCCGGCGGGCGATCGGGTCCATCGTTTGCTATGTTCCCATCGCCGTCGTATATCTCTACGTGCGGCATCGAGTCTTATCAGGATTCAGCCATACGCTCTCGGGCGCGTCATTTTCGGCGTGGCTGTTGACCTTGCCGTCTGTTTTGCTGTTTTACGTCAAAAACTGGCTCGTCCCGTTACGTCTCTCCGAGGACTACGACCTCTATTACCAACTTCATCTGAACCTGGCGCACGTCATTCTGCCCGTGTTGATCTTTGTCGCCATTGGGTGCTTAATTTGGAAATACCGGGATCAACTGGGTTCCCGAGAGGCAGCATATGCTGCGGCCTGGATTGTCATTCCCCTTCTACCTGCATTGGATTTCGTAGCCTTCAACCCAGACCAATTGGTTCACGACCGCTACTTTTACGTGCCAAGTATCGGTGCGTCGCTGCTGGTGGCGCTGTGCATCGACCGGTTCGCGAAGTCCCGGCGCGTTGTCTTCGGACAGGCACTGGCAACGGTTGCCACCGCTATGGTGCTTACGATGGCCCTCGCGGCTTGCACGATTTGGACGGCAAGCTATTGGATGGACGAATACTCCCTGTTTGCCCGGGCGCATGAGGTAGCTCCGTATAATCTGACCGTTGCCAACAAGCTGGGTGTGGAGTTGATCGAGCGGAAGGAATATGAGAGGGCCCAACTACTGCTTGAATCGGCTTACCGTGAAAATAGCGGTGACTATCGTGTCTCTCTGAATCTCGGACGTTTGCAATACGTCCAGAAACAGTACGAAAAAGCGGAGGAATATACGAGGAAGTCTATCGCGCTCGGTCCGAACGTGGCCGATCCGTATGTATACCTCGGCATGATTCAGTTGAAAGAGAACCACCCTCGCGAAGCGCAAGCCAGCCTGAGTCGAGCGGTCCAGCTAAATCCATGGGATGCTCATTTCCGGACAAGCTACGGAATTGTTCTCGCGTCAAACGGAGATTGCACCGCCGCTATGGCTCAGTTTACTGCTGCGTTGTCCCTGAGTCCGGACGATGCCCTTACGCAGCGGGAAGTTTTTCGGTGCCACGCTGCCCAGTCGGTTAAGCCCGCTCCTGCAAGTCAGTTAACGCAACGCTAACGGCGCGGGAGGGGCCAATTTTTTTGGCGCAGTCTCAGCGCGCGCAAGCGTGCCGGAAAATGAAGCGGCGCCCCGAAAGGCTGACCCGATGGAGGGATAGCCCGGGACGCCGCATAACCGAACCGAAGATTTTTGTCTTCAGTTCGTGCGTGGGGGACCAATCTCAAAAAAATCAAAAGAACTTCGAAACGCGGCCGGCGAATCCAGTGGTTGCCGATACTTTTAAAATTTTCGCTCTTGAACAAGGCCTTGGCGCTCATCCTTGTCGGTCCGTCGACGCCAACCCTGAGCCTCGAGCCCGTACAGTTAGTCCGGACACGTAAATCGGGGACAGGCCGCGTATTCTAGCCACATACGCCATCGAAGGCAAGGAATTGTGTTAGGCGATCTTTTGGATTTCAGCCCGAATACCTGAATGGTTTCATGCGCAACGAACGGTTGTTGAGTATTGGGAAAGGAGGGGGCATTGTCACCCTGTGCACGCATCCACGGTGCCTGTTTCCCGCATCTGGTATGGTTGGGGTACACTTAACCAATGGCTGAGTTCCTATGTAAAGTCGCGGACGGCAGCGGCCGGGTTTTCTCCCAAATCGAAGCTGCTGAGTCCGTTACGGAGGTTCGCCAGAAGCTCTCGGATCGCGGCTTCTATGTGTATCAAGTCCAGCCAAGGGAGGGACTGTTTGGCCAGGCGTTCGGCGGAGGCCATGAGAAAAAAGTCGATGGCAACGATTTTCTGGTCTTCAACCAGCAATTTAATACGCTGATTAAAGCGGGAATCCCGATCCTCAAGGCATTGGACCTGTTGGCTGAACGCGCTGCGGCACCGCGCTTGCGGCCGGTTCTCGGAGAAGTCCGCCGCCTGGTCCGCGAGGGCACAACGCTATCCGACGCCTTGGAGCAGCAGGGAGTTTTTCCGAAAGTTTACACAGTTTCAATCCTCGCGGGAGAAAAGAGCGGTAATCTTTCCGGCGTTCTCGAATACTACATTACGTATCAGAAGGTTTCGACCGGACTGAGAAAGAAACTGATCTCAACGTTGATTT
>JBEKCU010000343.1:0-4603 GCA_050014735.1 Candidatus Acidiferrales bacterium | reverse complement strand
GGCATCATTCCGCCCAAGCCGATTCCAGCGATGAAGCGAATCGCGAGCATCTGGTGGACGGAGTGCGCTTGTGCAGTGATCAGCGTCAGGAGGGAAAAATAAAGGGCTCCGGCGATTAGCATCGGACGCCTTCCGAAGCGGTCTGCCAACATACTGCAAGCGAGCGAGCCAATCAGCACGCCGAATAGCCCCGCGCTGAACACCGGCCCCAAAGCAGAATTAGGAACTCCCCATTCCCGGATCAGCACTGGAGCGACATAGCCCATTGCCTGAACGTCGAATCCGTCCATAATCAGGCATAGCGCGCACAGGACAATGGTGCTCCACTGAAGCGTGCCGAGTTCACTATCGTCAACTCGCTGCGAGACGTTTATTTCGGTCTGCGCTTCCAATAGAGGCTCCTCGCCACATCAAAACCGTGCCGCGGGCTGCGTTGCGCGCACAGCATATAAGTAGAACCCAAGCAGCGCAAGCCGGGGATATTGTCGGCTTCAGTTCGCACGGACCCCGATTGTGTCAAGATGAGCGGACACGAGGCTTTGCTCTAGTATGGAATTCCGGTTCCGCAAGAATTCGGTTCAATCGAAAGAACCTCGGGTGTATAAGGGTGCCAATCCGGGAAGGCAAGACGGAAATCCAAGTCCGCTGGTGCAGTTCACCCACTACTGGACGATGTCGTTCCAATTACCCAAGTAGGGGAGAGGTTAACAATTTCCTGCCGGTTCAGATCGTTGGGCGTCACTAGATCGCGGCAGAGGAATGCGTCCTCCGTGAAGCAATGTTTCTTGGGCGAACTGGAAGATCGAACTCAAGAACGCGGAGAGATTGACTATGAGAATTCCCTATTTATATTCCGTGGTCACTATGATTACAGTGTTCGCAACCTCCCCGTTGCTGCACGCGCAGTCCCAGAGCGCTCCCGCCACCACGAAACCGAATTCAACTGCGAATCTGCCGTTCGACCCCCATGATTTTAGTGGAAATTGGATCGGTGATGCTGCTAGCCCGGGTAAACGGAATTTTGGCAGCTGGGACCAAACGATACCCGAACCGCCTTTAACGGATTGGGCCAAGAAGAACTTGCTGATGAAATCGATCTCGCATGATTCCTTGGGAGGAAAACCCCTGCCAGGATGGAATCGCCCAGGACACCTTTGCCCGAATAACCAGGATCCATGCTATGCCACCGACCCAAACGGCGTCCCCGCCAACGATCCCGAGGGCGAGTACCCGGGCAAGGATTGCGAACCCTTAGCTGCGCCGGCAATATACGACCCCACTAACTTAGACCTAATGACATTTTTTATGTCTCCCGAGCGAATTGTCCAGTTGCATAATTATCACCGAGAATGGCGCATCTTCTGGTTAAACCAAGAGCATCCCAAGGAAATGGACCCCACTTTCGAGGGGGATTCGATCGGCCACTGGGACGGTGACACGCTGGTCGTGGATACCATCGGCTTCAATGGAAGAACCCAGATCACGCAAAACGTCGGCCATTGGAAGAGCGACGCTTTCCATCTCGTGGAGCGCTTCACGCGTGTGGATCATGATCACTTGGTGCTCGATATGACGTATTACGATCCGAAAGCGCGGGGCGATAAGTCATGGCCGGGATTTCGCAAATATTTTCACTTAGTCCCCATTGAACAGGTTCACGATCGAATTTACAAACTGGATCAATTCACTGAATGGATCTGCAGCCCCGAGGACAATCGTAAGTTCGACCAGAGGGTAACGGACTATTACAAGAAGAAATGACGCACTTTACAGTAGAAGGCCGTCGGCCTGGATTTTATGGGATCGGCGAGTGGCAGACCGTCGGTTCCGCGAGCTTGCAGCCGTGAATTTGGAATCTGATGAAAAAATGCCGCTTCAGCGATGACGGCCTGGCAATCGTTCAGGGATATGACGTTTGTGCGGAAATCTGGAAGCGTAAATCCGCTCAGGGAGTCGACAAATTTGGAAATAACTGGAATCGGTCTCAGTCAAGCCAACGAGTTTTTGGATCCCGATTCGCTAAACGGCTCGGTTCGACCCTCACCGGCCTGCACTAATCTCGTGCTTTAAGTACTCGACCGTCAGGAAATTCAACTTTCGTCAAGACCACCACGTGCACCCCGCTCCTTGACGGATGATAATAAATCGTAACCTGGTCTCCGGGCTTTAGATTCTCCGGAGTGTAACCATCGGCTCTCATGCCGCGCGGATTACCGCTTTCGGAGAACCAATGCTCCACATTTCCGTTGGCATCCTTTACGTCAAAGGCGATGGATGAGTGAGGATTCTCCATCAACAGATTCACGATTGTCGCCTTCACAGACAGGGTGGTTGTCATGTCATACGCGGCATACCCGTGATGCGCGAATACCGGTGGGGAGACCATAAGTAGACCGACCAATCCAAGATATAGGCAGCTTGACTTAACATATCTCATGACTCACCTTCCTTCGGCCAATTCTTATATCAACGGCTAAACGAAGTCAATTTTTTGTGTTCGGAACATCGTCTCTGCCTTTTTTGCGAGTAACGGCGTGGAGATCGTCCATCGGCCCAGACATCCGATGGGGTTCCCCGTCGGTTCGTGGCGTGGCTCCCGCTCGCGCGCCTTCGAGCAATGAAGCTGTGTGTGCACCTTCCGAAATTTTCGTCACGGAAAATTTCGAACTGGGATTGGAGCTTAACTGGACTATGATGGCAACAGGTTCCCGCCGAAACACGCAAAGTGTGGCCGCGGTTACCCGCTGACGCAACATATTTACCCATTATGCGGATAACGATAGAGGTGGCAGCCTTGGAGGATTGACATGAGTGGCACGACGTTCTACACCAAATCCGAGCCCTCGGCGGAGCGCAAGGAGTTCTACTCCCGTCTGGAGCGCAAGAACATGGTTCCCCTTTGGGAAGTGCTCGCGGATCTTGTGCTGCAAGCACCCCGGCCAGCCTGTCTTCCTGCACTATGGCGTTACGAGGAAATCCGAGCGCTGCTTTTCGAAGGTGGGACGCTCATCACTGCCGAAGAAGCTGAACGGCGCGTGCTCGTCATGGAAAACCCCGGCCTTCGCGGCCGCTCTCAAATTACAGGCAGCCTTTACGGCGGGCTGCAACTGCTCCTGCCCGGCGAACTGGCACCCAGTCACCGTCACACAGCCTCTGCATTGCGATTCGTGGTGGAAGGCCACGGTGCCTACACAGCCGTTGACGGCGAACGGACAACGATGGAACCGGGCGACTTCATCCTGACCCCTTCATGGACTTTTCACGATCACGGAAATCCGGGCAATGAGCCCGTGGTTTGGTTGGATGGACTAGACATGCCGATAGTGAATCTTTTCGATACGAGCTTTGCGGGCCATCCATCGGCGAACGATAAGCGGGTTGAGCGGCCCGAAGGAGAATCGTTCGCAAAATACGGCAATAATATGCTTCCTTACGAATTCCGGCAGTCTTCCAATTCATCGCCGTTATTTGCTTATCCGTATGCTCGAAGCCGCGAAGCGCTACACCGACTGATGCGCGAAGCATCCGTTGACCACCGCCATGGGTTCAAATTACAGTACGTGAACCCGGCCACAGGCGGTTATCCGATGCCAACCATCGCCGCATTTCTTCAACTTCTGCCAAAAGGATTTGGCGGAGCCCCCGCACGTTCGACGGACTCAACCGTGTACTGTGTCGTAGAAGGAAGTGGGAGCAGCACTGTGGGAGATGAGACTTTTGCGTGGTCGCCGCGTGACATTTTCGTTGTGCCATCCTGGGTGCCGGTGGCACATCTAGCCGGTGCGGAATCGGTGCTTTTCAGTTTTTCCGATCGGGCGGCGCAGAAGGCGCTCGGATTCTGGCGCGAGGAATAATCGTTTGAGGTCGCCAAATCCATTTGGATTTCCAGTGCAAACAGCCAGGATAAATTCGGACATCTCACCTCTGTGGCGAACTAACCCGCTAGAAGCCATCGCGTAGAGGGCAAGATCTTCAGACTCTAGAGAGCGTCAGGGGCTAAAGCCCTTGTTTCTAAAGCCATCGAATATCGCGGCTGAAGCCGCGACCCACAAGAATAAATTTTGTGAGATGACTGCTAGAGCCAAACCGATCCTTTTTTAGCCCAGTCACTTTGTGGATAGGTCTGCCGCAATGTATCCGCAGCCTGCTTGAGAAACGACCGCTCACGATTTGGCTTATATCCGCTGACCCCGGCCCAATAGACGGCTTCTGGGGCGGCATCGGTTGACGGATAGCGGTCGACGATTGCCTGGAACGCATGTTGCGCCCCGGCAAAGTTACCCCTGCCAAACGCGGTTTTCGCCAATCCTAGCTCAAGCTGTGCAATAAAATCTTCGACAGGCAGAAACCCGACCACCCTGTGCCGCTCCGTTCCATCCGGTTCCAACATCAGGAGTGTCGGAGTCCACATGATATTGAAGCGTTCCGATTCGCGCGGGTGATCCGACCGCAGCAAGCGCGCGGTCACGAAATGGTCGCCGAGCAGCTTCGCAACACGATCGTCAGGATAGACTTCCGCCTCAAGTCGGACGCAGCCCGCGCACCGGGGAGCCTGCGAAATTTCAATGAGCGCGAGCTTTCCATCCGAACCCGCCGCGGCGAG
>JBEKCU010000342.1:0-4607 GCA_050014735.1 Candidatus Acidiferrales bacterium | reverse complement strand
CGCGATCGGTCTTTCCACTCGTGCAAGAACTCGTGCGAATCGCGGGCCCCGGGGTCCGCTGGATGCGAGATCCCACGCGCGGTGGCGTCGCCACTTCCCTCAACGAATTGGCGCGAGATTGCGGCCATGGAATCGTTCTTTTCGAGGAAAAGCTTCCCGTCCGCGATTCCGTGCGGGGCGCCTGCGAGCTTCTGGGCCTCGATCCCCTGCACATCGCCAATGAGGGACAATTTCTCGTCATCGTTTCTTCCGAGCAAGCGGAGACCGCGTTGCAGACTCTGCGTGCGACGCCCGGCGGAGAAGAGGCGGAAATAATCGGCGAAGTTCGCGAGCGGCCCGAAAGTTCGGTTCTAGTAACGACTCTCTACGGAGGGAGCCGCATTGTGGACATGCTCGTGGGGGACCCTCTGCCCCGCATTTGTTAGGAAGCGGTAGGATGCTAACAACTCTGGAACTTACGGCGCTCATCGAACAACGATTGCTGGCGCGCAATCCTGTGCTCCAGCTGTTTTTCGATCTGGAGGCATACCGATTGGCGGAAGCGTGTCGCGAAATGTCCGAGCGGTTTCTTCGCGGCGGCCGGCTTCTGGCATTCGGGCGCGGTCCGTACGCAACGGACGCCCAGCATGTCTCGGTGGAATTCGTGCACCCGGTGATCGTCGGAAAACGCGCCCTCCCCGCACTCGATGTTTCTCCTGCTTTTGAGCCGTGGTTGAAGACACTCGTTCAAGCCAATGACACCGTAATGGGGTTCGGACCACCCGAGGGGGACCACGAAGTGTGGGCCGCTCTCGGCGCCGCGCGCCTGCGCGGCGCTATGACGTTCGCATTGCCGGGTACGGGGGGCTCCTACTTTTGCAGCCCAGCAACTTCGGACCCATTCGTTCATCAGGAGTCGATTGAAATTCTCTACCACACGTTATGGGAGACCGTGCATGTCTTTTTCGAGCACCGCGAATTAGGCCACGATGTCGGAGAAGCTGGGTTTCTTTATCCGTTTCTGGGAAAGCAGAAACAGGAAACGTTCGATATCGTCGCGGAAGTCGCTTCTTCCATCCAGATGAAAGTGCGCGACGATGCGCTCTTGCGAGAGCGAGCCGCGAAGGAAGAGTCGGAAAAAATCGGAAGCGCCACAGTCGCGATTCGCGAACGCATCGAACGAGGCGGCCAGCTCATCCTATTCGGCAACGGCGGATCGGCCACGGATGCAAATGACTGGGCGATCGATTGCGTCATGCCGCCCTCGGGATACAAACCCATTCCTGCTATTTCGCTGTCCATGGAACCCGCGAACGTCTCCGCGATTGCCAATGACGTTGGCACGGAATTAATTTTCCAGCGGCAGCTGATCGCACAGGCACGGCCCAATGACGTTGCCATCGCAATCTCGACCAGCGGCGGCTCGAAAAATATCGTGATAGCCCTCGAAGAAGCGCGGAAGAAAGGGTTGTTGACCGTGGCATTGCTCGGCTACGACGGAGGCGAGGTCGCTCGACGCGGCCTGGCGGATTTTCCAATCATTGTCCGGTCGGACTACATTCCACGCATTCAGGAAGTGCAAGCTTCCATTTATCACGTCATTCGGGAAACGTTGGAGGGATTGGGCCATGCCTAGTCTCGAGCTCTACGGAACGGCTGGGTGCCCTTATACCGGCGAGATGCGCGAATGGCTCGAATGGAAGGGGCGAGAGTTCACGGAATACGACGTGGAAAACGACAGCCAGGCTCGTGAGCGCCTGCGTTCCCTGGCGCAAGCTCCGTTCTCGGTGCCGCTGCTCGTCGAGGACGGCAGAGTGATTCAAGTTGGATGGCAAGGCCGTTCCTGCGTCGTCGGAAAATAATCGGATGCCGAACGCTTACTCCATTAAAGTGTGCGGCGTGGTGCAGGGCGTTGGTTTCCGCCCGTTCGTTTACAGGCTTGCGCTTGCATATGGTTTGAAGGGTTGGGCGTTGAATGCGGAAGGAGGGGTGGAAATCCATATCGAGGGAGAAAAGGGGCCCGTCCTACTATTTCTCGAAGAGATGAAGAGGGGAGCGCCTCAGGCGGCTGCGATCTCGGAAATTTACATCGAACCAGCCGATTTGTCAGGCGCCGGGGAATTCACGATCCGGGAGAGCACGGGGAAGCGGCAGCCCACCGTTCGAATTTCGCCCGATTTGCCGATTTGTGAGAATTGCCTGCAAGAACTTTTCGATCCTCAAGATCGCCGCTATCGGTATCCCTACATCAATTGCACGAACTGCGGCCCACGCTACAGCGTGATTCGAAGTTTGCCTTACGACCGTCCGAACACCACGATGGCCGATTGGCTGCTGGATGGTACTTGCGCCGCAGAGTATGGCGACCCTGCAAATCGGCGTTTTCATGCTCAACCTCTCGCCTGCGTCGCATGCGGTCCTCATTATCTATTTCGAGCAGGCGATGAAGTTGTGCGCGGAGATGAAGAAGCAATCCAGAAAGCGGTGCACTACCTTCAATCAGGGATGATTCTGGCTGTGAAGGGACTGGGCGGTTACCATCTCGCCTGCGACGCAAAAAGCCAGGGTGGGGTCTTCGCTCTGCGCTCCAGGAAATACCGCAAGGAAAAACCTTTTGCCCTGATGGTGAAAAATATCGACGTCGCGCGCAGTCTGGTGGACCTCAATCCCGGGGCGGAAGCGTTGATGACCTCAGTTGCCCGGCCCATAGTTCTCGCGCCGGCGGCGACCGAGTTGCCTGGGATTGCCCCTAACAATGACGAACTCGGCGTGATGTTGCCCTACGCCCCGCTTCATTACCTGTTGTTTGCCGCAGGCGCTCCCGAAATTCTTGTGATGACCAGCGCGAATCGTTCCAGTGAGCCGATTGCCTACCAGGACGACGAGGCGCTTCACCAACTCTCTGGTGTTGCGGATGCTTTTCTAATGGGTGAACGGCCTATCGCACGGCGCGTGGACGATTCGGTTGCGCGCGTGGGCGTTTTCGGCCCAACCGTTCTTCGCCGGGCGCGCGGATATGCCCCTGGGGCCGTTGGCACATTTCCGACCGATCGTCCGATCCTGGCTCTGGGCGCGGACCTCAAAAACACGATTACTCTGGTTGTTCATGGACAGGCCTTCGTCAGCCAGCATATCGGGGACCTCAATCATTACAAATCATTTTGCGTTTTTCAGGAAACGATCAGGGATCTGCTTTCGATGTATGAAATCGACTCGAACGATTTGTTGCTCGTTCACGATGCGCATCCTCAATATGGTTCCTCGATCCACGCGTCGGACCTTCCCGCATCGAGCAGATGCGCGGTGCAACACCATCGCGCTCACATTGCCTCCGTCCTCGCCGAGCGTGCCGCGTGGGAAGAGCGTGTCATTGGGGTGAGCTTCGATGGCACCGGATACGGGGATGACGGAACGATATGGGGCGGCGAAATTTTCACCGGCAGCGTCCGCGAAGGCTTCCAGCGAGTGTCGCATCTGCGCGTTGCCGCTCTACCCGGTGGCGATGCAGCCGCCTCCTATCCAATCCAAGCCGCAGCGGGCTTTCTCGCGCAGCTGAAGGATTTGCCAGACTTCACCGCCGCGCCGTTCTCATTCACTTCCCGCTATCGGGTCGCTTCGCAACTTGTACGCGCAAATATTCGGTGTTTCGATACATCCTCGATGGGAAGGCTATTCGACACTGCGGCGGCGATCATGGGGTTCACTTGCGAGGTTACATTTGAAGGACAGGCCGCGATGTGGCTGGAACGCCTCGCCGGTCGTGCGTCCACGACTGACGCATATCCCTTCCCACTTTCGGGGGATGAACTGGATTTTCGCCCGTTGCTTGCCGAAATGATTCGCGACCGGCTCAACGGCCGAGACAGAAGCGAAATCGCTCGTGCTTTCCACCGCGGGATTGCCGACGGGCTCTGCGACGCCGTGGTAGCCCTGTGCCGCACGCATAAAGTGAATACGGTCGTTCTTTCCGGAGGCGTCTTTCAGAATGAGCTGCTATTGAACGACCTCAAGAATTTCTTGGAACCAGAACGCCTGAAGATTTGGACAAATCATGCTGTTCCATCCAATGATGGCGGGATCAGTCTCGGGCAAGCCGCGCTTGCCGCTTTGGCAAGCCCTGATTCAAGGCCATCCATCGCGGAAAGCGATACCGCACGGGTGACCCAGGCGTCGTAAGAATGTTTCGGGAGTGGCACTGGCTTACTGTGAGGTCCGCAAATGCACGAGCTCTCGATCGCAATAAGTATTGTTGAGATGGCCCAGGAGGAAGCGGAACGCCGCGGGCAGGTGCAGGTTTTGGCCGTCCATCTCCGGCTTGGGCAGTTGTCGGGTGTCGCGAGGGAGGCGCTGCTCTTTTCCTACGAGGTGGCATGCGAGGGGACTCCGCTCGAAGGTTCTAAACTTATCATTGACGAGATCCCGGTCGAGATCTTTTGTCCAAACTGCAAGGTCCCGCGGCGAATTCGCTCGATTCAGTGGTTTTGTTGCCCAAAGTGTTTTACTCCGGCAACCGAAATAGTTCGCGGGAGAGAGATGGAAATCGTGGCAATGGAGATTCAATCATGACGACCGAACCCCGTCTCGTTGAAGTCAGGAAGAATGTACTGAAGCAAAACGATGTCATCGCT
>JBEKCU010000341.1:0-4620 GCA_050014735.1 Candidatus Acidiferrales bacterium | reverse complement strand
AGCCAGTTTGGTTCTTAGTTTCAGTAATCATGTTCGATCATGAAGCCGTTCCTATATTGCGCAAGGATCTCGGCTTCTATTTCTTCCAGGCGATGCACATGAGCCATGCGCGGGCCGCGCCCTAGTTCGACTCGCAGCGCGTCCAACCGAGCCTCACTGCCGATGGCATAAACCTCCACGCGGCCATCGAACAGATTCTTGACGTATCCGGCGACATCCAATCTCGCAGCAACTCTCTCGGCAAAAAATCTGAACCCCACCCCGTGCACGCTTCCGGATACAAAAAACCTCTTGGCGATAAGTTCCTCGTCCATGGGCCACGCCCTGGTTTGCAATTTGCAGCCGCGCGATTGTAGCAGAGGAAGCGCGGTCGGAGGTGCGGAAAAGCTGCCGTTTGGCGGCGACGGTGCCAAGTCGCTTGGTGGCGACTCATATTCCCTAAAACTCGAATACGGCGGCTGGTCTTAGTAGAGTCGGCGTTTCGCTTGTCCCGATGCAAGAGGGGGCCGATCGCTTTCGCATTTGTCGGGGCGCAAAACCCGCCGGCGAGTCGCCGGCGCCACTAAGAAATGGGGGATTTAGAGTACGCGTCGACTCGAGTCGGTCCGGTACTCTTCACGTGGGCGACTGCCCTTCGTTTGCGAGCATCGAAATGTGGGCCCGGGTCATGTAACATTCATGGGGCATGCTTCCCCTCGGTTCTAGCACGTCCCGGTCCGATCTTCGCTGCATCTGCCGTCACTTCATTGTGGCGATTGCGGCCGCGCTCATTTCCATGCACGCCTTTGCGCAAAGCGATGCGCCACAGAATACGGCGACTCCGCCCGTCGGCGTGCAGATCGTCTTAAACGGCGACGAGCCCGAATTGCGCGTGGACGGCGTCCCATTTTTTGTGAATGCCGCGCAATTCGATTATTACCGCATTCCTCCGGACCTCTGGGTTGGGTCGCTAACCCGGTATCGCGAACTGGGCATTAACACAGTCGACCTTCGCATCCCCTGGAACTGGCACGAGACCAGTGACGGAGTTTTTGATTTCGAAGGCCACTCGAATCCTCGCCGGAACCTGCGAGCGCTCTTGCGACAAATTACGCAGATGGGCCTCAAGGCGATCGTTCACCCAGGTCCCTCAATTGGAGACAACTGGCGCAACGGCGGGTACCCTGCCTGGCTTCTTGGCTACTCGGACTATAAGATGACCGCCGCGGAGATTCAAAAAGGAATCACGCCGCGGGATGCGAACCTTGCCGGGCGTGACGCCAACTCGGCGGCGCGCGCATTGCTTGCAAATGAAATCCATATGGCCTATGTGCGCCGCTGGCTAACCACGGTTGCCAGGGAGCTTGCGCCCTATATTGCAAGCCGCTCGATTTCGGTTCCCGTGCTTGGCGCCCACGAAGGGGAAACGACGGAAAAGCAAGTGCCGGGCCCAATTCTGCTCGTGGCGCTGGAGGATGCGCTGGCGATTCGGCCGAGCGCGGAATCCTCCGATCTCGCCCATTATCTTGCCGAGCTTCGCGGCGCCCTCGCCCGCGGCGGACTCGACGCAATCTCGTTTATCGATGTGTCCAATGCAGCCGGCCCGGGACTCTCGCCGTTCGCGGCTACCGGCGATGCGGACGTTCGAACAAGCATCGCCTTCGCCGGACAATGGTTGTTTCACCCGCCGGCGGCGCGTGCGACGGTGAGACCTGTATCTCTGAAGGATGTGCCCGGACCGTCGGGTCCTCTGCTGACGACAGCGAATGCTGCGTCCCTTATCTTTCTGGCGCACTCGCTCGGAACACAGACACAGTTCCCGCCGTTTTTGTCCGCCTTTGCGACGACGACGTTTACCCCCGGCAACGACACTCGCTCGGAGCTATCCGCGCCGGAAAACACGCTGCTTGCGTCGCGTCTGTTTCTTGGGAGCGGCGTGCGCGGCATGGTGTATGCGCCGCTTCAGGACACGCTCACCCCGGCTGGCTGGGGAGTTCCCACGGCGGGGCGTTATTACCGCTGGGACGCCGCGCTTGACCTTGCGGGAAATGGAGGGCCTCGCGCAAAAGGCGTATCGCGAAACGGGCAATTCGTCGCCGCATGGGGGGCAATGCTCGCGGCTTCGCATGTACGCGCGGATTTCGGGATAGTGGATCCGCGAGCGCACGGCAGTGCTGCGGACGAATCCGCAAATTCGCCGCGTGCGCAGGAGACGGAACAATTATTTCGTGTCGCAAGCCTAGCCGGGTTTTCACCGGAATCGATCGAGCCGGGCGACCAGGGGGTTGAGCGCCTATCGCGCAACCGTGCAATCGTGCTTGCCGTGGCGGAAAACGGAAGCAACGCTCTCCAGCTTTCGGAAAAGGCACAGACTGCGCTCGTGGAATATGTAAGACGTGGCGGGACGCTCATCTATTTCCCTGCAAGGCCACAAGGGGCACTGCTCAAACCCTTATTTCAGGGTGCGCCGGCAAATTCAGCGGAGAAGGGAAGCTTCAACGCGTGGACGTTCGAACGAGGCCGCGTCATCGAGACCGCGAGTAATATCTTTTCATGGGTTGCGCTGGACGGAGACCTCAACGAAAACCGCGCGCAGCCGGAGAGTTCCAGCGCGATAGCGTTGTTGACAACCCTGCTGGAGGAGGCTGGTGTCCATCGCACGTTGTTGCGGTCACAAGACGGCGAATTGAACTTGAATTCGATCGCATCGCAAATCGTACCGAATAGATCGTCCGGCGGAGCCGATGACTTTCAAGCATGTGCGGAAAAACAACTCTGCGCCGCGTCGCTTGTGAGCGTCACCAACTTGAGTCCCGATCAACCAGCGGATGAGTCGTTCGAAATCATCGATCCGAGACCGCCTGCGGATAAGGCTGTCCCTTCGAAGATCTCATTCGCTGTCACCGTCCCAGCGCGAGATTCTCTGATGCTGCCGGTTCATGCCCCGCTTTGCTCCTCGATCTCGAGCGGGGAGCACTGCTCCGACGAAGTCGTGGTGGCCGGAGCTGAACTCTTGGGTGCCGAGCGCGAGGGAAAGACGCTTGAACTGGCCTTTTACGCCCCCGCACGCGCGGTTGTGCGGCTACACCTGGAAAGCGAGCCATCGAAGGTCGAACTCGATGAGAATATTCGATTGGACGCGGACTGGAAGCAGGAGACGGATGAGCTCGAGGTGAAAATTCTTCGTGGCGCTGCTCCCGGCTATCGAAGGGTTCTGCGTGTTCACCTGCGCTATACACCGCATGTCACTGAAAAACCGGATCCCAATAAAATTGGCCCGCATAACGCCGAATATCAAGTGTTCGACGGGATTCGATTTCCTTTGGCCACGGATGTCACAATCCCGTCCGGGCCGCCTTTAATTGCCGCCGATCCGAATTCAGGCGGCCACATGGTCATTGTTTCCTCGAACCATTCAGATGAAGTGCGCCTCGCGGATTTCACTCTCGATGGAGCATTCCACGGCTCGGCATCGGCCAGAATGTTCGGCGATGAAGAATTGTTCACGCGGGTTCGGTTTCAGCCCTTACGAAACCCCGTCACCAGCGACCCTCCGGCCCAAGCTCGGCCAGACGGATTGTTTCACGGAACTCTCTCGATCAAGTCCGGCCACGAGCATGGGACTTTCCCGGTGCTGTACGTTACTGCCGACGATGCCGGATATTCACACTACCAATATGATTTCGATCGGGACGGTTCACCGGAATGGATGCTGGAGAGCAGCCGCCTGCGTTTGATCGTCTCCCCGGCCGATAGCGGCCGCGCGCTCGCTCTAGTGGATAAATCCACAAACGACGATCTGATCACGCTGGGTGGCGCGCTGCACGATTTTCTAATCCCGGCGGACACTAGGCCGCAGGACGCCTGGGAGAGCGGCGATTTCGCATTCAATCGCGGGTATCGCCCCGAGTGGATTGAGGAAAAGCACAACACGAGCTTGCGCCTCGCCTACCAGGAATATGTAAACTCCCCCGCGGGCGTTCACGTGGAAAAGACCTTGCACTTTCCTGCGCCGGAAACCATCGAGGCTGCCTATCGCATCTTTATTGTCAGACCGCCCTCCGGCGAATCATCGAGCACGTCCGAAGCAAAACAGAACTTTATATCGATGCTGTCAATTCCGCTGCCCGTAGCGGAAGACAAGAACTCACGCGTTTGCTGGAAGATTGCTACAGCCGCGGCATCGGCGATACCGCCGCCGGTGGCGAAGGCAGCGTCGGATCCTCACTGCGAAGACATCGCTTCGGACGAGGTGCCGATTTCAGTTCCCGCCGGCGTCGCGCGTCTCGAAGTCATTTCTCCTGGAGGGCATCCGCTGGCGATGGAATGGACCTCGGGGCGGGTAGTGATTGTTCCAAGAATATTCTCGGCCGAGGTGAACTTCGTGGTCCCCGTTCCCAGCTCATCGGATGCGCAAGGCGAATTCACTCTGCGGTACACTGTTGGGAACAGGCCGTGAAACGTTTGAGATGAAAAATCGCACACTACAAAATACGTGCGCACTGCGTCCAAAGTGCTGGAAGCAAATCACATGAATCCTCGCTCGATCCAATGGGCGGCGTTATGCGCGCTTGTAATTCCGCTCGCCGCAATGACGGCTCCCGCACGTGCGCAGGATGGCGGCCCGATGTCGCCACCGGC
>JBEKCU010000340.1:0-4621 GCA_050014735.1 Candidatus Acidiferrales bacterium | reverse complement strand
GTGACTTAGGGATGCATGGCGTCGGTGAGGGATGGTGAGGCGAAGTGAGCAATTGTTAACGGGGGTGGGCACAAAATTGGGCACAGTCGTCAAACGCGTTTTTTCTCTTTCTCGCATGCGCGTGTCAGCTGCGATCGTACTCGCTTGGCTGCCCGCAGGGTCCGCGCCAGCGCTGGTTTCTTCATCACCTTTCGCCGCGATTCCGAAGTCTAAACTTGTCGGTGAATATTTGGCCTAGGCCTATCCGTTCTCGGTAATTCCAGCGAAGTTGCTGGCCGAGTCCTTCAGGGTCAGGGTAAATATGCCAGAAGTCAACGCCGTACTTGAACAGTTGCTTTCGAAACTTCTGGACAAGTGCATTAGGAATTCGGATCACTCGCATTCCGTTACGGTAGAAAATCTTTGTCGGATCGGGATGCGTCGTGAAAAGCCCTCGTTGAGCTCGAATGCGGTCAAACACGAGTGGGGGTGTAAATCGACCCTCGGTTTTACAATCAAATGGAGATTGACCTGCGCGATCCACTTCGTAAATGAAACGCGAATACTTGACGCAGAAAATCGCACGGTCTGTTTCTGCGTTGGCCTGGAGAGCAAAAAATGCAGCGACCAGAGGGCTGGTTGTCCAATCCAGGAGGCGAGTCGGAACTCCAATGTGCTGTGCGTACGCGAGCCAATTCCAATCGTCAAATTCCGCTCCACGAACTAACGATACTGCGCGGTGCTTGAATTCCTCGAACAACCGTTTTTCCTGCGCAAGCTTGTAGCGCCCGTACAACATCTCCCGGCCTATTGAGGGTATCGGGTAGTGGTCTGGAGACGAGACTCCTCGAAAGATCCATGCGGTGTCACTCATTTTGGAGAGAGTTTCGTGTAATTTTTCCCACGTATGGATCACAGTAGACGCAGCGTCTATCCTGCTCTTGGCTTCGGCTTGTGTAAGTTGGGCGGGCATTTCGGTCGGGATGTTAGCAGTTGCGATGCACATAACAACACAAAAATCAGATGAACATCGTCCATCAAACATTTCTTTACGGGACGCAAAGACGGCGCTTCTAATCGCCTGTGATTGCAACACCGCAAGCACCGCGATTTGCAAGGGTTTTGTGGACAAGGCTGCGGGAATATCCTAGCTCGTCGGCGATCTCGCGAATGGATCGGCCCTGTGCGCGCAGACGGCCAATCCTCGGAGCGTCCACGGAAGTGCGCGGGCGTCCCAGCGTTTTCCCCTTTGCCCTGGCGTTGCGCAGGCCGGCCCGGACGCGTTCTGCAATCAGGCTGCGTTCGAGTTCCGCCACGGCACCTAACACGGTGAACACCATTTTCCCGGTCGGCGTGGTCGTGTCCATCTGCTCACTGAGACTGACGAACGCGATGCCGAGCGCGCTGAAGGTTTCCAGTGCCCGGAGCAAGTGCGAGACTGACCGCGCGAACCTGTCGAATCGCCACACCGCCACCACGTCGAAGCATCGCTTGTGCGCATCGGCCATCAGCCGATTCAATTCCGGCCGCGAGTCCTTCGCGCCGCTCACACCGTCGTCGATGTACGCGCCCACATTCTGCCAGCCGCGAGCCTCGGCGAATTGCTGCAACTCTCGCGTCTGGAGAGTCACATCCTGCCCGTGATTAGTCGTCGAGACGCGAGCGTAGATTGCTACTCTAGGAGTCATCATTTCCTCTTCTTCTTGGGCCCTGGCTTCGGGCCCGGCTTCTGCGTGGCCTTCACCTTGCGAGCCTGGGCGATGTCGGCGTCTGTCCATCGCCAGAGCGTGCGGCCTCCGCCTATCGGGATTGGCATTGAGGGCCGCACCAATTCGAGTGCGAGCCAACGATTAAGCGTTCTGAATCCCACGCCGATCTTCTTCGCGGCCTGCGCTGTGCTGTATGTCTTTTTCATATCGCTCCGTTTTCTCTCGGGCCTTACAGGGCCATGAGTTCCACTTCCAAACGCATCAGACAATCCCGCACGTTGTTCCGCGCCTCTTTCGCGAGGCGAGCTAGATCCGGGCCGTCACCGTTTCCGCCTTCCGCGTGCCAGACGGTATCGAGATAGGCCGCGATATCCCCAGCCATCCCGTAGGAGCTGAATTCAATCACTCGGCATCGGGAGAGGAAACGCGGTTCGAGTGTTCCGGTTTCGTTACAGGTGAAAACGAAAACCGTGTTCGGCGGAAACGCTGTTGCGTCAAGTTTCGATAGCAGAGCGAGTTGCGCGGCAGGCGTCATCCTGTCGGCCTCGTCCACAAGCACAATATGGAATCCGCCTGCTAGTGGGACGAACCAACAATCGTGGCAAGCCTTATCAATCGCGTCCGCGTTGCACTTTTGGCTGGGGACGTGATGCAATTCCGCCTTGATTTGATTCGCTAGGGCCAGAGCCATACTCGTCTTTCCGACACCGGGAGGGCCGACGAATAGCCATGCGGACGGGTATGGCGCGCTTGCGAACTTGGAAAGAATCTTCTTAGGCTTCTCCAAGCCGACGAATTCGGCAATCGTGCGCGGACGGTATTTCTCTGCCAGTGATTGAGGGAACGCGAAAGAGGGTGCGCTCGTAGCGCACCCCCTTGAATGTAATCAGCGGCCTTCTGTGCTTGGCTTGCGGCAGATACGAGTAGCTTGCTATCCCCGCGAAGTCTGTTCATCCAACCCTGAAGGTATGCGGCTGAGTTTGGGATTGTGGCGGGCGAGATTCCAGTGACGCCGCAAAGCATCGCGGCGCCCATTTCGGCGATGAGTTCTTCTTTCGAATAGGATTCACTCCCGAATGCCGCGATATCCTCGATGCCTTCACGTCCGACGCGGGAAGCGTGGCCCGTGCTGTGCGTCAACTCGTGGTATAGCGTGGAGTAATATTCCTCTGAGGAATTGAAAAGGGATTGAGACGGCATCCCCACGGTGTCATTCGATGGCCTGTACCATGCGCGCGCGTCTTGCTGGAATGCGGGAGGATTCGGCATCCCCTTGACGATAGCCTCGCACTGCTCAATCGACGCCACGCGGGGAGTAGCGTTTCCTAGTCCTAGTTTCTCCGCGATGCCTTCCGTTTGCTCAAGGTTAAACACGCGATAGAAACGAAGCAAGAATGGCTTCGATTTGTGCTCGTTGCCGTCCGCATCCCGCACGGTCTTTTCCTCGCCGATATTCCAGAACGTGACGATTGAGGATTTCTCGCCTTTGCGGACGTGTCCGCCGAGTTTGCTGGCCTGATTGAACGTCAACCAATAGCGCGAGCCGTAGCCTTGCGATGCCAGCAGGAAAGGATTGATGCCGCGATATTCCTTGCCACTGACTAAATTGCACGGCGGTTCCGCGCGCCACGGTTTGCGCCACGGGACTACGCCTAATTCCAATTGCCTCAAGATTTGATCTGTGACGATCTGATAGACGGACGAGTGATGCGATAGAATTGGTTTAGCTTGCATCGGAGAGTTCCCTCCCATGTGAGTTAGGCTCTGTCGGATGTTAGAAGCATCTGGCAGGGCCGTTTTTAATTCTGACACTACTTATGCCATAACTATAAATTCCTGTCAAGAGAAAAACGCACGCGGACCAAAAATAAGTTGTCAGATGTGGCACGATAAATGCCATGCGGTGAATCTTGCGCAGACTTTCACGCGATCTTCAGCGGATTTTACGGGCATCTTGCGGGCCCGGATTCATCGCATAAATTCAGAAAATGTTCGCACAGAATCGAGAAATCGTGCGGGAGTGCTGAGTTGTCCGGCCGAGAGGGTAGGACGGCGGGGACGCATCTGAGTTCGCTATTGGTCACTTTTTATTTTTTCATTTTTCATTTTTGGTTTGCGCTTCTGAAGCCACTGATGAGGGCGAATATAAGACGAATATGCTAGACTCGCCGGTTATGGACGAGGGACGCAAACGGACGATGGCAATCATCGCGGCGATCCTACTCGCTCCTAAGAGTGCCAATTGGCATTGGGACGGCAGAGACGGCGCTCCTGCTTGTGAGTCTGCCGTTTCAGCCGCGATCGGCCTGGCGGAAAAAATACTGAGGATGATTGATGCGCGGTTTCCGGTGAAATCGTAAATTGCCGCGTCAGGTCTCTGCCAAAGCGCAAAAAGCCACATTCCGATAACCGACTTACCAGGCACTGGCCTCCGGCATTCAGGAACTGGTCGTTGACGAGCTTGCAGCAGCGGCTGGTGAAAACAGGTGGACGCCTAATCAAGCACGCCCGCTATTATTGGCTGTTGCTGGCGGAGAGTCGCCTCACGCGCGGCCGCTTGGGAGCATGCTGGGTAGGATTGCGGCACTCCCTTTACCAACAGGATAGACGAAACGGTAGATCGAAGCAGATTTGGGTGCCAGTCGAGACTAGAGAAGGAAAAATGTCTGAGAAACGGGTTCGAGAAGTCCATTTTGGGACTTGGGATTTTCATTTAACCGGCTGGACCGGCTCCGAACTCCAGAACGTGGCTGGAACATTGCCTACAGCCGGAGATCGGTATACATTGTGGGTCGGCCGGGAAGCCAAAACGGAAATCCCGGATGAGACCTTGCCTGCACGTCGTCCACGGGAGCGTGTTTGCCTGGCAGGCCCTTTCAGCAGCCCTTTGGAGGTATGCAATGCCTTTGGATTTTGAGACGTTGCACTGGGTA
>JBEKCU010000339.1:0-4624 GCA_050014735.1 Candidatus Acidiferrales bacterium | reverse complement strand
CTCAACCAACGGCTCGTCCGTTAAATTCTCGATTGGGATAGACGACTACGACGGTGTCGTCCAGGGATCCTCACTACAATTGAAAGTGCATAGTCCGATCAATAATGAGCCTACTACCCTAGAGAGCTACGAGCCGTGTCACTGAATCAGGCAAACATTGTTTTGCAGATTCTGAACGAGGATGTTTCTTTTTGACAACCGCTTGCCGGCTGACGTGCCCGCCATCTAAAGACTTTTCCCTGTGAAACTCTGCGCCGTAGGGTTGCTCCCCATGAAGACGGCGCGGGAGTATTACTCAAATTGTCTGTCGTTTTTGCCAATTTGTTTACTCCAAATGTCATTTTCAAACTGCGCAGAATTCCTGTCAGCCATGCGCCACCGTGAGCCGCGCTAAGACAACCTGAACGGGTAGGCCCAGGTCCAACGCGCGTTTTCCCCAGTTCCGATTGGCACAATGCCTCGGTCCTCTCGCTCTTTTACACCTATACCAGTTGCCCTGCAAGTTTGATCTTTTCCTGCGCCGCCCTCGAAAGCTTCTTCAATGTTTACTGCAGGTTCACATTGGCCGCATCGGGAAGATTGAGCCGAACAAGCACTGCCTCACGGGCCGCTATCTCAACATCAGTGCGGACGGCCAGCGGTTCTACCGCTATTCCGACGGAACGTATGTCAAGATCACCAAAGCTTTGGCTCTCGACCATGTACGCAACCGAGACCACTAGGAAAGGAACAACCACCATGGCAAAGAGCGTCAACAGGACATTTCTGCTCGGGCACGTTGGCAAGAATCCCGAGGTAGGAACCACACCAGGCGGCACGCTCGCCGTCAACTTTTCTCTCGCTACTACCGACCGGGAGCAGGATCGTCAGGGCAACTGGTCCGACAGGACCGAGTGGCACAACCTGGTCGCTTACGGCCGGACCGCGGAGATCGTGCGCGATTATGTGAGCAAGGGCACGCAGCTCTTCATCCAGGGCAAGATCCAAACGCGCTCCTGGGATGACAAGGAATCCGGGCAGAAGCGGTACTGGACGGAGATATTCGTCCAAGATCTGACGTTGCTGGGCGGCGGCCGCGGAGAGAATGGCGGCTCGGCTCACAGCAATGGTCGAAACGACTCTCGGAGAACTGCTGGTGGATTGGGTTTTCAGCGGCAGCCCATGGGCGAGCAGTACGCCGACGAAGAACTGACGCCGGATGAAATCCCGTTCTAGAAGAATGTGTCTTCATCGACGTGAAGCAGGGCGCTCTTCGGGGCGCCTTAGTTTTTTTGAGGAGCAAATGCGATGGCAACCAATGAAGCAAAGACCGGTCCAGATACCGACGCTCTATTCACGCAGTTGGCAGAGCCGTTTGGCCCTTCGGAGATTAAGTGGCGCGTGACTCACACGAGCCACGATGGCACCCGCGGCGCGGTAATCGCATTCGCGGATCCGCGAGCGTACACAGACCGTCTCAACCAACTCTTCACTCCGAGCGGCTGGACCAGGAACTACGACGTCACCACGGTATCGGCCGTGAGCCGGCAGAAGCGGGACAAGGTCATCCAAACCGGCAAAGTGTTGGTTACGTGCACGCTGACGATCGCGCGGCTGGGAACTCACTCGGGAAGCGGGGAGCAGTGGGCAGATGAACAGAATGCGATGACTTCGGCGGAAGCTCAGGCATTTAAGCGAGCGGCCAGTTGCTTCGGCCTAGGCCGTTATCTTTACAATCTGCTGGAGACCTGGGTGGATCTCGATGGGCAGGGTAAGCCGACCAGACTTCCAGCACTTCCCAACTGGGCGCTTCCGAAGGCTAACTCGGCAACCGGAAAGACCAACCCGGCCTGCGGTCCACGGCCTCCGGAAGTGCAACGTGGGCCCATCGATCAGAGAATCACGGGCAAGATCGAAGGCTTTCGGCGCATTCTCGGCGATCCAATCTACGGCGAGATACTGTGGCGCGTTGCGCGAGCGCAGAAGGCGAACGCCATTCCCAACGCACAGCTACAGACGAATGTCGCGGAGGCGATGGAACGGGCCTCACGGGGAATCCGCAAGGCGCAGTCGCTGGCCGAGTCGATCGGCGATACGCAATTCATCTCCGTGCTCAATCGCTTGCACATCGGGTCAATGACAACAATCAGCAATCTCGAAGCACTCAAGCATCTGGTTTCGGAACTCGAAGGACTGGCTGGGCAACCAGCCGCCTGATCGCCGAGGAGTTGTACAGTACCCCCGCCCTTTCGGCGCGGAGGCGTCACACGCTCGGCGCAGATGATGTGTCGCGCTCCGGAACCTGTCTCGACCACTTCCCGGCGGGCTGTCTGCCTCGATAACTGCAAAACGTCACACACGCAGCGAATCCTTCGATTGGCGGATGAGTCGCTGCGCCAAGGAGCTTTGAATGGGAGCCGATGAGGAGCGCCCTCAAACATTCGTTGAATGGGTTCTGGCTCTGCTGGAAGAACGCTTTCCATGGCTGGGATCGGGACAAGATGAACCGGTCGGCGGAGCGGATACGGTCGATGAACTCGCCGACCTGTACAAGTCGCTGATTGAGCAACGCGACAATCCACGTCGCCAAAACGGCGAGCCACGAGCGTAACCGGCATCGGTCGATACCTGGAGGATCTATGTGCAATGTACGGATGATTCGAACGGAGCCCGGTCTTGTATCGATTCCCTTGGAGAAAGCCGTCTATTGTGAGAACTGCACGATGGTCTCGTCTTCAGCCCGGCACCGCTGCGGGTTATGCGGGTCAGAGCAGATCGTCCGATTGGCTCCATTGATCCCAGAGCCGTGGGGCCCAGGTCCGATGCCAGCTCTTGCCATGGCCGCATAGCGCACAAGCCGCTGCGAGCCTCGTTCTGATAGTTGGCGATTGAGGCGTGAGCCGAGAGTCCCTCCCGGCGACATTGGCGTTTACCGCTACATATCCGTCGCCAAATCTCTATCTTAACGGTCTGTTTCAGCAGATAAAAGGCACAAGTGCGACAAAGAAGGGCGCACCCGTAAGTATCACGATGCAGGTGACAGTCCCGTGGTACTCGGCTGCGAACCAAACTCGAACTCAAACTATTTACGCCGACACTGGGGCTGATGGAGGCGGCTACATTGTCCAGAACGGTTGGGACCAGGTCGGTCGGGGAATGGTTGAAAGGCATCGAAGGACGCTTAATCAATTACTTGCCAGTGGAAAGACAGCAAGCTCTGATCCGGAGGAAGTGCTTGGAGAAAGCCTGGCAATGCTGAGTTATACCTGGCTGGCTGAATGCGCTGCACAGCAGCATCTTTCCGATCAACTGCTGGGAACTACAACGCAGTACTTTTATGGGGTTGGTATGGTAGGAGAATCGGTTGGCACATCGATCTCGGGCCCATATGTAGATCTGCCGTTGAATGCAATCGGGGCGCCGGCGCGGATCAACGGAAACAGCACAGTAAACTCATTGACTGCTTTCGTGGACGCCAGCGGCACAGGCAGTTCTTTTGAATCCACAGTGCTTGAGCAGACGCAAGCGCAAGTATCCAACTTTCTTGCTGCTTCGACGGTCCAACTGTTTGACACAGCCGTGATAAATGGCGACAAAATCATTGATATTAACAACAGTGCTGGTAGCTATAGTGCTAGCAATTGGTCTACGTGGCAGTCGCAAATTCAGGCAAACTATGTCAATACGAATAATAAAGCAAATCCAAATGCTGATTACCAAAATCTTCTTGGCTATGTTCAGTTAAACAATCGAGTAATCGCACCGCTCCATGGGAATATCGCTGTTGGGTCGTGGAATGGCGTGGGCTTCAAAACTCTATATGGATCAGGTTACGGGGAAATCATCTCTGGCGGTCTGAGTGGCGGGTTTACTGGGACTAATGTGGGGGCGACACAAGTGAGTGATGATGCAGTTTGGGCACTGACGCCACCAACTGCTTTCCAGGCCGATCAGGGCGGCATGAGCCTTTCACAAGGTTCAGTTTTCAATGGCGGAGATCCGATTAGCATACAAAAGGGCTCGTATCAGTATCAGCATGACGATTTGGCAATTGGCGGCAAGGCGTTTCCATATGGATTGACCTTTCGGCGGATATACGATTCGAATGCACAGGGAAGCGGGGGTCCCCTGGGGTATGGCTGGACACATAATTTTGCAATTACTGCTTCAGTGAATAGCGATGGATTTGCAGGAATGGGGCAGGCATCGTTGCTTAACGCCGTCAGTTCGATCGCGGCTCTCTATGTCTCGTCCGACTTGATGAAAGGGCAAGCGATGACGGGTCAGCAAAACCTCGAGAATTTTGTGTTGGAGGCGATTGTCAATCGCTGGTTTACGGACCAGTTAACCAACAACGTCGTTAATATAGCCCAGGGGTGGAACACCGAAGAGTTTGTGCAAATGGCCGATAGTAGCTACTCGGCTCCTTTGGGTTCGGCAACCATTTTGGACGTGAGCGGCGGAAACTTTCGCTACCGCACAAAAACAGGCGTTACGATGAGCTTCAATGGAGGACCTTGCGTTACTGCGGGGTGTGTAACTCCGCCAGCCCAGATTTCAACCTGGACAAATGCCGCCGGGGCAAGCGTGAGCTTCAGTTACTCCGGGAGCGGCGGCAGCGCCTTGTTGTCAAGTGTCACGAATA
>JBEKCU010000338.1:0-4668 GCA_050014735.1 Candidatus Acidiferrales bacterium | reverse complement strand
GTGCGTTCTTTGCATTGGCCACACAGCAGACGAGAGTCACGCGCCGAAGGGGTGAGGAGCTCCTTTTGTTCTTTGTGGATGTTGACAACCTCAAAGCAATAAACGATCACTACGGCCATGGGGAAGGGGATCGCGCATTGATTCGTGTCGGCGATTCGCTGAAGCGCACATTTCGGAACTCCGATATTGTCGCTCGATTAGGCGGAGATGAATTTGCTGTACTAGCGCTGGAAGCTTCGTGCGCGGATCGCGGCGCAATCCTCGAACGACTGGAGACGCATCTTAAAGAGTCAAGCGCAGTGGAACCACGTTATCGGTTGTCACTCAGCGTGGGCGTGGCTCGGTTCGATCCTAAGGAAAGCGCTCCTCTGGGGGATCTGCTGGCACAAGCAGACCGAGCAATGTACGAACAAAAGAAAACACATCTCAAATAGTGAATAAGGAGATTATGACTACGTGTATCCAGCCGTGACTTATGGAGGGCGCCGTGCTTGCCAAACGACGTGAAGCGAACGATCCGCGTAACCCGGTAGCCATACTCGATAAAGAATTATGGAAAACGGATTCCTTCCGAATCCAGATTTTCGAATTGTGCACCCTGTGTGGCGCCAGGTTCGGGATCGGTTATTTCGGTGTGCAAAAACAAGAATTGCGGTCGGCGGAGGAAGCAGAGGACCTTCCCCGCAAATTGACGGAAATCCTTGCGAAAGATCACTGGCAGCATCGAGAGCACAAGATCCGTATCGAACTCGATTTTTAGATACTGCGTAGGAACAAGAACCGCATCAATTTTAACGGCAACATCGAGAATCCACTGCTCACAGTTCATATCTAGCCATCAGCAGTGATCTTATGTCTTAGGCAATCCAAGTCAGTTCGCGTAACAGCCAGGACGGATTTGTTCTGTCCAGCTATCCGAGGTGGATGTGCGAGGTGTTGGTGAGGAAACCGAAGACCTTCAGAAGCCAAACGAGAACTGCAATAACAATTACTGCATTCAGTATCGACTTAATTGAGGACGCCATAGGAATATACTGATTAATTAACCACAAGACAACCCCGATGACGATAAGGAGGAGTACGATCTGAATTAAAGGCATGGACGAGAAGCCTCCTTTACTAAAATCGGCCCTGAGCTTCTTTGTAACTCGGGAGAGGAAGCTGGACGCCAGCCCAGCCCTCTTTTTAGCTTCCGATCCTCCTCTCCCTTGACCTCATCGTAGGGTAAACCGTTTGCGACGCCAATACGGTGGATACCGTAGCTGTGATCGGCAGCGTCTGGTAGAAGCCGGAAATAGATGCCTGCAACGACGCTCGGCAAGTTATCTCCCATTGAGCGCCCGACGCACACCAATCTACCGCAATATGCCGCGGAATCTACACCCTTCACTCTATGGTTCTGATTGGGATGCGGGCGTAATTTCCAGTCGAGGCACAATCATTCGGTCTGTTCGGGACAGGGACGGCATATGGAACTGGACGACGGGCGGGAGAATGACAGCACGATTTCCAAGAATTCCGGGGATCCTCATCGGAGCGTCGTTATCCCTCGGCACGGGAGCCCACGAATGAGTGAATCTTTCGTAACCGGCTCTTCTACAAGAATATTTCGACGTCACCAAAACGAATACGGATGATGCGAACAACAAACTAGTTGTGGGCAGACCGCCGGAATATGAATCCGAATGACCGCCCGGTACGAACGACCGAAGAAAAGGCCGCAATCGTCGGAAAAAGCAAATGCCGTCGCGGGCTACGGAAATGTTACGGACCAACTCGAAATTGCGCGTTCCAAAGCATGGTGCCGAAAGTCTGAGCAGGTATTCAATAAAAAGGAGAACTCGTTATGGCAAGCAAGAAAAAAGCAGTGTTTGGGATCTACTCAACACGGGATGGCGTTGAAAGGGCTGCGGATTTACTGGCCAGATCTGGATTTCCGGTCGCCGACATTTCAGTCCTCCTTCCGGAAAATATCGGGTCTAGAGACATCGGGGCCGAGAAGGCTACGAAGGCGCCAGAAGGGGCTACGGCGGGAGCTAGTGCAGGCGCCGTTTTGGGAGGAACCCTGGGTTTGCTGGCCGGCATCGGTGCCATTGCATTTCCTGCGATAGGGCCGCTCCTTGCGGCTGGGCCCATCGTGGCGACTCTGGCGGGCATTGGAGCCGGCGGTGCAGTGGGGGGATTCACGGGCGCATTAATCGGATTGGGAATACCCGAATATGAGGCAAAGCGTTTCGAAGGGCGCCTTCAAAAAGGTGGAATCCTCCTGTCGGTGCATTGCGATACTTCCGATGAAATCGATCGTGCGAAAGAAGTTATGGAGACCGCCGGTGGTGAGGATATTTCCTCGACTCGAGAATCATCCACCGGTTCGACGAAGCCTGAAGAGAAGCTTCGTCGGTCCGCATCCGGCGGAGGGAATTGATGCGGGAGGAGGAAGGTCCACGTCGATCTTCCTCCGTTCTTCCATTCCGCCTTGTGAAAAATCTCAAATGGACTTCAAATCCCTGGCAGCAATCGAGGATCTCGATGGCTGCGAACAGGTGGCAAAACAAAGTCTCGGCGTTCTTCCTCGGCCCCAGTGCGGAGTTTTCGTTGGCATTTGTTTCATGCGCAGGTCCGGAGAAGAAACACGGAATCGAATCGTACGAAGGATGAAAGATAGTCTCGATGAGGCAGCAGCGAGGGGACGATTTTTTGCTCGCCGCAGAAGTCAAACTCTTAGCGAATTGAAAGAAGCGATCGAACACCAAGTTCGCGTCCTGTTCGGTTGGCGGAACCGCTTACTGCTTAATCCCAACTGGGCTCATCGATACTTTCCGCGAGTTACAACCGGACGATTCGTCACGGAGAATACTTCGGGCACACCCTTCGCCTTGCCGAGTAAATCTTGTGGAATGTTGTCGGGCATTTTCAGAATGTCGCTCATCACCGTGCCGGCGTTTCGCAAACGATCCTCCTGCTTATCGTTCGTGTCTGCCACCACCGTCGATGAAACCAATGCAAAGCTAATCGACAGGCGCAATGAGAATTGCATTGTTGAAACCCTCTTCGAAGTTCAGCTGTAAATTGTGACTCAAAGTGTGTTGAATCGATGGCTGTGGTTTCGGTCGCGATTCGATGGTCGAGGTAATTCCACCGATCCACATCTCATGCTCTCCTCATAAGACCGCTCATCAGGGAAATTAAGAACAAGACCAGAAAAACGAAGAACAGGAGTTTCGCAATTCCAGCAGCGGCCATAGACACCCCGGTAAATCCAAATACCGCCGCGACAATGGCTACAACGAGGGAAATTAGCGTCCAACGTAACATCATTCACCTCCGTTTCGCCGGAATGGAAATCCCGAGCCTATCGCAATTCCGGAATCGTCCTCGATTCTGATCATGGGGGCCTTTTTCAACAATCCATGACTTGGCGTATTTGGGACGGTGGTAAACCCCGATTATCGAACTGACTGTTGATGCAATGAGTGCGGGTACGGAAGGACCCCATACACAATGGATAGAGTACGTGACGACCCGAAGGTGGCTCAAAGCGGAAAGGATAGCCAAACATTGAAAGATTATGATTCGCAGCTCCGCTAACCCGTATCGCGGCTCGTTTGCTCGCCCGATATCTGATTATCTTATCCCCGGCCATTACGGACAATCGGTGTTGCCCCGCCGGTCTTCCAATTGATTTGCCGATGCAGCGCGAAGTTAGGCTCTTGCGTATTAGACCTGACACGTTCCATTGACCTCCGCTTCACTTCCAAACTTCGACCCGGCTTTGAAGTTCTGATGTAATATTGGTGGGTCTCGTAAATATTCCTTTTGGGCGGAGAGTTGTTCCGCGAGATTGAAATGGACCGCGTTTAGATTCACTATTGCCGTTAACGACGAAGATGGCATCAGCCCGATGGTGAATGATATGAAATCGGTTCGGATTCTGATTGCCGACGATCATGATTTGCTGAGGCGCGGAATTAGGGCGTTGCTTCAACCGCACGCAGGTATGGAAATATGCGGGGAGGCCGCCACGGGCCGGGAAGCGGTGGCCAAGGCTGAAGCTCTAAAACCAGATATTGCGATCCTGGACATCGGCATGCCCGACCTGAACGGAGTCGAGGCGGCAAAAAGAATCCGAAAAGTTTCGCCTGGCACTGAGATCCTGATCCTCTCCGTCCACTACTCGGACCAATTAATTCATGAGATTGTCGATGCCGGAGTCCGGGGATATATCGTAAAAACAGATTCGGATCGAGATCTAGTTGCTGCGGTTGAAACTCTGTCGAAGCATAAACCGTTTTTCACGTCTTACGCCACGGAAGTGATATTGAGCAAGTTCAATCCGAGTGGTCCCGTTACGGAGATCCCGGAATTAGTGGGTAACCGCCTCACTTCGCGTGAGCGGGAAATCGTTCAATTGCTGGCGGAGGGACAGAGCAGCAAAGAAGTCGCCGCGGCTCTTTCCATCAGCGTGAAGACCGCGGAGACCCATCGGGCAAACATCATGCGCAAGCTGGAACTTCATAGCGTAAGCGAACTGGTTCGCTACGCTGTACGTAACCAAATTATTGAGCCTTAACGCGCCGGTTGCTTGAATACAGGAAATCCTCGACTCTTCTAATACGTTGACCGTATTTCGAAAATTGCTTCCTTTCATTACTTTCTGGAGGCGGACAG
>JBEKCU010000337.1:0-4688 GCA_050014735.1 Candidatus Acidiferrales bacterium | reverse complement strand
GAACTACTTTGGGACTGAACCGAACGTTCAAAAGACTTACAGCATAGAGACGTTCGCGTGGGACGACGGTGGGAATCTGCTCATCAAGACCTACTATCCGATGCCAGAAACCGTCGGTGCGGACAGCGACCCCTACGCACACATTCTTGACGGCCAGCAGTGACTCCCCGCACTCTCTCTGGCTAATCACGCCTGCGGGAACGGCGGCACGTCAGGTGACCACGCCCTGAGCGACCGGCGCCCAGAATCCATCGTTAAGAAATCTGATGCAGAGGAAAGATATGCGGGCATGGCAGGTCATCAAACATGGCGAGCCGAATGAGTCAATGGAGCTCGGTGAGAAAGCTGTTCCGGAACCGGGCCCCGGTGAGGTCCGTATCTTAGTTAAAGCTGCGGCTTTAGGTTTGCCGGACGTTTTTATGTGCCGAGGAAGCTATGCGTTCAGCCCGACAATTCCGTTTACTCCTGGCCAGGAGGTGGTGGGTATTGTCACTGCTGCCGGTGAAGGAGTTAATCTCGCTGTTGGTTCTCGAGTGATCGCCACTACCTCCTTTATCCAGGGGAATGGCGGGTTTGCTGAGCAGGCCCTCGCACCGATCAGTGCGACATATTGCATTCCAGAGGATATGCCTGATGAGGACGCGGCTGCTTTCCTGATACCGTTTCAAACGGCTTATATTGCTTTGGCCAGACGCGGGCAATTATTGCAAGGTGAAACGTTACTTGTTCATGGTGGGGCGGGTGGCGTTGGATCGGCCGCCATACAGGTGGGCTGTGCACTTGGGGCAAACGTTATCGCTACCGCTACGGGCCCCGAAAGAGTCAAGGCATGTCTCGAACTGGGTGCTTCTTTGGGGATTGATATCGGCACGCAGGATTTCCCGGAAGCAGTCAATAAGGCTACGGAGGGGCGTGGCGCGAACGTGATATTCGACCCCGTGGGGGGTGATGTATTTGTTCGGTCATTCAAGTGTATTGCCAATGAAGGGCGACTGTTGGCTATCGGCTACTCAAGCGGAAGCTGGAAAAATGCAGCCACCGCGGCTGTCGTCTTTAAAAACTGCTCCGTTGTCGGCGTTCTTGCTGCATTTTATGACAAAGATTTTTTAGATTGCACGCATGAGGAACTACTTAAACTCTACGCTGAGGATAAGATCCGGCCAACAAAACAAAAGGTATCATTCGAAGACATTCCTACCGCGCTGACCGATCTCGCCGATCGGAAGGTGATTGGTAGAGTGGTCGCGGTCCTGTGATAGGGAGTTGAGTTAATGGCAAACGAAAGAATATCGGTGGACAAGGCCAATCATGTGGCCACGTTGACGTTGAACAGGCCCGAGAAGCACAACGCGTTCGACGGCGTAGCCTTGCAGGAGTTTGGCCAGTGCATGGATGAGCTCAGTAAGGACGAAGACACCAGGGCAATAATTATCACTGGCGCTGGAAAGTCCTTCTGCGCTGGTAGTGACACTGCATATATCAGCCAGATCCAAGCGGATATGGGTAAAACGGCGGAGCGATTCAATTTCAATAAACCCTTTGGCCCGTATCAGGTACTCCCCTCGTCTCTTCACAACTGCCCGAAACCTACGATTGCCGCGATCAATGGTTTTACTTCTGGCATAGCTGTGGCTTTGATCAGCCTCTGCGATTATCGTATTGCGTCGGAGAAGGCCTCCTTTACACCACAATTCATCAATTTTGGTTTGGCTGCTGAAATGGGAATCAGTTATACGCTGCCGCGGGTCACCTCCCTATCCGTCGCTCTCGAGTTTCTGAGTACCGGAGAGAAGCGAGACGCTCAATGGGCAAAGGAGTGTGGATTGGTGAAAGAAGTGACTCCACCCGAAGGCTTGATGGAGTCAGCGATGGCATTGGCTAATAAGCTGGCGAGCATGCCGCCGGTGTCGGTGGAGAACATCAAGCGGTTGGTTTATCAAGCCATCGACCCTGGTTTTGAAGCACAGTTGCAATTCGAGGCTCGCGTTGGAACGGCGTTGGGCCAGACTGAAGATTGCAGAGAAGCTGTCATCGCCATGATGGAAAAACGAGCGCCGGTTTTCAAAGGCAAGTGAGTCGCCCACCAAAAATACCTGAATAAAATGGAAGGCATAAATGTCTGAAAATATGACGCCAGAAGAAGTTGTCAGAGCATGGAGTGACGCTTACGTCAGAAAGGACCTTGATGCCACATCGGCTCTGATGTCGGAAGACTTTATTCGCTTAGGTGACAGCACTCATTGGACGCCAATCAACAAGCAGGACTGGCGGGAAATAATGGTGAATTTTTTCACCGCATTTCCGGATTGGCGCTGGAATATGACCTCTTTGATGGCCTCGGGTGATCGGGTGGTGTGCGAATTTACCGAGACGGCTACTTTCACCGAGCCTTATCCAATAATGCCTGGTCTGGTCCTACCCGCAACGGGAGAATCTTTTACTGACTATGACTGTGATTGTTTTGAAGTCAAAGATGGGCTTATTACAGAGATACGCGCCTACGTGACAAACGAAATTGACAGAAAATATGGCTTTGTTTCTAAAATCGAAGAATTTCTTGCGACTGGCAATGTTCCAGGAAGTTCCGAATGAGCTCTGATCTTATCCTCACTGAGTATGCACTTTTCATCTACGCCCGCCCCGCCGACTAATTCATCGAACCCAGGAATTCGGCCGCCGCATCAAAAGCCTGACGCGACTCGGGCAACTCCGGAGCCATCACCATCCACATGTGCACGACGTCCGGGTGCTCGATATACGTGACACGAACGCCGGCGGCGGTCGCCCGGGCGACGAAACGGCGCGAGTCGTCGAGCAGCGCTTCCTTGGTGCCTACCTGGACTAGAAGCGTTGGTAGAGAAGCTAACTCGTCATCTCGCGCGTACAGCGGAGACGCCAGCTGATCACGCGGATCGGCGCCGTCCAGGTAGACGCCGGCCATCATCCGCAGTCCGGTGCCATTTACCACCGGGTCATCCACGGCATCGGCGGATGCCCCGTCGACCGCTAGATCCGTCCACGGCGAAAACACAATTCCGGCCGCGGGCACAGGCAAACCGGCCCGCCGAGACGCAATGAGGCAGGCCAGTGCGAGCCCGCCGCCGGCGGAGTCGCCCGCCATGACGATGTCAGTGTTGGACACGCCCTCGGCCAACAGCGCCCGGTAGACCGCGACGGCATCGTCGACAGCAGCGGGAAAAGGCGATTCGGGCGCCCGGCGGTATTCCGGTGCCACCGCCCGCAGCTCGCAACGTCTCGCCAGCGCCGCGATGGCCCCAAGGGCATCCGCAGCGCGGGTGTAAACGTAACCGCCGCCGTGGAAGTAGATGACCGTGCGGCGGTGTTGACCGACGTCGAGCCGGAAACAGTCGACGGTGCCGTAACGGCATGGCACCACGGTGGTGCCGTCGGGAATCACGAAGTCCGCCGATGCCTCCGATTCGCGCATCTCCCGCAACTCCTGCGATGAGGGTGCCGTCGTCGGTGTGAGCACCCCACCGACGGCCACCAGCGCCGCGACGAGCTGCTGATGCTCCGGGCTAGCCACGTTCCGTGGCCTCC
The DNA here is from genome assembly GCA_050014735.1 of Candidatus Acidiferrales bacterium. Taxonomy (GTDB): domain Bacteria; phylum Acidobacteriota; class Terriglobia; order Acidiferrales; family UBA7541; genus Palsa-360. The sequence continues at coordinate 1,127 of JBEKCU010000337.1, read as the reverse complement.
AGGCCGTCGATGAGCCAATGGATCGTGGTGTCGAATACCTCAGGCTCGTCCCACTGCCCGGGCGCGGCCATGGCGGCAAGGGTCATGCTCAGGGTCACGTGCACGAGGATGCCGCACGCTCGATGTTGTCCTTTCTCCGGAGCGCTGATACGTTCGGAAAACGTCGTTATCTTAAGTGACCGCGACCAAAACCGGCGCGGCGAGCCCGAAAGAAGAGCATGGCCTGGGACTTCTGCGCAGATCCCGATTTTCAGCCCACCCTCGACTGGATCACCGGCTTCATCGCCGAAGAAGTTCAGCCGCTTGAGCCACTGCTCCCCCAGCTGTCGGCACAGGAAGTCGCGCTGCTACTCGAACCCCTCAAGCAGCAGGTGCGAGACCGGGGACTATGGGCCGTACACCTCCCTAAAGAACTGGGCGGCAATGGTTTCGGCCAGCTGCCACTGGCCCAGATGAACCTGATCACCGGACGCGTCGGCGTGGCGATGGAGGTCTTCGGCAATATGGCGCCGGACTCGGGCAACGCCGAACTGATCGCCGAGGGCGGCACCGAGCAGCAAAAAGAGCGGTGGTTGTGGCCCAACCTGAGCGGCGAGATCCGCAGCGCGTTCGCCATCACCGAGCCATGGGTAGCCGGCACCGACCCGACGCAGATCGAGTCGACGGGCGTACTCGAGGACGACGAATGGGTGCTCAACGGGCGCAAATGGATGATCACCAACGCCTCGGTCGCCGACTTCATCATCTTCATGGTGGTCACCGAGCCGGAGGCGCCACCACATGTGCGGTGCTCAATGATCGTGGTGGAGAAGGACACCCCGGGCTTGACGATTCTGCGGGACATCCCTTCGATGCACGACCCCGACGTCGAGTTCGGTCGCCGCGGCAACCATGCCGAGGTGCTGCTCGAGAACGTCCGAGTCCCGCAGGACCATCTGATCGGACCACGCGGTCACGGGTTCGTGCTGTCCCAGGTGCGGCTGGGCCCGGGACGGCTGCATCACGCGACGCGCTGGCTGGCCGACGCCGAGCGGGCCTTCGACATGATGTGCGAACGGGCCCAGTCACGTTCGTCGTTCGGCAAAAGCTACACGCGTCACCAAATGGTCCAGGAGTACATCGCCGAC
>JBEKCU010000336.1:0-4689 GCA_050014735.1 Candidatus Acidiferrales bacterium | reverse complement strand
ATGCCATTGACAGACCGGCACGAATCAGGAAAGCTGGGCGTGTTGCCGGGTTGTCTTGTTCCCGTGTAAACACTCCTACACCTTACCCAGTTCAATCCTTCCCACCTGTACTTCCAAACATGTTCACGTCTCTATACAGGCACGCCCACGACCGCCCCTTCTCCCGCGCCCGCACCGGCGGCGAATCCTCACGGCCGCTTGCGCCAGTTCGCACAGGAACTCCCCAACTTCTCAACTTCATCGCCTGTGAACTCGTAAACATGTTCACACCCACACATGAGAACAGGTTCGGATATGAACATATGAACCGGCAAACAGGTTATCGAGAAAACTTGATAGCACTGGAACTCCTGAACCCGTTTACCAGTGAACTCAAGCACACATTCTCAAGACCTCACGTAAACGTGTTCACACGCGAACTCGGAAACCAGTTTCAGGGCAAACCTGACAACCAGCCATCTGGTTCACACGGCAACACAAGCAGGAGGTAAACATGTCATCACGGTTCCGGTGCAAACACGCAAACCAGTTAACAACTTCAAAGGTGAACTCATGAAGGTGATATCAGTTCTTGGCCAGAAGGGCGGGAGCGGGAAGACCACGCTGACCCTTTCACTCGCGGTAGCCGCCTACAAGGCCAACCAGTCCGTCGCGGTCATTGATCTCGACCCGCAGGCGAGCGCCTGCAAATGGGGCGACCGGCGCAGCGGCGACCCGGTGATTATCTCGGTTCAGCCCGCACGCCTGCATACCGTCCTGTCCAAGGCCCGCGAGAACGGCGCCGATCTCGTTCTGATCGATACCCCGGCGCGTCTGGAGCAGTCAGCCATCGCGGCAGCGGAGGCGGCGGACCTGATACTAATTCCGTGCAGGCCAACCATCAAAGACACGGAAACCATCGAGGCCACGATCAGCCTTATTCGCGCCGCACGAACCAAAGCGAAAGTGGCGGCTGTCCTCAACGGCGTTCCGCCGCGCGGGGCACAACGCGAACAGGCGGAAGACGCGATCCGCAGCATGACGATACCTGTCTATCCGTTCGCGCTAGGCAACCGCGTCGCGTTCACCCACGCCGATGTTCTTGGGCTGAGCGCGCAGGAATACGAGCCGAGCGGGGAGGGGGCTCGCGAAATAAAACAGATTTACAAGTTCACGTGTGAACTCCTGAACTCAAAAACCGCCCACCAATCGAAGGAAAGCAAACATGGCAAAAAGACCAGACCTGCGGCAAGCGCTTAAGCCGCGTAACGAGACTTCTCCGGCACAGCCCGTAACACAGCAGGACAATGCATCACCCGCAAAGCCGAAAGACCCTCACTTTCGGCCGAGCAGGGAGGGAAAGAGCAACGTCACCGGTTATTTTCATCCGGCGGTGAAGAAGCAGCTACGCATCCTGGCCGCTGACCGCGATACCACGATTCAGGATCTCCTCGCCGAAGCCCTGAATGACCTGTTCGCCAAACACGGCAAACCAGAAATCGCACCGATGGACGGGGCGGCCACGGAATGATTGGTTCAGGAGTGACCGGGCCTGTGCGGCCATGTCACCGCCTGCGCGAGGCTATGACGTGCGAACCGCCGGGTATACAATGCCGGGGCCGGTCGTCCGGAGGCTCCTATGCATCGCTTGCTTGTGGCCCTGTTCCTGGCTGTGATTCTGCTCCCGCAATCGTCCCAGGCCATCCCGATCGCCACCTTTCTGCAGCGTCCGCAAAATGAACAGCAAGCCTATGTCGCCGGCGCCACCTCAATGCTGGCATTCACCGAAGGCGTGGCTGGCCGCTCAACGCGCATGAATTGCATTACCGGCTGGTACAGAGGGCAGGGAGGAGATCAATTATTCGCCGCGCTGAAACTCGATTCCGCCGCTTTCAAAACGCGCTTCGGTTTTGACCGCGACGGCAACAACGGCCATGTTGAGCTTGTGCTTTTGCGCCTTGCCAGCGATGCTTGCCCGACGAAGTGAAATAACCAATATGCATCAAAGACTTACACAGTCTCTTACACACTTTCACATATCCATAATTTAAGTATGTATATTAGCCATAAGTTACAAGCAGACGCATACACCTCAAAATCCGTTGGTCGCAAGGCCGTGTGGGTTCGACTCCCTCCTCCGGCACCAAACTATTAGGCGGTTTCCTTCGTTTTGATCTCCTAGGTGAAGTCGCTGGCCGTGATTTGTGTTTGATATCCTCGCAACTTTCGCATCCTTGACTAGGCGCGACTATCAGTAAAGGAAATGCGCGTCAAGCTTTGGAAAATCTCGACGCGTCGCAAGAGCAAGGGAAGCGTCTTCGATCTTGCACGCGCATCCGCCGTGAAAACACAATCGCCAGATGCCGGTACCGTGAGATACTTTCCTTAGCTCATCGGGCATTCTGAGCGGTTTTCTCCCAGAAACCATGCGGGACCGCTCCTGATACTCTGCAGTTAGCCTGTCGGGAGGAGCCTTACAGGATCATGGCAACTTGCACCATCGTTATCCCGTGCTACAACGAAGCTGACCGGCTTAAGGTTGGTGAGTTCAGAGACTATCTAGCTCAATCTCCAGACGTGTCGCTGTTGTACGTAAACGATGGAAGTACCGACTCCACCCTCCGGGTATTGCAGGAATTACAGAAGGAGATGCCGAACCAAATCAGCGTTCTCGATCTAGAAAAAAACTCCGGAAAAGGCGAGGCGGTCAGAAGTGGCTTGTTGTGCGCGATTCGGAATGGCGCTAGCTGTGTGGGGTTCTGGGATGCCGACCTGGCGACGCCCCTGAGCGCCATTGGAGACCTCCGAGCCGTGCTGCTATCCGATCCGGAAATTGACGTCGTTTTCGGGTCGCGTGTGAAGTTATTGGGGCGGAATATCGAGCGACGGGCCAGCCGGCATTATTTGGGGCGCGCTTTTGCAACCTGCGCGGCTCTCGTGCTCGGTTTGGAAGTTTACGATACGCAGTGTGGAGCAAAGCTCTTTCGTGTTACCCCACATCTGGAACAGGTGCTGACGCAGCCATTTTGCTCGCGATGGATTTTTGATGTTGAACTGATTGCGCGGTTTCTAAAATTGTCCGCAGTCGATTCCGAAGCGAAGAAGAAATTTATTTACGAATTTCCCCTATATAGCTGGCGAGACGTCCCGGGGTCCAAGGTACGGCTAAGGGATTTTTTCCGGTCGGCTATGGATCTGTACAAAATTCGAAGACGGTACTTCGGGCGTATGCAGGCTCGCCAAGTCGGTGGTTTGCGGCCGGAACCTAGCGGAGACACATCGAAAAGCGAAGTAAAAGTCCGATCTTCCAATGTTTAGGCTGGTCAAGCAGCGCAGGTTTCAGCCTGTGCAATTTTCGTAATTGCAAAATCTGGACCCAGACAGGCTTGAAGAGCTTGTGTGAGAACTGCAAAATTAGAACGACAGCGGCTGAAGTCGCACTGATTTTGCGGGGCTTATTTCGTAGCTAAAGCCACGACCCACAAAGATTTCCGAGTTGTCACACAGGCTCGAAGCCCGTGCCTCGTTATGCATATCCCCTATAGTTCGTAGCGTTCCTGTATCGACTTCGCGAGCGAATCGGAAATGTTATTGATATGGCCGAGGCGGAATCGCTGTTCTAGCTTTCTCACTTCGGATGCCAGGACGTGATCGCGAAACACGTCCGCGATCCAGCGTGAAAAATCACCCCGACGTGCATGTCCGGCAATGACGTCGGAAGGCTCGGCTGTCAATTGCGAGATGAACTCCTTTAACGTCCGGGCCGGAGCGCCGAAGACCGTGCCGTTGCCGGTGAAGACAAATCCCTGCTCCCTGAGAAGTTGCACATCGAGGTACTTGGCCTTGTGCCGGACGTGCGACGTTAAACGGGGGAAGAGCGTAAACTTTCGCAATTTCCCGGCCGGATCGTCGATCAGTGGAAGCAGGATGGCCTGATCCATTCCTAACGAAGCCAGGCCTGATTTCCATTGTGGGGCAATTTCTTTTGCACCGGGTAATTCCAGCAGCATTTGCACTTCGCGCGGCTCGGTTGTTCGCTTGGCGATAACGATTTCGATAGCCTTGCGCAGGTCGGGATGCAAGTCTGACAGGCGGTAGGTCACGAGCGTATACGCGCCCAAGGTGAGATCCAGAAGATCTCGCACGTTCGGTTCGTGCAAGAAATAGTGCGCTTCGTCGATCACGATCCGATGCGGCAAGCCGGTGGTTCTCCTGATCGCTGCCAGCATCGGCAGGAGAGAGTTCATGTAGTCGATTTTCTCTTTGCGCTCGGCGTGGGACAGATCGATCACGACGCTCATATCCGGGTGGCGAATCACGCGAGTCAGATCGGGAAGTTCGGGTGGCGGATCGTCGCCGCCAAAAACGACCACGCCTGGCAGCGATTCCAGCGTGCGGTAATCGCCCTCGGGATCGATCACGCACACAGAGTACCCCTGGAGGATGAGTTGTTCGCACGCCAAACCGGCCACCCAGGACTTGCCGGATTGAGGATTCCCGACAACGAGGAGATTGCGGCCGCGAACGGCGAGCGTCAACGGCTGCCCGTCCTCCGCAGTCCCCAGGAGCAGACGGTGCTGGCCGATTCGCTCAGGAGGCAACCTGACATCTCTTGCCATTCGCCGGATGTAAGGGGCTACATCGGCCGGGCCGCTTCCTGGCAAGACTTCATCCGCGACGCGTTGCAGCGCTGGACTTCCCCAAGCGACA
>JBEKCU010000335.1:0-4697 GCA_050014735.1 Candidatus Acidiferrales bacterium | reverse complement strand
GCTGCACCGCCCGGGCCCGTCAAATCTCCAAGTCGATAAACCCTATTCGTTCCGGGTTCGACGTGCCGGTAGAACTGTCTGACATATTCTTCGTCATAGGGCGTGTACTGAGGATTCCAAATCCAAACGTCGGTCTTGGTGTAGAAGAGAAGCACATCATGGATTCGACCGTGCTGACGACGGCCCTGCTTCGTGTCACTGTGAGCGCTACTCCGTTTCCAAACTATTTCAGACCGAAAGCAGCTTGGGCCAAACACTGCGTCCATCAGGAGCTTCAGATAGTGGCTTGCTGTTGGATCACAGTGCAAATATATGCTGCCTTTTGCTTTCAGCACCCGGCGCAATTCAACAAGGCGAGGAGCCATCATCGTCAGGTACGCAAGCATGTCGTTCGTACCGAGAAAGCGCCGGAACGCCTGCATGACATCCGAAACTCTGCCGCCACTCTCAACTAATTCTTCGTAGACTCCTGCCGCAAGTTGATTCCATTCCCATGTGTCTTCGAACGCCTTGAATTGAGAAGCCGCGCCCGTTCCGTCTTTCTCTGCAAACAGGACGTTGTAATCCTGATTCGATTTGAATGGCGGGTCGAGGTAGACGAGGTCAACCGTTTCGTCTTTGATATATCGCCGCAGAACGTCGAGGTTGTCGCCGTAGAAGAGCTGATTCATGCCGACGAGTGTACCCGCTAGACGCTCACCGTAACCAGAAGAAATGTCGGATCAGTACTGGCAGTCGCGCGACCTTTGAACCAGAAGTTGGGCGGGTGGGCCAGCCTTTGAGTGACTTTAAATTTTCGGGTGGCGCATCCTTCACGTTCTTTGTGAAGGGTGCGGGTTTTTCGGTGGTGATCTCTGTCTGTCAGATGGCCCCTTGCCATCGTAGAAAGACTCTTCGATGAATCGGCAATTTTCCAGGAGTCTATCGGGCGCGTGGCCCGGCCTTTGAACTAGAAGTTGGGGTGCCCCAGTCTTCGGTTTTTGAAGGCTGGGGCTTTTGACTTAGGGTGTGTGTTTACCGTCAGCCCCCACCACTATCAAGGTAGTGGCGGAGCCTTGGCCGTATAGCCATCGGGATAGAAGTGCACCACGACGGCGAGCTTCTTGCCTCTGGTTCCAAACCAGATCGTATTATCGTCCGCCACCTGGAATTTGGGGACGCTCTGGTGCGGTTGAGGCATTAGATAGAAGGTGAACTTGCCTGAGTTTGGTTCGAACTTGATCAACGAGCTGTGAGGCTGATCGCCGATCCAGATATTATCGGATCGATCCGCCCACGTATCGTAGGGATTGGCCCCATTTAGAGGAATCTTGTATTCGGTGAGCTTCTCCGAAGCGGGATCGAACCTCGCCAGAATCCCGGTGTTATATTCCCCGGCCCAGACGATGCCTTTCGAGTCCACGCTAATGCGGCGGAGCATTCCCCAGGAATTCGGTACCTTATATTCCTTCACCGCTTCCGTCTCCACGTCCCACTTGTTGATGGTTCCCTTTTCCCAGCCGGCTCCCCACATATTGCCGCGCTGGTCGAACACGAGCCCGTAGATGCCGTTATCGGGCGTTGGCGTGGGATACATGTGAATCCTGTGTGTCTTGGCTTCCATCCTGCCGAACTCCGCTCCCCAGATCAGGCCGAAGCCGATATTGCCGTCCTTATCGACCACGGCTTCGTGGATAGCACCTACCTGTTGAGGCAGGGGGTGCCGGGTCTGCTTCCCGCTCGCCGGATCCAATTCGCCGAGCATCCCGCCCCTCAATTCTGGCCAATAGACTATGCCTTGCTTATCGATGCCGATCCCGCTCGGCTGCACATGGTTCGCGCCTTTAATTGGATAATTCTTCCAGCGCTCGGAGGCATCCGGGTCGATTGGGTTCAGCCGAAGCAAGGAATTACAGCTGCCGCAACTGATCCATACGTTCCCGTCCGCCGGAGAAATAAACACTTCCTGCAAATGGTGGACGGCATACGGAACGGGCTCTTGAGGAAATATCCCATCGACCATGTCAGCGCCCAGCAGCTCCGCGCCGGGAGCAAACGGGAGGTCCTCGGGAACATCGTAGGAGACGTAAATCTGCTTCGAAACGACGCTTTCATCCGGCACCAGAGGATCCACCCGGAGCACCCTGTCCGGCAATCCGGGTCCGAAATACTTGACCAGGTAATCAGCCATCAACTCTTTTTGGCTCTTAGTAATGGGTGTTCTGCCCAGCGCCATGGCGTATTCGTTATAGCCGGGACCTGTCTCCGTCGCCCGCTCGATGCCCTGGATAAACCCCTCCTTGGTGTAGTGCTTGGAGCCGAACCCGGCGCCGTGGCAGCCAGTGCAGTTTTCCTTGAGCAGGTCTAATCCCGGACCGGGCGGAAACATTTCCTCCAAATTATTGACGTATTCGACTTTTCCGTTGCCCGCGCGCGCGCTGCCTGGCTTAACCGCGGTCGTAGGATTTGTGGTATTTCTGTGGTCCAAATTGCCGTCTCCATTTTCGGCCTGCCACGCTTCCTCCCCGATATTCTTCAGCGCAAGATCGGCGGTCTTGCTTTCGCCGGGGCCTAGCCGCAACTGCACCGTCGGGGTATTGAAGCCGGGTTCGTTCACCATCACCTCGTATCGCCCCGGAAGAGCTTGTGGGACCGTAAAGCGGCCTTTATCGGTAAAGACCGTGTACCAAAGCCTGCGGTCTAAATTGTGCGCGGCAACGCGGAAACCGATCACCTTGCCTTGATCCGCGGTTACCGTCCCGGTGATGGTCCCGCGAACGGGAGCCTGGGCCAACGATGGCAGAGAAAAGCACAAGAACATTGCCGCAATGCCAAGAGTCAGCGTGAGACGCTCTTGCAGCACAGTTTTCTTTTCCGTGATGGACATGGAAACTTCCCTCCTGTTATTGCGTCGCCGTCAAATCGAAGTCTTTCGCTTTGCTCGAGGACAACAGCCTGGGATCGACATTTTGGAGACCCGTCCATGAGACGGAATCAAGTTCGTTGCCGTTCCTCGCAACTGTAAATTGTGTGTAAGAAGGTTCTGCTTCAGAGTGTCCTCAGATGACGCATATAGTAAATTGCGGGACAGCCCGAATTCAAGAGTCAAGTCTGTGAGATGGTTTCTCGTCACGGCATCGGTGTCGCTCTATCGAACAGCAGATTCCAAACGGCCGCGTGAATCTTCAGATATGCAAACCGGAGATCGTGCCAATGTGCCATCGCTCATCCGTGCCTGGCGGATTCATCATTAATTGTGGCGTTGGTCTCGAACGCCAGTGGCGGGTAGCGCCGTCTTTACTGCGGGTTTGAATTTTCGGGTGGCGCATCTTTTGCGTTCATTGTGAAGAGCGCGATGGCGATGGGCGTTCCACTCCCCCCGCGGCAATCCGCTCATATTCCATCGCAAGAAGTAAATCCGCAAACGCGTGGCATGGCGGGTGAGGTGCCAGCCAAAACTTCGCTTAGATTGGCGAGCAAGACGCAGACTAGGCGAACGCGGTGGGCGGCTAAGGTGGCGCGGAGGTGCAAAAACTCAACTTAACGTTCCCGTATTCGTTCCAGACCCCACATTCCGCTATAAACCTTGGTCCATAGGGAGCCCTAAGATTCAACTAATCGGCGTAACAAGCGGGGATTCGGCGAAGAAGCGAAGGCGAGGACGCACGAAATGCGCCCTCGCGATTTTTCGAGCTTCGATCACGACGGCTATGATATTGCGAGTCTATCTCGAGCTGGCTTACCTTCCAATTTTCTACGGTGTATCCTGGGTGGCGTGGGCGTTGGGAGTTCGCTGGTCAGGTTGTTGCGCTACAGTGCCAGCGGGTTCTTGTGACATGAGCCATTCATAGCCCGCATTGCCGATCGAAATCGCATAGAAGAAAAGTGTCCCATCCATGAGGCTGTGGTATCCAATGCCACCTCCCCTGGTATTGAAATCGATAAAATTCACGCCGAAAACATCGAGGCTTCGCGCGAATAGACCTAGCACGGCACAAATGGTACCCAGCCAATAGCTACAGATGACGATGTATTTCCTCATGATTGTGCCTCCTGGCACGAAAGTCTGAATTATGGCCCCATGAAACAAGCCTGAACGTCACTTGGAGCTGAAATTCCCTCGTGTTCGGCTGCTAAGATTCTTGACGTTTCAAGAAAGGACGGGCGGAGATGAATCTGCTGCGTGTCGCACAAGAGGCACGGGACATATTATTTTTTCATTCTTCTCGGCAGCTGACCGAAAGAAAAACCAATTCATTCGATCGCGCCGAGTCAAATTCGACACGACACGCCATTTTTTTTCCAGGAGCTTCGAGGGGACGTGAGCATGAAGGGCAAAAATTCTAGAAATCGGGCTGCTCGCCGGTTTGATCGCGGGAGGATCCGGAATTGTGTCGACGGCAGTGGCGAAGAGCAGGAGGCATGTCAAGAATACGACATACTTGCTTCTCATCGCGCCCTCGGAAAATCTAATGCGGTGGCAAGCATTCTGCTCTCCGTCTTCACAGTCGCACAAGAAGACGACTTATGGTAACAAGCTGAAAATAATGATTCCAATTTAGTTTTGATAAGTGTCTTAAACGCCACCTCGATTGGATTGGCGGCCACCGCGCACCCGGGGATTTCCGGCCAGGAATCCGGAGTCAGCACTTCTACCTCTGCGGCGCGTGTCAACGAGTTTGAGACCAGCGGTCACGGAATTTAGTGAGTCTTTTCAT
>JBEKCU010000334.1:0-4699 GCA_050014735.1 Candidatus Acidiferrales bacterium | reverse complement strand
CCTGGCTCCACAATTTCCGCCGACTTGTCAGCCGCTGGGAATATCACGAAGCCAATTTCCTCGGCATGCTCCAACTCGGCTGCCTCATTATCCTGCTGAGGCATTTATGAGATGGCTTCTAACGAAGTAGAAGCGTTGATCCCGCTGACCAGTGCGATCCTCCATCCATTTAGAAGCCAAGTCCCGTGAATTCATCTTACCGTGATGCGGGAAATCTTAAAATTAAGCCGAGGCCGAGTGGGGTTCATATTCGGCCCCGGGGTGCGGGGGTATTGTTATCGCATCTTCTTCGAGTTGAACTTTGCTCCTGTATCGAATCACGGTCAACGACTATGGTCCTATGCATGTCTCCAGTTGTTACGTGGCCCTCCACTGTTTTGCCTAAATCACTTCGGCTGCTGGGGATATTCCATCGCTGACCATTCAATCACAACCATCCCGCCGTCCTTCTCTTGCCGCTAGAGCAACGATCATCGACCGCTGGCGTATAACCACTAGAAACCGCGTCTCCCGTTAGATCAAGCGCAGGGCGGCTTGTTCGGAAACCGGACAAACTCGCTGGGTGGGAATGGCTCAAGCAAAACTGTCCGGCAACCGGTAAATTGCGAAGCCGCTGACCGCAAGACCCTCAGGTACGGAACCGTCAATGGCCTGACGGAGTGGCACTCACCTTTTGCCCAATCGCGGAGGAGGTTGGCCTTAGCGGTACTGTGAGCGCCCGCTCCGAAGTGTTTACCCATCCACTGAATGAACACAACCGCAAATGCCCACTTCGGGCATCATCCTCACTTAATCACACTTCGACCAGACGTCAGTGACCGTACGCGTACGGAAGTTCAGAGTGATCGCATCGCACTCGCTAGTTCGCTGGTTCGTTGCCCTCGACGGCGATTACCATATAACGAATATATAAATGTCTACGAATCAGGATTGTGACGGCAGGACAATCGACAAACGTGCGTGCCTAATCCCTCACAACAGCGGTTTTGTGACCGAATTCGGGCTTTTAGCAGGGGAAGTGCGGAACAATACTCGACGTTTACTGGAAAGTATTCCACGTGTTCGTGGGCGTTCTTAGCGGGATCGGACTGGTTACGCGCGCTGCACTTTTCCCCACACCGGCAGCCACCCGATGAAAATGGGACGTCACCGTATTGGAGTGCGTCGCTCGGCAGGAGGTTCACCCTAGCAGAACTGGAATTCGTGAATACAGTGCGGATTCTCGTGAAATACATTGAATGGTGTATGCCACAATCGTTCTCAACTGATTTATAAAATGGTGTGGAGTCTAGTGTCGGTTGAAATGAATGGGTATCTGGGACTCAGGAACACAAATTGAGGAAAATAATGCCGTTGTGGACAAACTCAGCGGTCGTAATCAACTCTAAAAGTCGAGGATAACGATGGGAACACTACGAATTCTTGTAGCTGATGACCACGATTTAGTGCGCCGCGGACTAAAAATGCTTTTGGAGGCCCATCCCGGCTGGAACATTTGCGCTGAAGCGCACACCGGAAGGGAAGCGGTTGCGGTCGCTGAAAAGTTGCGTCCAGACATCGCAATTATGGATATCAGTATGCCCGGATTGAATGGTATCGAAGCCGCGCGGAAAATCAAGAAGGTTTCACCAAACACCGAAATGCTCATTTTGTCCGTGCATCAGAGCGACCAACTCGTTCGTGAAATCATCGAGGCTGGGGCGAAAGGTTACATCGTAAAGTCAGATTCGGATCGCAATCTGGTAGCCGCCGTCGAAGCCCTGGCGGTTCACAAGCCATTTTTCACGTCGTGCGCCACGGAACTAATGCTAGGCAGTATCCGTTCAAATGTCGTCATTTCTGACATAGCAAAGACCGTCCGCGACCGGCTTACTCCCCGCGAGCGGGAGATCGTTCAACTTTTATCAGAGGGCAAGAGCAGCAAGGAAGTGGCTGTCGAGTTAGGAATCAGTGTGAAAACGTCGGAAACCCATCGAGCAAATATTATGCGTAAGCTTGAAATTCACTCTGTAAGTCAACTTGTACGCTACGCGGTGCGAAATCAGATCGTCGAGGCGTGAACACGCCATCCGGGTAATCCGATTCGCAGGCTGGCCGACATGACCGATCCAGTGTTTTCGCGGCGCCTGCACCGATCGCTACGCTATCCAATTCGCGGAATGGGTTTACACCGCCTAAAGCAAGTTTCGGCATGCCGTACTATTTACTCGTTGTCAGGTGCTCTTCAAATCCGGGTAAAACCTAACTCGTTTAGGTCCAGCATCTAAGATTGTTTCTGTTTTGGTATTCCGTTTGCACCCTCAATATTTTGGAATTTATCTTCGATCGTTGAGGTTTTGCATGGATAACTCTTTGAGTCGGCACAGGGCTGTCAGTGTCTTAATAGTCTTCGGAACCATTCTAGTGATGATCGCTACGTGGAATCTTCGTGATAGGGAGTCGAATTGAAAGCGATCCCAAATTCACGCCATGCATTCCACGCGTTCGCTTCTGCCTGGCCTAATTCGTGGAATGTCGTGTGCGAGTTCTGATGGCGGAGACCAGTTCACTCCCGACCGCCGATTTAGTAACAAATGCCTCGGCCCCGGCCTCCCGCGCCGCTGATCGGATCTGAGGAGAATCGTGTTGGGTAATTATCACAATATGAATGCCGGGTGTTTCGTTCAATATGAGCCGTGCCGCCTCCAGACCATTCAATCCTGGCATGCTGACATCCATTACAACAACATCTGGCTTGAGGAGTTTGCACTGTTTTACCGCATCGAAACCGTCCACCGCTTCGCCGCAAATTTGCCATTCAGAGTATGGCTCAAGCAGAGCTCGAAGTCCCCGCCTGAAAATTTCATGGTCATCGACGATTAGCAACCGCACGTTCTTCACCTTATCCTGTTTAACTTGACCGTACATTCCTAACACAATTTGGCCATCAGTTCTTAAGCTGCGAGAGTCTTGGACGTTGCGTGGGAGAACCCCGAACGCCACCGTCCCCGCCCACCGACCTTTGCAAAACCGACATGCTACTCTCTTATCTTAAAACTAGAATACCAGATTTCATGTATCCTGCTTTAATTATGGTTCAAACAGCAACGCCCGTCAGACTAGGCAGATTTCGCGCAGGACTACGTCCAACGCAAAGACAAATTCAATCAGGCCACCAGTGCCTCGCTCTTTTGGCTGTGAAGCTGGCCCCCGTTTTATCGACGGGGTCGTCAGGAGTTGGTTCAACGCCAAGGTTCCGCCCAGTGCCTCTTGGCGTCCAATCCTGATTGGAATCCAGACCAACCACATGAGCATTGGATTTCAAACGATCGAGCGTCGGTCTCCTCCAAATTGCGTTCTTCGGTTGGCGCTGCCAAGGATATTGGAGCAGCGCAGCGCGGGCAGCGAAACAGGAGAATATGAACAAACGGTTCACGGCCTTCGTTCATGATAGCCTCCTCTTTATCGAGCTCTGGTCCGTCGTTCCTTTTTTAGATCTCACGGTGAATAGTGCCCCGGCAGATAAAACCAGCCCATACCCTAGGAGCCGAACCTTTAAAAATGAAAGGCTTTAGAAAATATTCGCCGGAGGCACGAACTTTTTACCTGCTTCCCTAATTGCCATTGATTATCGATTGCCTTGAACTTACTCGATGCGTTCAACGAGGGACCTACAGCATTCCGTGGATTGTATTGCCGTCTGAAAAATTCATAATCAGGTCGGTGACTTGCCAAAAAAGGGGCAACCATGAAGCGGATTGCATTATGGACACTGGGCGGTTTTGCCATTTATGTTTCCATAAGAAACCTGCCGGATCTTGCGCGATAGGTCAAAATTAGCCGCACGTAGGTTAAATCTATCGATGAAGCGCTGGGGGTTCGCAAGCAGGCACGAATCCGTAAGTTGGAACTGAAAACAGTGTCAAATACAACGAAGATCAGTTCTTCCAGCGTCAGTCGGTCGTAATTTTCCGCGAACTGCAATCCATACCGTCGTTGAAGAAATTCGGACGCAGTTTCCCTTCTCGCTGACAGTACTGCGAGACCTGCTTAGGAAACAATTCTTGCGGCGCGCTGATTTTCGAGGCTATGTTCACGTTGAAATGGGAGAGTCCGCATTGTTGGACTGTTGGGGGAACTCAGCACTTCAATAGATTAGTCGGGACGGTGTTCCGGCACGCTTTGTGTCGATTAAGATAATAGGATGCGTAGAGTTGCCAGGCGATTTACAGGCTTCACCTTATTGGTCTCCCGCGCGTCCGGTACCAGAATCGTTTCGACCGCCCGGAGTGGCACAGGTCATGCGAAATCGAGTGTCAATCGAATGCGCCGAAACCTAACCAACGCGGAAGCGAACAGCACGATCGTAGGCCAGCGCCGCCAAGTCTCCGATAAAGCGAATCGCCGAAAAGCGGGACACAAACACGGGGCGGACGAGAGTGCTTTGCTCCCGGATCGCCGCAACGGCAATTCAAGGAAATCGGTCGACGAAGCGCTCGCCTCCATGCTGTTGTCACAAGACGACGATCTTGCCCGGATTTTGCAGGAATTGGATAAAATCGCAAACGCACTGAAGTCGGGCGCGTCCAGCACGGAAATGCTTCAAGATACGCTTCACAGGACAGTTTTGTGCGCGATCAGGCAGGCGATTATGGACAGGGAACTGCGATCCCTCGCCCTCTCCGACGATTTGACGTCGCTTTATAATCGCCGTGCGTTC
>JBEKCU010000333.1:0-4748 GCA_050014735.1 Candidatus Acidiferrales bacterium | reverse complement strand
GTCGTTCCTGTACATCTGGCAGACGCTGATTCAGGCGCCGCTCGTGGTGGCTTCGGGTGCGATTGGATTTTCGCAATACCTCACCTATCTGGTTCCGCTTGGAAAATATCAGCAGAAAGCAATTTCCGCGGCGCTGGTGATTTTCCTGATTGTACTTTTGTATCGCAGGATCACAGCGGTCGGCCTGATCTCGAAATTCCTTTGGGTGGGCGTTGTGGGCACGATGCTCTGGATGATCTGGGGCGGTGCCACGCATTTTTCGGCGAAGCTGGCGTTTGATTTTCCGCCGGGGGCGTTTAATTGGTCGTGGCTGTTTTTCGCGGGACTCGGTTCGGCGACCGTGAACACGATTTACACGTATCTGGGCTACTACCACATCTGCAATCTGGGCGCGGAGATCCGGCAGCCGGAGCGTAACATTCCCCGCGCGATCCTGATTTCGATCGCCGGAATCGCCGTGCTGTATCTCGCGATGCAAACGAGCATTCTGGGCGTGCTGCCTTGGCGCGAGGCGCAGAATTCGCAATATATTGTGAGCACGTTTGTCGAGCGGCTCTATGGCGCCCGCGCCGCGACGTTTGCCACTATCATGATCTTGTGGATCGCGTTTGCGTCGCTGTTCACCACACTGTTGAGTTATTCCCGCGTTCCCTTTGCCGCCGCCGAGGACGGCAATTTCTTCCCGGTCTTCGCGCGCGTTCATCCCACCAAACATTTTCCGAACGTCTCGCTGCTTTTCCTGGGCGGAGTCTCGCTCGCATTCAGCGTTTTGTTCCGTCTGTCCAGCGTCATCAAGGCGATCATCGCCGTGCGAATTATCGTTCAGTTCATCAGCCAGGGCGTGGGGGTCATGATTCTGCACCAGCGCTGGCCTTCCGAGAGGCTTCCGTTTAAAATGTGGCTCTATCCATGGCCCGCTGTGCTGTCGATATTGGGTTGGGCAGCGCTGTTTTATTACACTGGTTGGGAATTTGCCCTGGGAGGGTTAGGCGTGATCGCCCTGGGCATCGTCACGTATATGGTTCAGGCGCGCTACCGGCGCATTTGGCCGTTCGCCCCGACGCCGCTCGGGGAGGTTCACCGATGAAACGCTGGCTAAAACTCGCGCTGGTTCCCGTGCTCGTGGGGATGTCCGTCATTGCGCAGCCGGTCGTGACGAACGTCGTCACTCGGGTTTTCGCACAGCAAGAACAGGCACCGGGGCGCGGCCAGAGCATAGCCGACACGCTTGAATCGATTCAGAAAGCGCGCGTGGTGACGCGCGTCGTGTTCATCGTTGCGCATCCTGACGATGAAGCTTCCACGCTGCTCACATATCTGCCACACGCACTGGGCACAGATACCACGCTGCTCACGCTGAACCGCGGAGAAGGCGGCCAGAACGCCATCGGCCCCGAACAAGGCGCTCAACTCGGCATCCTGCGAAGCTCGGAGCTTTCCGCCGCGATGAATGTCGAGGGGCCGCGGCTTTATTTCACGCGCGTCACCGATTTTGGATTCTCAAAAACGCTCGAAGAGACGCGCGAAAAATGGCAAGGCCTTGAGCTCGAAGACATGGTGCGAGTGATTCGCACGGTGCGCCCAAATATCGTGGTGAACGGCTGGGGCGGACAAAAAACCGGACACGGCAATCATCAGGATTCAGGCTACCAAACGCCGATCGCAGTTGAGGCCGCCGCCGACCCAACAAAATATCCCGATCAGATTGCCGAAGGGCTGAAACCGTGGCGGGCTCAAATGATTCTCGATCCCGTGCGCGCCACCCAGCCGAACGAAAAAGTCGATTACACCGGCTCCTGGGTTGTGCCTGCCGACGATATCTCACCCATTTGGGGCCGCAGCTACCGCGATATCTCCTTGGAGGGTTACGCCCATCATCGTTCGCAAGGCGTGACGACTAACCTAAACTCCCCATTCGTTCGCCGCCCGTATGGCCTGAAGCGCGCTGCCGGCGGCCAGCCTTCGCCATCCGATTTTTCTCAGTCGATCACGTCGCTTGCGAGCGTGATTCCCGTACCTGCCGAGCAACCGCTTGCGGCAGCCGATCACGCTCTCGACCAAGCGCGAATCGCAGCCGAAAAACTTGACTGGCCCGTTGCTGTCCGCTGCATCGCGGAGGCGGCCAAGCAGATTGCGTCGCTCGAAGGCCAGATACAGCATTCCACGGACGCGCGGGCGGCCAATGCCTCGTGGGAACTCGGCCAGGTCCGCGAACGCATCAATCACGCTCTTGCCGATGCCGCTGCGATTAAAATCGTTTCGAACTCCGACCGCGCTGAACTCGTTGCCGGCGAAGGTTTCACCGTCCGTGCCGAGGTGTACCATCGACCCGATGCGCCGGCCACGTTTTCGAAGCCGTTCTTGGCGATGCCGTCCGGGTGGAGCATCACGAAGCAGGAAGAAAAAGACGGCGCCACCGATTTCAGCGTTTTGGTGCCCGCCGGAGCGCAGATGCCGCACACTCCCGGCGACTTCCTCTATCCGTTTCCACCGCCGCTGGTCACTGCGCGGACCCACGTTGAGGTTGAGGGCTACGCGTTCGATTTCCCTGTCCCGGTACAGAGCCTCCACTCGACCACTGTTAGTGTGCTGAACTACCCCCTGCGCATCGTTCCGCCCGTCGCCCTGACTCCGGAGCCGGAACAGTTTGTGGTCGTCAAGACGCGCGAGCCCAAACAGTTCGACATCTTCGCGCGCGTGCACTCGTTTGCGCAAACCGCTTCGAAAGTCACCGTAGGAGTGGAAGTGCCTGCCGGCTGGAAAGCGCCGTCGCCCGAAACTGTTGAATTTTCCGGCGCGGGCGACCGCCTTGTCCATCTGACAGTGATGCCGCCTGCAAATATCGCGGCGGGAAATTATGTGCTGAAACCGTACGCAAAGCGCGGCGAGGAAACATTTGAAACCTCGCTTGAGCCGTTGGCTTCCCTCCCCACCTATCTTTGGAGCGCTCCCACTGCAGTCCCGGTGCACGCATTCGCCATCCAGGTGCCGGATCATCTCCGTGTTGGCTACATTGCCGCGGACAACGACGACATCCCGGAATCGCTGCGCCGCTTGGGCATCGAGGTCGATATGCTCGACCCAAATGCCCTCGCGTTTGGCGATCTCAGCCATTTCGATGCCATCGTGCTCGGCCTGCGCGCGTATGAATTACGCCTCGATGTCGTCGCTTCAAACGCGCGCCTGCTCGAGTATGCAGCCAATGGCGGCACGCTCGTCGTGCAGGACGAACGCCCCAACATCTGGGACCCGCTCAAGCCCGCACCATTCCCCGCAACAATGGGTCCCGGCCCGCGTGTCACTGACGAAAATGCAGCCGTTACGTTCACCGATCCAGCCAGCCCGCTCCTCAATTTCCCGAATAAAATCGAAGCACACGACTTCGACGGCTGGGTGCAGGAGCGCGGCCTGTATTTCTGGGAAAAGTGGGACCCGCAGTATCACACGGTCCTCGCAATGCACGATCCCGGAGAAAAAGACGTGCTGGGCAGCCTCGTCTGGACCCATACCGGCAAGGGGACGTACATCTATACCGGCCTTTCCTTCTCGCGCCAGTTGCCCGAGGGCAACGCCGGCGCGTTTCGTCTGTTTGTGAATCTGCTTAGTCAATCGCGCAATAAAGTGAACTAGAAACGGGCGCTATATCTCGGGCTCAGTTGCGATCACGCAGAAGGTTAGAGTGCCAGTGTGGGCACGGAATATGCCGTTCGAGTCATGACTTATGATAAGGATGCCCAATGTTAGGGTGTTCGTTAGTGTAGCTTCTAGTAATGCCCTAGTTTGAAGGTGCGACATAGCAGGTCATCTATCGACACCGATGGAACTGATGACCTACGGTTGGAGGGCGAATGAGCATGGACGAATCGCCATCTTGGTTTTCCTCAGGTGTGCGCGGTCCACGAGTGATTTTAGGTGGGATGCTTCTGTGTGCCGCGTTCGGGCTGCTTAGTTTTCGCTCCGATAAGGAACTGTTTAACTACATCGGTATCGGTGCAACTGTCCTCGTGCTATTTGCATACGTTGCACTCGTGGTCATGCTAGTCATTCGCCAGCGCAAGATTTTCGTCAGGAATTTCCTATTGGGCACAATCGTATATTTTGGAGTCGCCTGCCTGTGGAGATGGAGAACGCTAGCCCACAAGGATGCGACAACTCTGTGGGTGAACCTCCTGTGGGTGTTGGTCGGCGCAGCGTTATTCAACATTTTTTTTGAAGCAACGCGCCTGGTGTTGCCTCCGCGTGCAAGCCCCAGGCATCCTCTAAAGCGACTCACTTCCCTATCTTGACACTATGTTCGTGTTACACTAACATAGTGTCATGAAAACGAAACTGCGAAATGTCACAATCACGCTGGAGGAGAACGTTGCGCGCTGGGCGCGCATCGAGGCGGCTAAAAATGAAACGAGCGTTTCGCGCCTGCTCGGCGCAATTCTGAAAGAACGCATGATCGAAACGAATAGTTATGAGCGCGCGATGCGCAGCGCCCTGGCGCGCAAACCGTTTCCGAAAAAGGAGGGGCGACACCTTTCGCGCGAGGAGGCCCATGACCGCGACAATCTTCGTTGACACAAATGTCTTCCTCTATGCGCTCGACCTGGCGGACCCCAAGAAACAATCGGCGGCGCTGGCGTGGCGGACAGAACTATGGAAGACCGGCCAGGGGAGGATAAGCTTTCAGGTCCTCCAGGAGTTTTATGTGAAGGCTGCGCAGAAATGGCCTGATCGTCGCGATACGGCACGCGCCGAGG
>JBEKCU010000332.1:0-4781 GCA_050014735.1 Candidatus Acidiferrales bacterium | reverse complement strand
GCCATTGTCGGGAGTGAGGCACCGTCGCAACTCGAAAGAAAAGGCACGGAATACCGTTTTGGAACAAGCGCACATTTCGAAGACATCGCGGATCTTGAAACGTGCTGATTCTGTATGAATTACAGCTCTCGCGATTTTTCCATTTGGAAGGGTACGTGCCCATATTTCCATGGGGGATATTTCATGAAGCGGAAGCGGCTTGGGGATGTGTTACAAGACCGCGGAATGCTCTCCGCGGAGAGTCTTCAGCAATTGTTCGAGGAGCAAGGGGGAATTCGCCTTGGTGAACTGATCCTCGACCGCGGCTTAGTCGACAGGGCCACCTTGATCGAGGCTCTCGAAGAGGTATGTCGCGTTCCATATCTGGATTGCTCCACGGTTCAGTGCGAGCCGTCCCTTCTCAAGCTCATACCCAAGTTAACCGCCGTGCGACTAGCCGTGTTGCCGGTGCGGACGGAGGAATCACGAGTTCTGGTCGCGATGGCGGAGCCGCAAAACGTAGCGACCATCGACGAACTCCGATTCGCAACTGGCGCGGACATTTCTCCCCGGTTTGCGTTTCGCTCCGAAATTCTGGTGGCAATCGCACGAAATTACGGTGGCGCCGGCATTTTGACCAGGACTGGCCAGGCAGGCCCCGTTGCGGAATCCGACGTCTTGGATGCGGACGACGTGATGGAATTTATCTCGACCAGCTCCCGGCAGGCCAATCGAGAGGCGATTGAAGCAATACAAGCCGAACTTCATCACAAGAGGACCCCTGCCGTTCGCCTGGTTTCGGAAATTATTCAGAAAGCGATGGACAAGCAAGCGAGCGATATCCATATCGAACCCCAAGCCACCGCCACGGTCATTCGTATCCGAGTCGATGGAGTCCTGCGCGAACTGGAAAGCGCCCCCCGGGGTATCCAAAACTCGCTGATTTCGCGCATCAAGATTCTTGCAGACATGGACATCGGCGAACGACGCGCCCCGCAGGATGGACGTTTTACGGTTGCTGTAGGCGGGCGCAGGGTGGATTTGCGAGTATCGACGCTGCCCACCCAATACGGCGAAAAAATTGTGATGCGGTTGCTGGAAGCTTCGGCGCCGCTCATGAAGTTTTCAGAACTGGGATTTCCCGCAAGTATTTCCGGAAAGATGTCGCGCCTGCTTGCTTTGCCGCAAGGAATGTTGCTGGTTACCGGTCCGACTGGGGCGGGCAAAAGCTCAACCCTGTATTCTGCCCTGAATGTCCTGCGCAAACCGGAGGTAAACATCGTTACGGTCGAAGATCCAGTCGAATACAATCTGGCGGGAATCAATCAGGTCCATGTGAACAAGAAGGCAGGCCTCACGTTTGCGAGTTGTCTGCGCTCGATACTCCGGCAAGACCCAAATGTCATTATGATCGGAGAGATACGCGACCTGGAAACCGCCGAAATTGCCGTGAAGGCAGCGCAAACGGGTCACTTGGTCCTCTCCACGTTGCATACCAACGACAGCGTCTCCGCCGTTGTGCGGCTGATTGATTTAGGCATTCCCGAGTACCTGATCGCGTCTTCGGTTTCTGGCATTCTTGCCCAGCGACTGGTCCGAAAACTGTGCGTCTGCCACACATTCAAGCAAGTGACTCCGGAATATGCAAAACGCCTCGCCGAAACGGGATGGATGCATTTTCCCGATCGGATTGCTTCCGCTGCCGGATGTTCAATTTGCGATCGAACAGGGTACAAAGGACGTGTGGGAATTTACGAACTGCTCATCGTCGATGAGTCGATCCGTGAAATTCTGCGCGGAACGTTCAAACCGGACCTCATCCGAAGCACCGCGCGGGCCAATGGAATGCGTCCGATGCAGGAAGATGCCCTGGAGAAACTGCAAATGGGCGTAACGACCTTGGAAGAGATTCTCCGCGTCGTCCCGATCGAAGTCTCCGCTCCCACACCATGTCACAAATGCGGGCACGAATTGCTTGCATCGTTTCATTTTTGTTCTTTTTGCGGGGCGATGGTGGAGGCAGCGAATTCAGACGTTCGTTCAAAATCATCCATGGACGTCTCCGACGGAGTTCTTTCCTCGTGAAAAAAGCCTCGAAGTCAAAGGAATTCAGCGCCCCGCGACGAGAGCCGCGTATACAGCAGTTGACGGAACTGCATATGACGTACGAAGGCGTGCGCAGTGAAATCCCTATCCGCCCTCCCGACACCAGTTTACACGGGACGTTCGTGAACACTTCGACACATTTTGCCGAAGGAGCCGTCGTATATCTCCGATTTCGCTTGACGCAATCGAATGTGGAAGTTCAGACTCGTGGCGAAGTCCGCTATTGCCTAGATGGTATCGGCATTGGCGTGGAATTCATTGGAATCGAGGCAATCGCCCGGCATGCCACCGAAGAGGAGATTAAGGCTTCCACAAAATCGCGTACTCGAAAAGCCTAGTTGGTATTCCGGGACGGGCAGACGACTTCAGGTGTATCGATAAACTCAGCCGAAATTAGCGTACAGCCAGGAGATATATGGATTCGCTTACCGCCCAACCGCCCAAGAATTCGAGCGCCGTGTTAGATCGCCCGGCCGACGTTCCGCCCGCGCCCAAGGTATCCACGGCGGCGATCGTTGCCACGATGCTGCAAGTATCGAAACAGATCAGCGATTTGATCTTTTCTCCTGGCCGCGCTCCCCAGGTGGAGCTTTCCGGCCAACTAAAGGAGGTCAACATCGCCGGAGTGGGCAAATTGATGCCGGAAGCCACACGCAGGATTGCACTGGACCTAGTCGGAAAGAACGAACTCGTGGCGGAGAAGCTGGAAAAGGAAGGATCGGCGGACCTTTCCTATAGCCTCCCGGGATTGGCCCGATTCCGGGTCAATATCTTTCGGCAGCGCGGCAGCTACGCGATCGTGATGCGTGTCATTCCCCAAACCATTCCCGATTTTGCGACTCTTAACTTGCCTGCTCAGTTGGGGGAAATCGTACAGTTGCGTAACGGCATCGTGCTTGTGACGGGCCCGACCGGATCTGGAAAGTCTTCCACGCTAGCGGCTATCTTGAACAAAATCAATGAAGAAAAGGCTTATCACATCCTTACGATCGAAGATCCCATCGAATTCCTTCACTCGCACAAAAAATCGACGATCCATCAGCGAGAGCTTCACAGCGACACGCCCAGTTTCGCTATGGCGCTGCGTGCTGCATTGCGACAGGCTCCCAAAGTGATACTTGTCGGGGAAATGCGCGATAAGGAAACAATCGAAATTGCCCTGGAAGCAGCCGAGACCGGTCACCTCGTTTTTTCCACCCTGCACACCATCGACGCCTCGAAGACAGTCGAACGGATCATTGGCGTGTTTCCTCTCTCCGACCAGCAGGCGATTCGCAGCCGCATCGCGAAGGCTTTCCGATTCATCATTTCACAGCGTTTAATTGCGCGAAAAGACGGGACCGGCCGAATCGCCGCCATCGAGATCCTGAAGTCCACGATGCGCACCCGCGAATACGTGGAAAAGGGGGAAGGAGAGGGCAAAACACTTGTCGACGCCATGCGCGATGGCAGTACCGAGGGGATGCAGCACTTCGACGGTGAGATCGAGCGCTTGATTCGCGCCGGAATTATTGACTTGGAAAATGGACTTGGCTACGCATCGAACCCAGGAAACTTGCGCCTGGAACTTTCCGATCTTGCTGAAGCCTCTACGGTTAGCTCTTAGGCGTCGTTCCACGCGCTGGACGACCGTATTTCCATCGGTTTTAGTAGCACAGCCCGTGTGGTTTAATTCTTGCCCAGGTGTAATTTACATAGGCTGAATACCTTACGAAAAAACTCAAAAACTGTCATTCCGAGGCAGGTTGCGTGCCGAGGAATCTCTCTTGGATGTCCAATCGAAGAGAGATCCAAATCTGTCTTTTCCTGGACTTAAGCCGACGAGAGATTCTTCGCTTCGCTCAAAATGACAAAGCGGTTTTTCCCGCAAACTGCGAAGCGTGTGCCGCTAAAGGCCAGCCAACGAGACTCTTGAACCACGGCAGCGCATTTGCGATCATCCACACTCGGGAGGAATACATGTCAGCAGTGAAACTGGAAGACGCGCGCCGCATCATCGCGGCGGCTGAAAAGAAAGCAAAAGAAATCGGCCAGCCCATGAACATCGCCGTGGCCGACGAAGGCGGCAACATCGTGGCGCACGTCCGCATGGACAGCGCCTGGATCGGAAGCATCGATATTTCCATGAAAAAGGCCTACACGTCGCGCGCTTTCGACATCCCCACAAAAGATTTGGCGAGCCATGCGCAATCCGGCGGCCAATTCTTCGGGATCCACGCCTCCAACGACGGGAAAATCATGATCTTCGCAGGCGGCATTCCCTTGAAGAAAGACGGCAAGGTCGTAGGAGCAATCGGCGTAAGCGGCGGTTCCGGCGATCAGGACCACGCCGTAGCCGAAGCCGGCGCGGCAGCGTTTTAGGAATTCGCTCTCTAGTTGAGTGTTGCGCGGCGGCGACCAGTAGAACAGGCTTTAGCCTGTCTTCTTTTGACTTCTGCCGACACCGGGTGCCCGAACCTTCGCGGTTTTAGGAAGAGTCGGGGTTTAGGGATCAGCTCTCGCAAACCTATCGGGCTATGCCGGTTCGTCACTGTGCCCTCTGTGTTCTTTGTGTTAAGGGCTTTTAATATTTAAGCTAGAAGCCATCTCATAAATGCCTCAGCAGGATAATGAGGCAGCCGAGTTGGAGCATGCCGAGGAAATTGGCTTCGTGATATTCCCAGCGGCTGACAAGTCGGCGGAAATTGTGGAGCCAG
>JBEKCU010000331.1:0-4783 GCA_050014735.1 Candidatus Acidiferrales bacterium | reverse complement strand
GCCCGATCACGCCGATGGTTCCCCATAGAATCAGGCTGTAAAACTCGCAAAACATGAGGAAGAGCATGCTGGAGCCAACTTCCCACCCCGGCACTCCGTCGCGACGATTCAGATACAGTGCGATCGCGCCTTTGCTGACTTGCTCGTTTACCAAGGAAAGGATGTACGCGCTGGCTCGAATGGGCAAGATATCGAAGTAGCGGATTTTTGTGTTGAACCAGTTGATGACGCTCCAGACGACAAGGCTGTCAATCAGGAGATAAAGGAAGCAGTAGGGGATCATCAGAGCGAGCCAGCGAGTCCAACTGACATTTTCAAAACTTTTTGCAAGATAGGAAAGCAATCCGCTTCCCTCAGCCTGAGCGGCATGATTGAGGCGCGTGTAAAGGTAAGCGAAGCATGCAGCCGTAACGAGAAATGGCAAAAACCGCTGCCACGGCTTGGGTTTCTTGGCGGTTGTGGCGTGCGGGGCGCTGGCCGTTGGGCTGCCGGCGGTTGAGTTCACTTCGGTCATTTCGTCATCCTTGGCCTACGCTGTCCTTAATCATTTCGTCGATTCCCGTGAGTTGAATTCCGAGTTGCGTCGCGGCCGGCAGGGGATCGAGGCGCGTGTCCGCCGTGATTACGTCGAGAGCGTCTCGCGAGAATCCTTTGCTGCCCGTGAGCCGGCGAATGCCCAGCATTAAAGATAGCAGAGGTTTCGGAATTGAGCCGATGCGAACTTGCCGTCCCAGCAGCCGCGCAGCTCGCTCGACGAGTTCGCGGTCCGGCAGAGAGACAGGTCCGACCAGATCCAATGTGAGAGTATTAGCAACGGATGGTTGCGAAGCAGCCAAAATCGCAGCGTGCGCAAGGTCATCCACGTGGAGGGGTTGCTGAAAATTTCGGCCGCCACCAATTAGTTTGGCCTTGCCGTGTTTCAGATGACGCTCGAGTGTCTCCGAACCCGCGGTACCGGGACCGAGCAAGAGCGGTGCACGCAACACGGTAAAAGGCAAGCCTGACGCGCGCACGAGGGCCTCTGCCTGGCCTTTGGTGCGGTAATAGCGATTGGACGATGTCTCATTGGCCCCGTTCGCACTGACCAGGACGATTTTCTGCACGCCGTTTTGCTTCGCGGCATTGACGACAGCGCGAGTCGATGCAACGTTTGCCTTTTCGTAGGTTGAGTCCGGTGTCTCGACGAGAATTCCGGCGACGTGGATCACCGCGGAGACTTCGCGGAAAGCTGCATCGAGACTGGCTGGATCGTCGTACGAAATTTGAACGACAGAGTCCGCGTTCCCTGGCCGTGATCGAAGCTGTTCGGCGGCGCGATTTGAACGAACCGCGGCGACAAACAGCGTGTCGTTCTGTTTCTGCTTACTCCGCAGGATAGCTTGGCCGACAGCGCTATTGGCGCCGGTAATGGCGATTTTCATCCGATACCCAGGTCACCCAACGATGTGGAAGATGTTGACCGTCGAATTCTCCGGCGTTTTCAGTTTGGGATATTTCTTCGACCGGGCCTGGAGGACGGCTTCGCGTTCGGCCGGATCGGTGACCATCACCGCATTGCCGTCATAGAGATTCCCGGCAATCTTGACGCGCACGTGCGGGTTACGCTTCACGTTTTCGTCCCAGGCACGGGTGGTTCCCGCGGGATAGACCGACGTCAGATAGAGCTGGCCGTTGTAGGAAAGGCAATTCGTCGTTACCGAATGCGGCAGCCCGTACCACGATTGGGTCTGAACCTTTATGGTGGGAACTTGATCGGTAAACGACCAGTCGGCGACTGGAGTCGTCACCTCATTTCCTGTAAGCCAAAGCCCTGGCGTTCTGTCGTGAGGGTTAAGTCCGGTAATTCTCAACACGACAAGCAGCACGACCAGGCAGATGACAACCGCTCCAACGATCCTCAGAAGTGTTTTCATGTACGCTCCTCGATAGAATTAGATACTATCATCCGCGGGGAAATGCAATTGGGAGGAAAGATTGCCGACGGCTGATTCTTAGTCGATCGGTGCGGGGGGATATTCGCTTCCGGTAGCGCCGGCGTCACCGGAATCCTGATCGATTCACAGGGATTTGCGGCAAATCCAGAGTTCGAAGCGGAGGGAGTCATGAAGCGGTATCTCATACTTTTGGCGATGAGCGGTGCATTTCTGGGTTGGTTGCTGGGAATTTCTCAGAGAATCGCCACAGGCCAGACGAATACTTCGGGCAGCGTTACGCCGGAGCAGTACCTGAGCTGGAAGGACCAATTCAAGACCTGGGGCCGTTGGGGCGCGGACGACCAGCGCGGAATGACCAATCTGATCACGGCCCAGAAAATTCTCAACGCGGCAAAGCTGGTGAAGGCCGGACTGGTCGTGTCTCTGGCTCATCCCGTGCCGCAACAGGCCGACGCGGAAGTCCCGGCAAGCGCGGTTTTCCATCGCACGACCAACGGAATATCCGCGACGGGTACGACGGACAACTATCAGGTCAGCTACCACGGCTTGGCGTTGTCCCACATGGATTCGTTCTGCCATTTCTTTGCCGATGGAAAGATGTATAACGGTTTTTCGGTGGCTGACAACATCACTCCCGAGACCGGCTGCAAGAAAGACGGCGTCATGGTTTGGAGGGACGGCATCGTGACCCGTGGCGTCATCTACGACATTCCGCAACTGAAAGGCGTCGATTGGATCGAGCCCGGCACGCCGATTACTCGCGCGGACCTGGAAGCGTGGGAAAAGAAATCAGGAGTGAAGGCGGGACCGGGAGACATTATTTTGCTCTATACCGGGCGCTGGAAGCGAAGGGCGGAAAAAGGCCCGGTGCCTGGGCAAGTCGCCGGATACTATGCGGACGTCGTCCCGTGGATTCACGAACGGGAAGTGTCGTTCATCGGTCACGATTTCAATATTGACTGGAATCCCCGGCCGGGATGGGGACCCGACCACGGAATTGTCGCCAACCCGATCCACATTGCGGTGTTGAATTGGATGGGCGTAAACATCATCGAAAATCTAGACATGGAACAGGCTGTTTTGACCGCGAGGCGTCTGAAACGTTACGAGTTCATGCTGACGTTTGCGCCGATACCGGTAGAAGGCGGCACTGGATCGCCAGTCAATCCTCTCGCCGTTTTCTAACGTGGATTTTCAGGAATTCAACGACGATCGCTCGCGAATTCAATCGATATCGAAGCATTTCGTCGGGGTGTCGGAGTCGTAGGGGCACGGCATGCCGTGCCTGCAGTGGACCCGACGACTACAATTCGTAAATCTCGCCGTATTTTTTCGATATGTAGTCGACAAAATATCTGCTGTTCAGCTTCTCGCCGGTCGCGTTTTTGGCAAGCTCCTGCGCGGAATAAAATTTCCCATGCGCGTGAATGTTTTCGCGCAGCCATTTGAGCAGTTGGCCGAACTCGCCTCTCGCCATTTCGTCATCCAGCGAGGGAATCGCGCGTTTGGCGGCGGCGAAAAACTGCGCCGAATAAAGATTTCCCAGCGAATAGGTGGGAAAGTAGCCGATCATTCCGCCCGACCAGTGAACGTCCTGGAGTACGCCCAACGAATCGTCCGGCACATCGAGTCCAAGCAGTTCCTTCATCTTGGAATTCCAAACGCGGGGAAGTTCCTCGACCGCGATGTTGCCATCGATCAGTCCCGTCTCGATCTCAAACCGCAATATGATGTGAAGATTGTATGTGACTTCATCGGCTTCCACGCGGATGAACGATGGCCGCACCGTATTGATTGCCCGGTAAAAGCTATCGAGCGAAACGTTCCGCAGCGGGGTCGGAAACTCGTGTTGCAGTCGCGGATAAAAATAAGTCCAAAACGAGCGGCTCTTGCCCACTAGATTTTCCCAAAGGCGGGATTGCGATTCGTGGATGCCGAGCGACACCGCTTCGGCGAGCGGGGTGCCGAAATAGGCGGCGGGCAGACCCTGTTCGTAAAGAGCGTGTCCCGTTTCGTGAATTACGCCGCCGAAGGCTTGCATGAATTCGGAGCGGTTGTAGCGAGTGGTGATGCGCGAGTCCAGTGGATGAAAACTGGTGCTGAACGGGTGCGCGCTGACGTCCAGCCGCCCCGCAGCGAAATCGTAACCGATCTGTCGCGCAGCCAGCTCACAAAATAATTTCTGCTTCTCCACGTCGAAGTCGCCCGCGATTGCCTCGGGCGAGACTTTGGCCTTCGAGTTCTTGATTTTAACCAGGAAGGGCGCGAGAAAATTCTTTAGATCCCCGAGGGCGGTGGCAATCTCATCGGTGGTCGCATAGGGTTCGAACGTATCGAGCAAGGCGTCATACGGGGACTGCGTAAAACCTACCAGATTGGCTTCGCGGCGCTTCAGTTCCACGATCTTCGTAAGGTGCGGAGCGAAGAGCTTGAAATCCTTTTCCTTTCGAGCATCCATCCAGACGTGGTACGCCTCGGAAGTAACTTGCGTAAGCTCCTTGACGAATTCAACGGGCAATTTCTCTTCGCGGCTAACGTCTCGCCAGACTTCGCGCACAATCGCGCGGTCGCCCGCCGCCAATTCGTTTCTGTCCGCGGAGACTTTGGCCTCGCGCAATGCATCGCGAAATTCGGGTGACAACAACTTTTCGTGCAGTTCGCCCGCAAGGTATCCCAGCATGGCGGCGCGCGGGCCGCTCCCCTTCGGCGGCATGAAGACGTCTTTATCCCAATTGAGAACGGCCAGGGCGGATTTCAATTGGGCGATATCGTTTAATTTCTGTTTCAAAGCTGGCAATGCATTTTCCATTGTCAATTCCCCGTAAAAGTTTATCAGAATCAGCCTGAAT
>JBEKCU010000330.1:0-4786 GCA_050014735.1 Candidatus Acidiferrales bacterium | reverse complement strand
TGACGTACCGCTAGCTTAACCGAGGCCGCTGAGATGCCTCCTGACTCCCCGCGTTCACGCTTCCAAGCGTTCGGCCAGGCGCCAGGTAGTTCACCACGTAATCCATTACCGCGTCGTTAACTGACGTGATTGGGTGGCAGTATCCGGTGGCGAGCAACTTGCTTATATCCGCCTGCGTCGAATATTGATATTTTTCTCGGATCGATTCCGGCATTTCTATATATTCAATTCGAGGCTCGCGGCCGAGCGCGGCGAAAACAGCCCGAGCCAGTTGATTCCAGGTGTGTTTCCTACCCGAACCGATATTGAAAATTCCATTCGCCCAGGGATTCTCGGCCAGGTGCAGAGTCATTCCAACCGCATCCTTAACGTACAGGAAATCGCGCTCCTGTTCGCCGTCGCTATATTGTGGGCGATAGCTTTTGAAAAGGTGAATCGCGCCGGTTTTGAGCAGTTCGGCGTAGCTCTTACAGACCACGCTGCGCATGTCACCTTTGTGATTCTCGTTCGGGCCGAAAACGTTGAAATACTTGAGTCCCACGATGCGGTCCAGCCAGCCCTCCTTCCATGCGTGCAGATCCATCCAGTGCTTGGATTGGCCGTAGAGGTTTAGAGGACGCAGGCGCTCAAGTTGGCTCGGGTCGGAATCGTCCATGCCAGCGTTGCCATCCCCATAGGTTGCGGCGGATGAAGCGTACACAAATCGCACGCCTTCGTGCAGCGCCCATTCCGCGAGCTTCCGCGAATATTCGTAATTATTTTCACGCAGATACGATTCGTTCGTTTCCGTCGTGGATGAGCACGCTCCCAAATGAAAAATGAAGTCGAATTTCCCAAGAGATCCAGACCCTAGCCCGCTGAGTAACTCGTAAGGCTCGAGATATTCCGAGTATTTCAACCCGGCAAGATTCGCCAGTTTTTCAGCAGTGGCAGAGAAGTCCGCGACCACAATGTTTGAGCAGCCCCTGCGATTGAGTTCCCAGATCAGGGCGCTCCCAATGAATCCCGCGCCGCCCGTCACGACGGCGCGCTTATCGTTCCAATTCTGGTTCGGACTCCCTGTGGTCGTCATAGATTCATTTAATTAAAGGATTTGCTGCGAAGCTATCATATCCAAAATTCTGCCCGCCCGGCGGCTACGGCCTTCATCCGACAACGATCCGAGCTTGACACCCCGGTGTTGCTCGCATAAGGTTTTTGCAACGAGGAAACTTGAGAAGGGAATTTCAATACATTCTAAGTATCTGCTTAAATATCGAAGGAGACCAGCCATGACGGATGAAAAGCGCGACCCTGGGAAGCTGAATGAGGAGATCACAGGTCTGTCGAGGCGCGATTTCGTCGCGTTATCCGTGGCCGCCGGCATTGCCGCCGTCACACGTTCGGCTTCCGCCGCTGGCATGCCTATTGTTGAAACCGATGTACTGATCAAAACGCCCGACGGTACCTGTGATGCTGCCTTCATACATCCGGCAACCGGTGCGCATCCTGGAGTGCTGATCTGGGCAGATGCGTTCGGCTTGCGTCCGGTCATGCGCGATATCGGCAAGCGCATCGCTGCCGAAGGCTATTCTGTGCTCGTGCCGAATCCCTTCTATCGGATATCCAAGGCGCCGCAATTTGACAATCCCGCCGCTTTTAACTTTCAGAATCCGGCCGATATGGCAAAGCTGACGCCACTGATGGGGTCGATCAATGCTCCGGGCGCAGCGGAGAAGGATGCCGTAGCGTTCATTGCGTTCCTCGACGCGCAATCGCAAGTCAACACGTCCAAGAAGATTGGAACTCAAGGCTACTGCATGGGAGGGCCGCTGGTGATGAAGACGGCAGCCGCGGTCCCGAGTCGCGTAGGCGCGGGAGGTTCCTTCCACGGTGGCGGAGTGGTCACCGACAAGCCCGACAGTCCGCATCTGCTCGCGCCGAAGATCAAGGCTCGAATGTACTTCGCGATCGCCGCGAGTGACGATCAGCGCCAGCCGGATCAGAAAGTTAAGCTGAAGGAATCGTTTGCCGCAGCCAAAGTTCCCACGGAAATCGAGGTCTATCCAGAAAAGCACGGGTGGTGTGTGTCGGACATGCCATATGACAATGGTGCTCCGATTTACAACAAACCCGATGCCGAGCGCGCATGGAGCAAGCTGGTCGCCCTATACAAGGTGGGCCTCGCGTAGGCTTCGGCTAGCGTGATGCCCGCGCCATTAGAACGGTCCCCCACGTTAGAGCTTCACGCAAAGAGATCCAGTGCGTATCTCGATGTCGTCTTGAGCTTTCCCACTCCCTGCGCTAGAGTAACCGCTCCCAGTCGGAGGTGGTTGCCAGTGCATGGTCATGGACAGGAGCATCTGAAGATCTTATTACGCAGCAGCGCCATTCAGAAGCGCGTGCGCGAGATGGGCGCTCAAATTTCAAAGGACTACAAGGGACAGCGCGTACATCTGATCGGAGTCCTTAAGGGCGCTGCGATTTTTCTGTCTGATTTGATTCGCCAGATTCGCGTCGAGGTGTCGCTGGACTTCATGTCTGTCTCCAGTTACGGTCACGGCAGCCAGACCTCCGGGCAAGTGCGCCTCAATAAGGACCTTGACACTAGCATCGAGGGCCTCAACGTGATCGTGGTGGAAGACATTCTGGATACGGGGCTCACGCTGGGGTACTTGCTCCGCGTCCTTCAGCAACGCAAGCCGAATTCGCTGAAGATCGCCGCTCTACTGGATAAGCCGGAACGCCGGATCAAGAAGGACGTGAAAGCGGACTACATCGGATTTCAAATTCCAAATGAATTTGTCGTCGGGTACGGCCTCGATTATGCGGAGCGCTACCGCAATCTGAAGGACGTGTGCGTGCTCTCGCTTCCTCCGTCGTAAACTCGGGTTGTGCCGGAAGGAATTTCGGCTGCTGATTTTGGTAGCGTCGGAGTCTCGCCGGCGGTTCTTACCTTTGTCCAAGCGCAAAAACTGCCGGCGAGACTCCGACGCTGCCAGGCAGGCGCCTCGGTATTCATGAAACCGCTCATAACAGCCGCGGATCTGGAACAAGTCGCTCCGAACGGCGAAGTTCCCGTTACGACCGATACGCTCATCACGCCGCTGGCGCGTGAATTGGCCGATCAGCGGGGGATTGCGTTCCGCGTCGTTTCAGTGCAGGAGCCGGGAGCCCAGTCAGGGGCATCCCCCGCAGCTGCGGACGCCGAGAAATCTGCTCGGGTCGTGGCGATTGGCGCGGACCACGGCGGATTCGAACTCAAAGAACAACTGAAAGCCCATCTCCGGGACTGGGGCTACAAATTTCTCGATCTTGGCACAGATAGCGCGGCGGCGGTGGATTATCCCGACCTCGCCGAAGCCGTGGGTAATGCGGTCGCGCGGGGAGCCGCCTGGCTTGGCGTTGTGCTCGATAGCGCGGGCATCGGCAGTTCGATTGCCGCGAACAAGGTGCCCGGAGTGCGCGCGGCGCTATGCTATGATCGCGCGACGGCACGCAACAGCCGTGAGCACAACGACGCGAACGTTCTGACGCTCGGCGCGAAGCTCATTTCGCCCGAAACTGCGCGCGAAATCCTCGCGGTTTGGCTTTCCACTCCGTTTGCGGGAGGCCGCCACCAGCGCCGCGTGGACAAGATTCGAAGCATCGAGGAGCGTCACTCGAAGAAATGAAGTGCCCGTTTATCGAGGGCGGTTTTCGCCCCTGCCACGATAGAATAAAAACGCAGGCAAGTGACCGTCCGACTGGAAAAGGCCAGACCATTGGATCAAAGTGAATTCGAACAGGTTGTGCGTCTGGTTACGGAAGAGGTTTTGCGCTATCTCGGTCCGCGCGCAGGTTCGCCCGTAGCCGAACCGGAGCGCGACGACGAAATTTGCCCCGACTGCGACCTGAACTGCGCCGAGAAATGTGCGCGAAAAACTCGGGCGGTAGTGGACGCGGGAGCCGACCGCATTTCCTGCGGCCCATCGGTGGTGGAACTGGATGCCGGTTTTGCCGGGATCATCGACCACACGCTGCTGAAGCCCGAAGCTTCCCGCGATGACATCAAAAAGCTATGCCAGGAAGCGGCGCGATTCGGTTTTGCCTCCGTCTGCATAAATCCCTGGTACGTACCTCTTGCTGCGGAATTGCTTCGCGGCACAAAAGTTAAAGTTTGCACGGTGATAGGTTTTCCCCTGGGAGCGACGCTTCCCCAAGTGAAAATTTATGAGGCTGAAGAAGCAATCAAGCTAGGCGCCCAGGAAATCGATATGGTCATCAACATCGGCGCTCTGAAATCCGGTCAGGACGACGTGGTGCAGTCGGACATTCGGGGCGTTGTGGAAGCAAGTCATCGAGGCCACGCGATCTGCAAAGTGATTCTGGAAACCGCGCTGCTCACCGTCGAGGAAAAAGTGCGGGGGTCGCTTGCTTGTAAAAAAGCAGGAGCGGATTTTGTAAAGACGTCGACTGGTTTCAGCACCGCCGGCGCCACAGCCGAAGACGTGGCTTTGATGCGCGCAGTCGTGGGCTCGGAAATGGGAGTGAAGGCCGCAGGCGGAGTGCGCAATCTGGATGACCTGAAAAAAATGGTCTGCGCCGGCGCCACGCGGATTGGAGCAAGCGCGAGTGTGAAAATCATGGAGCAGGCCAGCAGTGCCGCTCCGGTACTCACTGCTCCGGCGCCCACGGCGGGTTCGTACTAGTGACCTGTACCAACTGATTGTGTACTGATATGGCGCGATGGGTTGGCATATTTCCATTTCACCGTGCGGGGCGATTTGTTGTACTGCCGGATGTATCGCATGAGCTTTCTATTCAG
>JBEKCU010000329.1:0-4808 GCA_050014735.1 Candidatus Acidiferrales bacterium | reverse complement strand
ATTCGAGTTGAGCGGGGCGATCGCACGCCGCACGGCGGGCGAAGACATCGGCACCGCGCTGGGGCTTTCACCGGCTGGAATTCGCATTGTCGTCACGCTGCAAGATGCGCTTGTGCGCCCAGCCGATGTGCTGCTCGATTATACGAAGCCGGATTCAGTCAAGGAGCGAACGCTGGAGGCGCTGCGGAGGGGCCTGCGCGTCGTGATCGGCACGTCGGGACTAAGCGCGGGCGACTACGAAGACATCCGGCGAGAGGCGGAAGTGCGTAAGCTCGGCATTGTTGCGGCCGGCAATTTTTCGGTTACCGCAGCCTTGGCCAAACATTTTGCGCTGTTCGCCGCCCGCCACCTGCCCTCGTGGGAGCTGCTGGATTACGCTCATGCCGACAAGCCGGATGCTCCCAGCGGCACGGTTCGTGAGTTGGCGGAGGAGTTGGCAACGGTTGGGGACAACCAGTTAGGGCTTGCGATCGAACAAGTTCGGGGAGAGAAGCAGGCGCGCGGTGCAAGCATTGCGGGCACCCAGGTTCATTCCATACGCCTGCCCGGTTACGTCATTTCATTTGAGACGATTTTCGGTCTTCCCGACGAGCGTCTGTCAATTCGACATGATGCCGGTTCCGGCGCCAGCCCATACGTCTCCGGCACTCTACTCGCCATCCGAGAGGTTATGCAAATTTCCGGTCTCGTCCGTGGGCTCGACCGCCTGTTGTTCCGGGAGAAGCAGTGAGAGCCAGGTTCAGCCCGCTCCTTGGAGTGCTTCTACTTGCCGGTTGCCTGGCGTTTGCAGAGGGCATGCGTCCGGTGCATGCCCGGCGGACGATGGTGGCCAGTGTGCACGAGCTGGCATCGCAAACCGGGGTGGACATGATGCGGGCCGGGGGAAACGCGGTTGACGCGGCCGTGGCTACCGGTTTCGCCTTGGCAGTCGTCCATCCGGCGGCGGGAAACCTGGGTGGTGGCGGGTTTTTGCTGCTGCGGCTGGCCAATGGCGATGTCCACTTCCTCGATTTCCGGGAGAAAGCGCCGGCCAAGGCATCGGCAGACATGTATCTGGATGCCAAGGGAAACGTCATTCCGGATGCGAGCCTGCTTGGGTACAAAGCGGTCGCCGTTCCCGGCTCCGTGGCCGGGCTGGTGGAGGCCGAGCGGCGCTGGGGCAAACTCACGCTGAAGCAGGTGATGGAACCGGCGATCAGGCTGGCGCGCGACGGTTTTGCCTTGCGCTATGCGGATGCGCGCGCGCTGCGCGATGAGCATCTGGCGCAGTTTGCCGAGTCGAAGCGCATCTTCCAGCGCGACGGCAACTACTATGAGCAGGGCGAAATTTTTCGTCAGCCCGAGCTGGCGCACACCCTGGAGCGCATTGCGCAGAACCCGGATGACTTCTACCACGGCGCCATGGCCGGCGAGCTGGCTGCGGCTATTCAGAAGGGTGGAGGCCTGATCTCGGGCGATGACCTGGCGAACTACAAGGTGGTCGAGCGACGGGCGGTGCGCGGAACCTACCGCGGCTATCAGGTGATCAGCGCGCCGCCGCCGTCGTCTGGCGGAGTGGCGCTGCTGGAAACTCTCAACCTGCTGGAGGGCTATGACTTGCACGCCCTGGGCAGCCGGTCAGCCATGAGCATTCACCTGACCGCGGAGAGCTTCCGGCGCGCTTTTTTTGACCGGGCTGAGTTCCTGAGCGACCCGGATTTTACCCCGATCCCCGTAGCGCAGTTGATCGACAAGCAGTTTGCCGCCAGCTGGCGGGAGAGCATCGATCCTATACGGGCGACGCCCAGCGACCGGCTGCAACGGCCAAAGTTCGAAGCCTTGGACCAACTGGCCTCCACGCGGGCGCCGGCGGCCGTGCATGAAGGCGGAAATACCACGCACCTTTCCGTGGTCGACGCGGAAGGCAACGCCGTGGCGATGACGACGACCTTAAACGATTCGTTCGGCTCGCGCGTGACCGTGCCTGGGTTGGGGTTTCTGTTGAATGACGAGATGGACGATTTCACCATCAAGCCCGGCGCGGCGAATCTGTATGGATTGATTCAAAGCGCGGCGAACGCCATTCGACCCAGCCAGCGCCCGCTTTCGTCGATGACACCGGCCATCGTGCTCAAGGATGACCGGCTGTTTCTGGTGCTGGGCTCACCGGGAGGCGCGACCATCATCAGCACGGTCGCCAATATCATCATGGGCGTGATCGACTTCGGGCTGGATATACAGCAGGCGGTCAACGCGCCGCGCTTCCACCAGCAATGGATGCCGGATGAGCTGCGCCTGGAAAAGTTCGGATTTTCGCCGGATACGCTGCCGTTGCTGATGAAGGGCGGATACGAATTGAACCCGACCGGCTACTGGGGTGATGCCGAGTGCATTGCCGTGGACCCGCGCACCGGCGACCGGCTAGGGGCGAGCGATGGGCGCAACGGCGGTCGCGCCATCGGTTTTTAAACTGCTTCGGCAAGGTTAAAGTTGCTGGCGAAGCTGCTCCCGTTCGTGGCATTCTGACTGGCGAAGCTGCTCCCGTTCGTGGCATTCTGATTCGTAGCGGGAAGGAAAAGGAAACCATGTTGAGAGCGATGTCGACCTACGTGCATGTCCGGGAGCGGTTGCATCCGGGATTGCTGGACAATTTCGTCAGGGGTGGGGCGCAGGCCATCGAAGTGTTCGCCGCCAAGTCTCACTTCGACTACACCAGTCCACAGCACATACGCGAGATCGGGTCGTGGTTCAACGGCAATGGCGCGATATTCCACTCCATGCACTCGCCGATGTACGCCGATGCGGAGTGGGGCCGGGGCGGACTCGCTCTGAACATCGCCAGCCGCGACCGCAAGACCGGCATCGAGGCAATGGACGAAATCAAGCGCGCCGTTGAAGTTGCTGAAAAAGTTCCCTTTAAGTTCCTGGTGCAGCACATCGGAGTCGGTGGCGAAGAGTTCGATGAGCACAAGTTTGACGCCGCCATGACCTCGATCGAACACCTCAGGGCGTTTGCCAAGCCGCTAGGGGTACGCATCCTGCTGGAAAATATACCCAATGAACTCTCGACTCCCGCCCGCCTGGTCGACTTTATCAACGTAACCCGCATGCCGGACGTAGGCGTTTGTTTCGATGTCGGGCATGCCCACATGGGCGAGGGCGTGGCGACAAGCTTCGAACCATTGAAGCCCTATATCCGTTCGACCCATGTTCACGACAATAATGGCGATCAGGACGCGCATCTGTGGCCCGGCGACGGCAAGATCGACTGGAAAGAGGTCATGGATTTGCTGCGTCAAGCACCGCAGGTTCCGCCGCTACTGCTGGAGGTGAATGGCGATCCGGACGGCTCACTCGAAGTAGGAGGAAAACTTCCGCGGTTGATGCAAGACGCCTTTCGCAAGCTGGAGGCGTACGCGGGCTAAGGCGGGCGGAGCAACCGGCAACTTGGCCGGGAGAAGCCGCCTGGCATTCACGAGTTTGTAACGTCCTTGTCTTCTGCGCTTATCTAGCCTACGATTTTAGAGACGGGTACCTCATCGTAATTTAGTGACGCTGCCGCGCGGTATCCGGCCGAAGGGAGTATTTCATGATTGGTAAATTAGGGCTGCCGGAACTTCTGGTGATTTTGTTTATTGCTTTGCTGATTTTCGGTCCCAAGAAGATCGGTGAACTCGGTAAAGGGCTTGGAGAAGGCATCCGCAACTTCAAGTCCGGCCTGTCGGAAGGCAATCCAGAAGCCAAGACCCCGGAAGCTAAGGATTCGGAAGTTAAGAAATAGCGGGACTTCTCTATGCCGGACATGTTGTTCATCATGCTGTTGGCCGTGCTCCTGTTCGGCCCCAAGAAGCTGCCTGAGATTGCTCGCCAGATAGCGCGCTTCAAAAACGCCCGGGATAACCTGAAATCACAATTGCAGACCGAGTTTGGCAAGCTGGAAGAGGAGACGCGGGACATCATGCCTTCGGCGTCTCGAGACCTGAGAAATGTGTTTGAACCGCTGACGAGCCTGCGGCAGCACTTTGACAACGTCGTATCGTCGAGCCTCGAGGTCGAGGAAAAACCAAAGGAATTGCCGGAAACTCCAGCCGCCGAAAAGCCGCCGGCCGCGCAACCCGACGCGCAAACGAAGACGATGTGATCGCACCCGGCGGCCGACTGCCACCTTCCGCAGTCAAGCCAACCGATACCCCGTGGGCCCCGAGGTTGGGATGGGAGCGCTCGAATCGGGGCCACATCCGGCACTTGCAAATCGCTCGAGAATCCGGCGAAAGCTTGTACCACCGGCCGGGTTAAGAGAAGGTCACCAGTGCAGGTGATCCTTATCACTGCGGCAATGTCCGGCTTGGGCGGAAGTTAAGTCACGGAATTTCAGCCCCGCCATATTTACGGCAAAACCAGGGATGCTATTTTCTGTTTCGTTTTATGCAAAGTCGCCGCTCCCTGATGGTCGCGTCGACCGGGGTGCTCTGGCTCCGGGATAAATCGTCCCTGGTTTCGCTAAAGCAGGAGGCTTGCCTTCATGGGCGCCCACAATGTACCGATCATGTTATCGGTTGTCGTTACCTATGTCGTTCTGACCGTGCTGTTGAGCCTGTGGACCAAGAAGTTCACCAGCACGACCTCCCGCTTCATGACCGGCGGGCGGGACATGGGGATTTTTGTCATCGGCGTGCTGCTGATGTCGGAGTTCATCGGCACGGCCGCTACCATGGGCACGGCCGAAGCCGCCTTCGGCAAAGGCATCTCCGCCGCCTGGAATCTGGTGAGCATGTGCGTGGCGTTCGTCTTGTTTGCCTATTTGATGGCTTCCAGGTTTCAGCGGCTCG
>JBEKCU010000328.1:0-4832 GCA_050014735.1 Candidatus Acidiferrales bacterium | reverse complement strand
ACCGTCGGAATTATCGCGCGCCCGCGCCGTGAGGATATCGAGCGCGTCGTGCCGCCTTTGATCGCGTGGTTGCGCGCCCACGGCGTCAAGGTCGTCTGCGATTCTGAGGCCGGTGGATGCCTCGGCGCGCTCGCTGGAGAGACGTTGCCGCGCCAGGAACTTCCCGGATGTTCGGACCTGCTCATTGTGCTCGGCGGCGACGGCACTTTGCTATCAGCGGCACGGCTTTCCGCTGCACGCAAGGTTCCAATCCTCGCGGTGA
Source organism: Candidatus Acidiferrales bacterium (assembly GCA_050014735.1). Taxonomy (GTDB): domain Bacteria; phylum Acidobacteriota; class Terriglobia; order Acidiferrales; family UBA7541; genus Palsa-360. The sequence continues at coordinate 4,570 of JBEKCU010000328.1, read as the reverse complement.
ATCTCGGCGGCTTGGGCTTTTTAACCACGGTGTCGCAGGACGAGCTATATCTGATCCTCGAAGAAATTTTCACGGACAAGCATCGCGTAAGCGAGCGCGTAATGCTCGAAGCGAAAGTGATCCGCGACGGGTACATCTTCCGGCGGCAGATCGCCCTGAATGACGCGGTGCTGAATAAAGCCGCGCTGGCTCGCATCATGGACTTGGAGCTTCACGTGGACGGCGATTACGTGACCACGTATAAAGCCGACGGGTTGATCCTCTCCACTCCCACGGGGTCCACCGCCTATTCCCTGGCAGCGGGAGGCCCCATCGTTTATCCGATCGTTGAGGCATTCGTGGTGACGCCGATTTGCCCGCACACTCTGACCAACCGTCCGCTGGTGATTTCGGATTCCGTGAAAATAGAAATTGATTTTCATGCCGGGGACGAAGCCGTGTTTCTCACGCTCGACGGCCAAGTAGGTATTGAACTGGAAAAAGGCGACCACATCGTGGTGCAAAAGGCTCCAGAAAAGCTATATCTTGTCCGCCCCGCGAAGAAAACGTACTTCCAGATCTTGCGCAACAAATTGAAATGGGGTGAGAGATAAATTGGAACCACAGATGAACACTGATAAACACTGATAAAATCAAATTCCCGGTTTTAGAGTTATTCGATCCTGTTCATGTTTCTTTTCTTGGGTTGGCTTTACATCAGTGTTTATCTGTGTTCATCTGTGGTTCAGTTCCTACTCCCCGCGAACCAGGTCTGCCCGGGATTCTCGGCGGCGAATAATGTCAGCTCGGCTTCCGGAGACTAGCACTTCCACGGGGCGCGGGCGCGAATTGTAGTTCGATGCCTCGACGAAGCCGTACGCTCCGGCTCCCCACAAAACCAGAAGATCGCCTGACACCACTTTTCCCAAGGGCCAGTCCTGGGCGAAGCAATCGCCGGATTCGCACACGGGACCCACGATATCCGCGCGGGCGAGCGTTCCCGAACTTCGATGGGCGCGCGTGATGGGATGCGTCGCGCCGTACAGCACGGGCCGCATGAAATCGTTCATCGCCGCGTCCACAATGACGAAATTCTTCCCACGGTTGAGCTTGGCATATATTACGCGCATCAACAGCACGCCGGCCGGGCCGATTAGAGAACGCCCCGGCTCGATCAACAGGTGGCAGCCAAGCGGCTTGACTGCGCGAGCTAGTTCGGAGGCGTAGGCAGACATCTCGGGCGGCTTTTCCGCCGTGTAACGGATGCCCAGGCCGCCGCCACAATCAAGATATTTCAGAGCGATCCCAGCTCTTCCGAGATCGCGGACAAATCCAGTCAGGCGCGCCAGTGCGCGACGGTAAGGAGCAAGCGTTAAGATTTGTGAACCGATGTGCGCGCTGATTCCCTGCCAGTCGATCCACCGGGAATCGCTATGCTGAATATAAAGGTTTCGCGCGGCATCCCAATCGATGCCGAATTTGTGGCGATGGTGTCCGGTAGAAATATGCGGGTGGCCACCGGCCTCGACATCGGGATTCACACGAATCGAAGCGGAAGCTCGAACTCGCATGCGCGATGCCTCCGACGCGAGCAGATCGAGTTCGGCCGGCGACTCAACGTTGAAGAGGAGAATGCGTGCTCGAAGCGCCTCGCGGATTTCCTCCTTCGTTTTACCCACGCCGGAAAAGACGATTCGGTTACCCGGCACTCCAACGCGGCGCAAGCGGTAGAGCTCTCCGCCGGAAACGATGTCAAATCCGCTACCAAGCTCGGCAAACACGCGCAGAATTCCAAGATTTGAATTTGCCTTCACCGCGTAGCAAATGGTGTGCGGGAGCGATCCAAACGCCGAATTCATGCGGCGATAGGCTTGCTCAATGCTCGCGCGGCTATAGAGATAAGCGGGCGTTCCCAACTTTTCCGCGATTTCATCGACGGCGACGGCTCCGCAAAATAAGCGCGATCCGCGATACGAAAATCCGGGAGTATAACTCGTAGGATCGACGACACGAGTGGGAGAAGCCGCACGCAAATGAGAGGAGGACGAGCTCACTTGACCTTCATCACCACCAGGGTTCGATCGTCGGTGATGGGGCCTCCCTGCGTGAACTCCTGAACATCTTCAAGGATTCGGTCGGCAAGATCCGCCGAAGAAAGATTCGTATTGGCGGCAAACAGGTTCTGCAATCGGCCCGTGCCGAAAAATTTTCCGTCCCGGTTGCTCGCTTCGGTAATCCCATCCGAATAGAAGATAAGAATATCGCCGGGGTTCAACCGTACGCTCCATTCTTCGTACGTTGCGTCGTCGAAAATGCCGATGGGAAAGCCCGTGAGAGTGATCTGTTCGACTCGGCCGTCCTTCCAAAGTAACGGCTGCGACTGGCCGGCATTCGCTATGCGAAGACGGTGCCGATTCTTTTGCCACGTGGCAAAACAAATCGTCATATATCGGCCGTCGACACGGCGGTCACACACGAGTTGATTGAGCTGGCGAAGAAGTTCCGACGGCTGAAGCTTATGCGGAGAGAGGCTTCGAAGGATGCCCGTGGCCACGGCGCCATAGAGAGCCGCAGCGCTGCCCTTTCCGCTAACGTCTCCCAGAGCGATGCCCACTTGCTGCGTCCCATAGGAGAGAAAATCGTACAAATCGCCACAGACCTCGCGGGCGGATTGAATTCGCGCTGCGATATCGAGGCCGAAATCCACGGTCGGCACCGGGCGCAACAGCGCGGTTTGAAGACGCTGCGCCGCCGTAAGTTCGCGCTCCATGCGGGCTTCGTCGCGGGCGAGCTGCTCATACAAGCGCGCATTTTCCAGCGAAACCGCCAGATTCGCCGCCAGAATCGAAAGCGTCTGCACGTGGTCTTCGGTGAAATAATTCGTCTGCGGGCTCTCCAGATCGAGCACGCCGGTCACTTTGCCCTTGTGAATCATGGGAATCGCCAGCTCGGACCGCGTTTCGGGATTCACCATGATATAGCGTGAATCGAGTGTGACGTCCGGCACGCGAACCGGCTGACTGGTGGAAACAGCCGTGCCCACAATTCCTTCATTGGCGATCACTCGCAACTTTCCCTGCGCGCTCTGGCCGTATTTCACATCCAGCCGGTGGCGAAATACTCCGGTCGCGGGGTCGTAGAGCAAAATCCCAAGAATCTGATAGTCAATCACCCGCTTGACCAGTTCCGCGGCCCGGCGCAGCAATTCCTCGACAACCAGAATCGAATTCACCTCTCGGGCCACTTCATTCAGCACCAAGAGCGTGTCTGCCTGGGTGCGAACGCGCTCAAATAAGCGCGCATTTTCGATGGCCACAGCCAGCCGGCTCGCCATCAGCGTGAGGATGCTTTGCTGATCGCGCGTGAAGTAATCCACGCGTGTGCTTTGAATGTCGAGCACGCCAATGGATTGGCCCTTGACCACCAGAGGGACCACCAATTCCGACCGGACCGCGTCGATGATATTGATGTACCGGGGATCTTCGCGGACATCGGCCACTCGAAGCGCACGGCCCGTCGCCGCCGCCGTGCCCGTCAGGCCGTGCCCCATGGGAATTTGCCAGTCCTTGCCGGCTTCTTCGCCATATCCAATGGTGAAGCGGTGATAGAGACGGTGCGTGCTGTCGTCAACCAGCATTACACTGAACATCTCGTAATCGATCAGACGCTTTACAAGCGCCGCGGTTTTACGCAGCACTTCATCGAGGTCCAGTGACGAATTGATTTCCTCACTGATCTCGACGAGCGTCGCGAGCACTTCCGCGGGCATATTCAGCGGCGATTGAGTCTGTACAGGTTCCATAGTTTTTGAATTCTCGAGCCGTTCCGGCTGAGCAAGTCCCGGCGCGATTCTCAAGTAGTCGCTTAGTATATCAGGTGGCGATTAGGGTCTTGTGAAAAACCGATGAGAGAGCGGAGGTTTTCTTGACAGCTGCGAAATAGTCTCCGAGGCCCACGATTTCCTGTCGCATCGAGGGTTCCCTCCGCATTTTTGGATCTAAACCTTAGCGAGATTTGTCGCCGCGCTCGGAATCGACAGATGCGCAAAAGTCGTTCGCGGCAGGTAAAATCCGCCGTTCAACTCGCATTCTTGTCGATTAGCCCGCAAACATAGTGCGCGAACACCTTCTCGATCTTTCCGTCACCGCCAATAAATAGAACTTCGGCCACAAGTCCGCCTTTCGGCGCCCGATACACGATCGTCACGCAGGACTCGCAACGGTAGGTGTTGACGATCTCAAATCGCAAGTCCGTGAATTTCTTAAGACCTTCGGCGAAATACTCGCGAAGGTCCTTTTTCCCTCGCACGCACGCGTGTCCGCGAATCGATGCGGCGAGTGGAGATATCAACTCGATCGAATCCGAGTAGAGAGCTATGATCGAGTCGAGATCGTGCGAATTCCAGGTCTCCATGTGCTTTCGCGCAAATTGTAGCGCCTGGGAGTCGTTCAAGAGGCCCTCTCTGAACACTAGTTGACTGTAACAACTATTCATAGACTATAATCGTGTTCATGAGAAACGCGATTACTTTGACGAATTCGGAGCTTCTGGAATTGACGCGACGGGCCCATAGCCGGACGGATCGGGCCGA
>JBEKCU010000327.1:0-4855 GCA_050014735.1 Candidatus Acidiferrales bacterium | reverse complement strand
AAAAACCGGGCTTTCGCCCCTGACGCGTTAAATCCAGCTAGTCTTCATGTACTTATCGAATCGGTTCCAGACGTCATTTCACGAGTAACCGGCGAGCCGAGATCGAAAGGACTTCAGGGAAGCCCATGTGTCTCGGGCTCTTGAATCTCGCGGCTGAAGCCGCGACCCACAAAGCCACAAAGATCGTTTAGACCCACGAACCTCTTTATGAGTTTATGAGATGGATTGGCGCTGTTGACACCCTCACAAATTCGTCCTTCGTGCTGTAGCCCGCCTCTTCAGAGGCGGGGGCTTTCGCCGATCGCAGCAATCAAACCTCCCGGCTCTGAACAGGCGGGCTACAGCAACGGGGCTGCGCCGAATGCCGAGCCCACTGTTTCGTGCAGGATTTCAACAGAGCCAGATGGATTGAATTCACCGACCGCTTTCCAGTGATCGGACGTCGGTGGTCGCCGGTCGCTTGTCGAAGGATATCCGAATTGTTGGGCTGCCTCTATGGCAAAATTAGAGCTTCACGATGTCACGACGTCTCAACTATCGACTCTTGGTTGTCGCGCTCTTGATTGTGATTTCGGCAGCCGTCGAAATTGCCAAGGAGTACCGTCCCTCGTTCCTGCGTCCGGATCTGCGTCTCTATGCGTATGTCGGGAATTCGGGAGACGGCACGGTATCCGTTATCGATCTGATCCGCGTGGGAAATATCGCGACGATTCCGGTCGGCCCGGCCCCTTCGGGTCTGCGGGCGCATCCAACGCTGAATCAGATCTGGGGAGTGTCGACAGAGGGGGGATATGCATTTGTCATCGACGCTCCGACGGGCCGGATTTCCGCACGCATCCCGGTAGGGGCCTCGCCCTTTGCGGTGGATTTTTCCCCCGATGGCCGTCGCGCTTTCGTTGCAGCATCCGGTTCATCCACGCTGGTCGCCATTGACTGCCGCTCGGGCCAGGTTGTCGGACGCGCTCGAACAGGCCGGCATCCCTGGCCGGCGCGTGTGACTCCTGACGGCAAATTTGTACTCGTTCCCAACCGCGAAGATTCCACGCTGAACGTGTTCGACGCTTCGAGCCTCGACTTGCTCGCCACAATTGGCGTAGCGAAAAATCCGGAGCAAATCGCTGTTATGCCGGACAGTTCGGTTGCATTTGTATCCGCGGCAGGCACAGACGAAGTCTCCGCCGTCGATCTTCACCGCAACGTATTGATCACCAATCTGCGCATGGCAGGCACGCCCTCCGCGTTGCTGATGAAGCCGGATGGAGGAGAACTTTACGTCAACGTGCCCAGTTCGCACGGCATGGAAATCATCGACACTTGGAGGACGGAAATCTCGGAATCCATGGTCATCGGTTCAGCTCCCGTCGACGGAACCATGGCAGGCAACGCTTCTCTGGTGTATGTGTCGGACGCTGCCGCCAATAGCGTTACGCCCATCGAAATGGCCACAAGACATCTTTTGCCCCCAATTCTGACGGGCCGTCACCCGGGCCCCTGCGCTCTCGATCCAAGTGGTGATCTGCTCCTCGTAGCAAATGAGGACTCCGCCGACCTCGCCGTGATCCGCGTCCGCACGCAAAGCCTCATCACGATGATACCGGTAGGTAGCACGCCTCAATCCCTCGCCATCAAATTGTTCTAGGCTGGACTTCTCGCGATCTCGTGCGAACAGGTTGAATGAGATCGTCTACGCTGGGTGTCAAGTTTCATGTCGGAAGACCCGGGCATCGTCGTCCGACAACGCTGAATGCTTCAACTCGAGTGCCTGATTTGAGTTTGACACGACGTTGCCTCAAGCATATAGTTCTGCTCAAAATACGCAGTTGACGGCGGAAAGTGCGGTTGGCCGATCCTGGCGATTATGCTGACTTCGTTACTTACGGCGATGCCCCTTGCAGCGTTGCCTCGAATACAAATAAGGAGAATTCGCATGCGAAAATTTATGCCCAAGGGTTCACTTGCGTTGGCTGTCCTCTTTTGCGGTCTTCTGACGCTTTGCGGGATCGTCCGGACCGACGCGAAGCCGCGAAGCACGGCGGCGGCCCAGGCGGCAGCGAATAGCGTGTCCGTGGATGCCGACGACATTGGCGGCGTGGTGACCAGCTCCAACGGCCCTGAAGCAGGTGTCTGGGTGATCGCAGAAACAACCTTTGGGACCACATTCCGGAAGATTGTGGTCACTAACGATCAGGGCCAATTCCTGCTGCCCCAACTGCCCAACGCAACTTACAAGGTCTGGGTCCGTGGGTACGGACTGGTCGATTCCCCTCCGGTCGACGCAACGCCGGGAAAGATATTGAATCTCACCGCAGTAATTGCTCCTAATCCCAGGGCGGCGGCGCAGTATTACCCGGCCGATTATTGGGCTTCGCTGATAACGATTCCAACCAAGACTCAATTCCCGATGACCATCCCGCCACCTCCGCCATTGCCCGTCGACAATCGTCAGGCGAAGATGACGCACGGAGGCGCGCCTGCAGGGCCGGTAACTCCTCCTGGTCGTCCCCTTGTCCTTGAGACACAAGCCGATTGGCTCATGGAATTTAAGGGCTGTTGGACTTGCCACCAGGTTGGCTTGAAGTCGACGCGCGAGATTCCGGCGAGCTTGGGCACCTTCAAAACGAGCGAGGATGCTTGGAGGCGATTCCTGTCATCCAGCCAAGTGGGCCGGGGAATGCTCCAGGGCGTCAACCGCTTGAACACTCTATCGACCTATGCCAACTGGGGTGATCGGATCGCTGCCGGCGAATTGCCGCCGGTTCCGCCCCGTCCCCAGGGAATCGAACGCAATGTGGTGCTCACGGTATGGGATTGGTCGGTGCGCGCATCGTTCCTTCATGCCCTTATCAGCACCGACAAGCGTGATCCTTCGGTAAATGCCTATGGCCCGGTTTATGGCACGGAGTGGTCCGGCGGAGCGCTCGCCGTGGTCGATCCGGTCGAGAATACCAAGGCCCTGATTCCCATTCCATTGCCCGACGAGTCGGAGCGGCCCAAGCAGATTCTATTCTCGCCACAGACCCAGCTGGCGCCATCGGTGTACTTTGGCGATGAGCTGGTTTGGCAGGATCCCGTCAACCCTGGCCCGATCACGATGGATGAAAAGGGACGCGTCTGGTTCAACGTGGAAAATCAACTCCATAACGCCGACTTTTGCAAGGCGGGATCGAAGAATATCTTCGCAAAGAACTCCCCGCGGGAGGACTTCGGTAAGGGAGTGGATGTTTACGATCCGAAAACGGGAAAATTCGGTTTCGTCAGGCTTTGCTTCAAGGCAACGCGTACCGCCTTTTCTTACGATAGCGACGATACGATCTACTTCACGGTTCAATCCGATCCGGGAGGAATTGGCTGGGTCAATACTCGGTTGTGGGACAAAACCCACGACGACGAAAAGTCCCAGGGCTGGTGTCCTGCGGTGGTTGACTACAATGGCGACGGCAAGATCGGCAAGTACACGCAGGACCCCGACCCAGTGGATCCAACCCTTGACCGCCAAGTCCAATATGCTGGCGCCTACGGAATCGCGGTTAATCCCGTGGACGGCAGTGTTTGGTATTCCACTCACAATACAGAGCCTGGAAGATTCTTCCGGATGGTACGGGGTTCGAATCCCCCGTCCACATGCATGACGGAAGTGTATGAAGCGCCTTACGACCCGAAAGGCGACGGACCGGGAGGGTCTCACCTCCGGGGGATTGACATTGACACGAACGGAATCGTGTGGACGCCGTTAACCGGAGAGGGCCATTTGGCCAGCTTTGACCGGAGTAAGTGCAAGGTTCTTCCGCCAAGAGGCCCAGCGTCCCTCACGGGTAAGCAATGCTATGAGGGTTGGACCTTCTATCCGATACCGGGCCCTACCTTCAAGTCGGATCCCACTGTGAAGGCCGACTACAATTATTATATGTTCATCGACAGGTACAACGTTCTTGGCCTTGGCAAGAACGCGGTGGTGGTGGATGGAGCCAACTCCGATTCGCTCATCGTGTTTCAGCAGGATACTAAGACATGGGTCAGGATGACGGTTCCTTATCCCATGGGATTCTTCTCGCGCTTTTTGGATGCGCGTCTTGACGATCCCAAGGCCGGGTGGAAGGGACACGGCGCATACGCGGCGAACCAAATGAGAGGATCTCAACTGACCGAGGGGGGCGGAAAGATGCCCAGCCAACTGGCGCACTTCCAGATCCGGCCCGATCCTCTGGCCAAGTGACCGGTGAGCTAAACTGCCTCAGGCCAAATCCGGGCTGAACATTGTTCCCTGGGCCTGCCAGATCGGTCGGCATGCCGAGGGCAATGCGGTGTGTGTTTCAGTCCAAGGCCGGGTCACACGTCCTAAGAGTGTGAATCTAGATCATCAGATGAGAAATGAACAAACCCCGCCCCTTCGAACCCCGCGAAGGGACGGCCACCCGCCCTCTCTCCACCTCTGGCAGGGAGGCTCCGTTGTGGTCGCTGGATGTCGGCGTGCCCCAAGAGGATTGCTCCCCAAAAGAGCCGCTCCCGCTTGTGCGGTGCGCCGACGCAGCAAGCCGGGAATACGGCCGCAGTGCAGGCGTAACCGATTCCTTTCAGGTCGCCGAAAACAAGGTCGAGCCAGCCGTGGGCAATCGCTGGCGCAACTTGTTCGCCAATGATAATTGGAGGTCGGCACTCCTTGACGAGACCGAACCATGTTGGCCAATGGCGGGTGGCGCAGCCTTTGATTTTCCTGATCCTATAACTGCGTCGGCTCCCTTCGAGCGAGTAGACTTGGTAGCTGTAGACGACCAAGGCTCGGAGGAAAGGAGCCGAGCGATGATGATTATAGGATGTGATTTTCACACGCGCTATCAGCAGATCGCGATGATGGATA
>JBEKCU010000326.1:0-4891 GCA_050014735.1 Candidatus Acidiferrales bacterium | reverse complement strand
CTCGAGGTGGGTGCTCAGTCTCAGGAAATTACCGTCGAAGGCGAAGCTGAAGTTGCGGTTCAAACGACGGACGCAACTGTTGGAACGGTGCTGGTCGGTAAAACTATTGCCGATCTTCCTCTCACCTCGCGCAACTATACGAACCTTCTAGGCCTGTCGGCGGGAGCTAACACAGGCGTTTTCAATGCCTCCACACTCGGAAGAGGAACGCAGGACATCTCCGTCAACGGCAGCGGCACTGGCCAGAACAACTTCCAAATGGACGGCGTCTCAATTGTCAATTTCGCTGGAAATGGTAGCGCTGTCGATACGGGAAGCAACTCAGGAATTGGAGTTGCGAATCCCGATGCGATCCAGGAATTTAAGATTCAGACCTCGATGTTCGATGCCGGATACGGTCGAAAACCGGGTGCCAATGTGAACGTGGTCACGAAGTCAGGCACGAATTCATTTCACGGGTCCGCATTCGAGTTTTTCCGCAACACTGCGCTCAATGCCAATGACTTTTTCCGCAATCAAACCCCGCCACTGCCCGGTGGAATTCCCAATAACACGCGACAGATCTTGAACCAGAACCAATACGGCGGGGTCATCGGCGGTCCGGTTAAGAAAGACAAGCTCTTTTTCTTTGCCTCGTATCAGGAGAGTTGGCAGAAAAATGGAATTGCGTCCCAAGGGTACTCTGTTCCCAGTTTGCTTCCCGTTTTTCCGGGCGGTGATCGTTCGAATACAGCCGCATTAACGGCGTCGCTGGGCGCGACATTTTGCCCTCAGGGAACCGATGGCGGTATCTCGTCGGATGCTAAAACCCAGGGCGGAGCAGTCCAGGTTGCGTGTAATGGATCGAACATCAATCCTATCGCTGTCAACCTTCTGCAACTCAAGAACCCCGACGGTACCTACTACATTCCCAGCGCATCGGGATCTGTCACCAATCCCACGCCCTGCACTGCCGCAGCGAGCGCCACCTGCACTTCCGTAAGCCAGAACGCCACATTCAGTATTCCTGCCCTGTATAAAGAACATCAGGGCCTCGGAAACATGGATTACATCATCAACGCGAAGAACACATTGTCCACCAGATATTTCTACAGCACCGATCCCACGCAAGTGTCATTCAACTGTGGCGCTGCGGGCGGCGCACCGGGCAATTGCCTGCCCGACACCGGCGAGGTCACTCGATATGGCAGCCAGCTTGGAGTCATAAAACTGACTACGATTCTGACGAACAGCGTCGTGAACGAAGCTCGCATCTCCGTTCAGCGCAATTCGACGAACATATCGGACCTGATCCCATTCACAAACAATCAGGTTAACATTCCCTCCATTGTTCCAAACATTAACCAACTCGACCAGATTCTCATCACCGGACAATTTACGCTCGGAACGCTCTATTCAACCCTTGTCAATAAATACATAACTGGATGGGAGGCAGCCGACCAGGCTTCGTGGAACCGCGGCAAACACACGATCCGCTTTGGTGGCGAAGTCGAGCGCCAGCGGATTAACTGGCACACGCCGGGCAACTCGATCGGCGCACTGACCTTTAATAACTTTCAGGACTTCCTGCTCGGTCTGCCGGGATGTACCCCTGGGACGTCCTGTAGCCCCAGCAATCCGGGCGGCACGAATGGCACCGCTTCCAGCAATATTGCGAGTTCAGGATCGTTTTCCTCGGTTTCCGCGCCGTCGGGCGTCTATGCGAACTTCCGGTCGCCTGCGGGAAACGCGTTCATTCAGGACGACATCAAGATCAGTCAGCGGTTGACGATAAACCTGGGATTGCGATGGGAATACAGCAGCCTAATTTACGCGCAAAATGGAAATCTCACCAACGTCTGGCCCAGCTTGATCAACACAGTTCCCGTACCCGGATCCACGCCCGCAACCGGGACGCTGGCCGGGTTCGTGGTCCCGGCGAATTTCAACCCGACGCTGGACCCGGCGCCTACTGTGGGAGGACTTTTTCAGAGCAACCATTTAGTCGGCACGCGGAACAACACTCCACTTGACGACTTTACTCCCCGTGTCGGGTTTGCGTGGCAGCCGACTAAGAGCGATAAGCTAGTCCTGCGCGGAGGATATGGCTCTTTCTATGAGAGGTTAGGCATCAACCAGTACGCGAATGTCTATATCATTTCCTCGCCCTATCAAGTGTTGCTGGCACGGTCTGGAGCGGCGAATTATTATTCCAGTTTCCAACAACCCTATCCGGCGAACGCGACGCTTGGATGGTCACCTCGATGGGTGAACATCGCGACTGGAACGAGCTCGAATCTTTCCAATTACACCATGGCCGAAAATTATCTGACTCCGTTGGTCTATGAGTGGAACATGAACCTTCAATATGAGTTCGCTCCTTCGTGGGTAATGGAATTGGGTTACGTGGGTTCGCATGGTATCCATCAAGCCCTCAGCGGCCAACTCATTAACCAGGCGCAACTGGCCAGTCCAGCCAATCCGATCAATGGAATCACCACCAACACTGCTGCCAACGCTTCCCTCCGCGTGCCTTATCTCGGATTCGCGCCAGCTGGGCTGATCGAGGATTCTACAAATGGCTCCGACAAATTCAACAGCTTACAGGCAACATTACGAAAGCAGTTCTCACATGGACTGAGTTTCCAGGCGGCATATACATGGAGCAAATCGCTCGCCACCTACTCCCCCCTGACTAGTAACGACGCCAACAATTATGGCCAGCAGTATGGGCCGAACCCGCTCTATCACCCTCAGCGGCTGGCCATTAATTACAACTACAATCTGCCTTCCGGTCATCTCGAAGGAATCGCTGGTAAACTAGCAAGCGGTTGGGTGCTTTCCGGCGTGACGATCGTTCAGGACGGCACTCCGCTGACGGTTACCGATACCAGGGGCGGGACGGTTTACGGCTTCGGCGGAGCTGGAAATGAAGTCTCTCGCGCACAATATTGCGCGGGGATGGGAGCGGCAAACGCTGCGTCCGCCGGGAGTGTCCAACAGCGATTGGGCGGCGCAAATGGCGGGCAGGGCTGGTTCAACAAGTCGGCGTTTTGCACAATTCCGGCGGTAGGCAGCGATGGATCGACTGGGTATGGCGATTCCTCGATCGGTATCGTTCTCGGCCCGGGACAGTTCAACTGGGATCTGTCCCTGACCAAGACAACCAAAGTCGGAGGCATTCGCGAAGACGCCACGCTCCAGTTCCGGTCGGAATTCTTCAACACGTTCAATCATCCACAGTTTAATAACCCCGCGGTAGTCGATTTTTCTAAGGGAACCTTTGGGCAGATCACGAGTACTTCGGTAAACCCGCGCTTAATTCAGTTCGCACTCAAGTACGCTTTCTAGGAACGGTAAGTTAGGTTCATAAATCCGTCGCAACGGCCAACTCTCCAGTTGGCCGTTGCGATTAGCTCAAGACGTTTTCGAAAATCAAAACAAGGTAATTGCGAGCGCCGCGAGAATTGACTACTCGGGAGGGTTCGTTACCAATTCCTCATTATTCCCCTAGCGCTATTAAATTTCGCGGAATAATATCCTGTATCCGAAACGTGCGGTGCCACGTCTTAGAGTCATTTGAAGGAGAATTGCGATGCGAGCAAACGGAATGATGCGATCCATGGGATTGGGAATTTTGTGCGTCGGCGTGGTGGCGGCCAGCGCTATTGTCCGGATCGAAGCCAGACCGCGAACCGCCGCGACCCCACAAGCTGGGGCCAGTACCGTCGCGGTCGACGCGGATAACATCGGCGGTGTCGTTACCAGTTCGAAAGGTCCCGAAGCCGGCGTATGGGTGATCGCGGAAACGAATGACCTCGGAACCAAGTACCGCAAAATCGTCGTCACCAACGATCAGGGACAATATCTGCTGCCCGAACTCCCCAAAGCGAACTTCGAGGTGTGGGTGCGAGGCTATGGACTGGTGGATTCACAGGCCGTCGACGCAAAGCCCGGGCAGACACTGGCGCTGAAGGCAGTTGTCGCTCCAAACCAAGTCGCGGCTGCCCAGTATTATCCGGCCGACTATTGGTACTCGATGATCAAGATTCCTACCAAGAGCGCCTTTCCAATGAACGTCCCCCCTGCCCCGCCGCTTCCCAATCTTCCTGGGGGAGCCGCAGCGGCCCCGGCTAACTTGACGCACGGATATCCGCCGGCACCGCCCAAGACCGCGATCCAAAACCAGGCCGAGTGGCTCTATATCTTCAAGGCCGGATGCCTGGGTTGCCACATGATTGGGCAGAAGTCTACCCGCGAGATTCCCGCGAAGCTGGGCACGTTCAAGTCAAGCACGGATGCGTGGGAACATTTCCTATTATCCGGCCAGGTTGGCCGGAGCATGTTGGGCGCGGTAAATCATTTGGGACATGACCAGGGTTTGGCGATGTATGCCGACTGGGGAGACAGGATTGCCAGAGGCGAGGTTCCACCCACACCGCCGCGTCCGCAGGGAGTCGAACGCAACGTCGTGCTCACCGAATACGATTGGTCTGAGCGGGCGTCATTCCTTCACGCACTTATCAGCACCGACAAGCGAAATCCTACCGTAAACGCGAATGGCGGAATTTTTGGCGCTGTCTGGTCGTCGGGGATGCTTGCCGAGGTGGACCCGGCTGAAAATACAAAGGCGATGATCCCTGTCCCACTGCCGAACGAGGCTGACCGGCCGAAGCTGCCCCGCACATCGCCGCGAAGCCAGGTTGAGCCCTCTCTCTATTTCGCCGATGAATTGGTTTGGGACGACCCGGTCAATCCCGGTCCGATCACGATGGACGAGAAAGGCCGCGTTTGGTTCAACGTGGAAAATCGAATTGGGAATGCGGATTTTTGCAAGGCAGGGTCCAAGAATCCCTTTGCCATCAATTCCCCGCGTGAATTCGGCGCCAAGGGCGTGGATGTGTACGACCCG